>NZ_DATEPI010000167.1:0-25139 GCF_035273305.1 Bradyrhizobium sp. | reverse complement strand
CGGGTCCCAATGACGCCTAGCTCACTCGGCGCTGCTCACCAGTTTGATTCTCGGTTCGACCGGCTCAACTAGGCGATTGTAGGCCTCAAGATACTCCAGCGCCATGCGCCGGGCCGTGAACCGGGACTCGAATTGTTGTCGGACCGCAGATCTGCTCAAGTCGAAAACGCGTTCGACCGCCGCGACCGCGCTACCTTCATCGTCGACCACAAACCCAGTGAGGCCGTGATCGACGATCTCGGCGACCGAGCCGCGGTTGTATGCGATCACCGGCGTGCCGCAAGCCATCGCCTCGATCATGACAAGTCCGAACGGCTCCGGCCAATCAATCGGGACCAGCAAGGCAATGGCGCCGCTCAGAAATTCAGGCTTCTCGCGGTCCCCTATCTCGCCGATAAATTCGACCAGGGGATTGCCGTCGATGAGTCGCCGGATCACCTCGTCATAGTAATCCTGGTCAGAAGCGTCCACCTTGGCCGCGATTTTGAGCGGAATGCCGCACCGCATCGCAATCCTGATAGCCCTGTCCACGCCTTTTTCCGGCGCGATCCGCCCGAGCACGGCGAGGTATTGTGGCCTTAAATCAAGCGGCATCAACAACTTCTCTGGGATGCCATGGTGGACGGTGCGTATCCAATTGGCTTGCGGCACCGGGCGCCGCTGGGCGTCGGAAATAGAAATCACCGGAACAGAAGAGAAGACCGTGAACACCGGTTGATGCTCCGGGAGATCGAGGCGCCCGTGAAGCGTGGTCAAAAAAGGGGTCGGCTGCCGGGAGAACAACGAGAACGGGTAGTAGTCGAGATGAAAATGCAGCAGGTCGAATTCCTCGTCGTCGCATTTCTGCCGGACGCGCTCCAGCATGACGATGTGCAGCGCGTTGGGATCGCGGACCGCTCCATCGAGGCGCAGCGCCTTTGGCCATGTCGCTTCCAACCTCGCTGAGGTCTCCGAATCTCCGCTCGCGAAAAGCGTGACATCGTGGCCCAACGCGACAAGCTCCTCCGTCAGCCAGTGTACCACCCGCTCTGTTCCGCCATAGAGCCGGGGGGGAACAGCCTCCGTCAGCGGAGCAACCTGCGCGATGCGCATCTCACCTTCTCCTTATGTTTTTGATGAATTCAGCCCCGCCTCGCACTTGGCACCGCCGTACCTCACATGGAACGTTTCCGCACGTGCGAAGTTCCCTCGCCATCAAGCTTCTTCTACTTGTGTTCTTGCTCGTACCGTCACGCTGTTCAGCCTCTCATCACGCTCAATGTTGCAGGATTGTTGCACAGTATTGATGGCGCCGCGACGGGAACCGCCGACGTGTTGTCGCATTCGGTCCTGACACTTCCACATAAAGGTCGTCTTCTCCAACGAATTGAGTCGCATGGATAGTCTCTCTGGATATGCCAATCGTCCGCTCGCTTTCGTGCTGCGCTATTTGCGCCAGCGTTCGACTTCGCATGTGGTCATCGTCGCCTCCGTGATGATCGCTGTCGCCTGTTCTGTCGGCACGCAATACGGGGTGAAGTACCTCGTCGATGGGTTGTCCTCAGGACCCGCGCGAGCGGCCAACGTATGGCTGGCATTCATTTTGCTCATATCGTTGATCGCTGCGGATAACTTTCTTTGGCGAATTGCGAGCTGGACCGCGAGCTTCACTTTCGTGGGAGTTACCGGTGATCTGCGGCGGGATATTTTCCGTCACTTGACAGGCCATTCGCCGAGCTATTTTTCCGACCGGCTGCCCGGAATGCTGACAAGCCGCATCACCGCCACATCGAACGCGGTCTTCACGGTGGAAAACATGTTCGTTTGGAATGTGTTGCCGCCGTGCATGGCGACGGTCGCGGCAATCATCCTGATCGGAACCGTGAGCCTGCCGATGGCGGCTGGGCTTACTGTTATTGCAGGTGGAATGGTGGTGGCCATGTTTCGCCTGGCTGCGGCAGGCAAGCCGCTGCACGACGACTTCGCCGACAAAGCCGCGGCCGTTGATGGCGAAATGGTGGACGTCATCAACAACATGCCGCTGGTACGGGCGTTTTGTGGCTTGAGCCTGGAGCACGACCGTTTTGACGCGACCGTCGCCCGCGAAGTGACGGCGCGGGGGCGAAGCCTGCGATATCTTGAGAAACTGCGGATCATACATGCCGGAGTTACCGTCACCCTGACCATCGCTCTGTTGGCCTGGGCCATTGTGCTTTGGCAGAATGGTGATGCCACGACCGGCGACGTCGTCCTGGTCTGCACACTTGGCCTTTCGATTTTGAGCGCGACGCGCGACCTGGCGGTGGCGCTGGTCGACGTCACCCAGCATGTCGCCCGGCTGACCGAAGCCATTGCCACGCTGCTGTTGCCCCACGACTTGCGCGACCACCCGGAAGCTGAGCCGCTGGTCAAGAGGGGCGCGGCCATCGCCTTCGACGACATTTCGTTTCGTTATCCAGGCGGAGTTCAGGTATTTGATAAATTCAGTCTTCGGCTTCAGCCCGGTCAGAGGGTAGGGCTGGTGGGGCAGTCCGGCGGTGGGAAATCGACTTTGTTTGTCCTGCTCCAGCGCTTCTATGACGTGCAGGAGGGGACGATCACGATTGATGGTCAGGACATCGCAAAAGTGACGCAGCAAAGCCTTCGCCAGGCGATTTCCGTCGTGCCGCAGGACATTGCCATGTTCCAGCGGTCGATCATGGAGAATATCCGCTATGGCCGCCCCAATGCCACCGATGACGAGGTGCTGCGTGCGGCGATCGCTGCGCGCTGCGATTTCGTCGAAACGCTGCCTGAGGGTCTTGCAACCATGGTCGGGGAGCGTGGCGTGAAGCTCTCGGGGGGCCAGCGACAGCGGATTGCGATTGCGCGCGCGTTCCTGAAGGATGCTCCGATCCTCTTGCTTGACGAGGCGACTGCGGCACTCGATAGCGAATCCGAAGAAGCGATCCGCGAAGCGCTCGGCCGGTTGATGCGGGGGCGCACGGTCATTGCGATCGCCCACCGGCTGGCGACGCTGCGCAATTTCGACCGGGTGGTGATGCTGAAGGCCGGCACCATCATCGAGGATGGGCCACCGGACCGGCTGATGCAGCGCCATGGTCCGTATCGCGAACTGGTCAGGCAGGAGATGAACCGGCTCGCGAAGCACGCAGCCTGAGCGGCCTGAACGTAGCCTGACATACAGCCTAAGTAACGAGTTTTGAAGCGTTTAATCCCGGCGGGGGGAAACCGAGGTTTCATGGCAGCCGAAGTCGTTACCCAAGTTACGATGGCAAGGACCATCGAACAGGTAGTGGAATCGCCTTTCTACATTCCGATGACCGGGCCCGCGGCGAGACCGCGACGCTCGCTCAAGCACGACGACACTTTTATCGTGCTCGACAGTCATGGCGACATCGGCGCTTCCGCCGGCGGTCCGGACGGCTTGTTCAACGCCGATACCCGTTATCTCGCCCGGCTGGAATTGGTGCTGGACGAAGTTCAGCCTTTGCTGCTCGGCTCCAATCTCCGCGATGATAATTCGGGGCTGACCGTCGATCTCACAAATCCTGACATCTATCGAGATGGCCGGATCGTGCTGCAAAAAGACATGCTGCATATTGTGCGCACCATATTTCTGTGGCGCGGAACGGCTTATCAGCGGATCGGGTTGCAGAATCACGGTGATCGGCTGGCGAGCCTGGATTTGAGACTGTTATTCGACAACGATTTTGCCGATCTGTTTGAGGTGCGTGGCGAACAGCGTCCGCGGCGCGGGACGGGCTCGAGCAGATTACTCACTGCTAGCGACGTTTTGCTGGAGTACAAAGGTCTAGACGGAGTTTCGCGAACGCTGGCGCTGCACTTCGATCCTCGGCCGACACGGATTGCAGTCAATTCCGCGACCTATCATCTCAAGCTCGAGCCGCATCAGACTAGCTCACTATTTATTGCCGCATCCTGCAACAAGCCGGCATCGTTCAAGCCGGCTCCTTTCTTTCGCGGGTTGCTGGCCCATCGTCGCGAAATGCGCTGCTCCACAGCGGGTGCCACCAGCATCGAAACGTCAAACGACATTTTCAACGAGGTGCTGTGCCAATCCATGGCCGACCTTAACATGCTGACGACGGAGACACCGCAGGGACGATATCCCTATGCGGGTATTCCCTGGTATTCCACGACGTTCGGGCGTGACGGGATCATCACGGGATTGCAGATGCTGTGGATCGACCCTCGCATTGCTCACGGCGTTCTGAAGCGGCTCGCATTTTATCAGGCTAACTCCGTTGATCCGCGCGCGGATGCCGAGCCTGGGAAGATCCTGCATGAGATGCGCGGTGGTGAGATGGCGGCGCTGCACGAAGTGCCGTTTGAGCAATACTATGGCAGTGTCGACGCCACGCCGCTGTTTGTGCTGTTGGCAGGCCTTTACGTCGAACGCACCGGAGATGAGGGAACGCTCAAGGAGCTGTGGCCTTCGATCGAGGCGGCGCTGGGCTGGATCGATGGAGCCGGTGATCCCGACCAGGACGGCTTCGTTGAGTACCAACGCGCGTCGGAGCAGGGATTGGCAAATCAGGGTTGGAAGGACTCTTACGACGCGATATTTCACGCCGACGGCCGTTTGGCCGAAGGCTACATCGCGCTCGCGGAAGTGCAGGGCTATGTTTTTGCCGCCAAGCGGCTGGCAGCGCGTTGCGCGTTGCGGCTTGGAAAGTCTGAAATGGCACAAGCGCTTGAGGCCCAGGCGCAGCATTTGGCGGAAAGCTTCGAGGAAGCCTTTTGGTGCGAGGAACTTGGCACATATGCGCTCGCGCTCGATGGCGCCAAACAGCCGTGCAAAGTACGAAGCTCGAATGCCGGACAATTATTGTTCACGGGGATCGTGCGCGAAGACCGGGCCCGAAAGGTCGCGAGTGATTTGTTGCGACCGCATTTCTTTACCGGATGGGGAATCCGCACGGTGGCGCACGGCGAAGCGCGTTACAATCCAATGTCGTATCACGATGGTTCGATCTGGCCGCACGACAACGCGCTGATCGCACTGGGCTTTGCACGGTACGGCCTAAAGCATTCGGTCGCTCATGTGTTCAAGGGACTTTTCGAAGCCGCCACCTACATGGATTTGCGTCGGCTTCCGGAACTGTTCTGCGGATTTCGGCGGGAGAAGGGGCGTGGGCCAACACTCTATCCCGTTGCATGTGCGCCACAGGCGTGGGCGAGCGCGACTCCGTTCACGTTGTTAGAGGCGGCGCTCGGACTTGAGTTCGATTCCCAACGCGGCGAAATCCGGATGCGCAACCCGCGGCTGCCGACGTTTCTCAATGAGGTGGTGCTGCGCGAGCTGCGGCTGGGACCATCGAGTGTCGACCTTAGGGTCAGAAGGCATGGCGACGAGGTATCGCTCGAAGTATTGAACACGCGTGGTCATATCCAGGTGTCAATCGTGATGGCGCATTGACGCGGCATCTGGCCGCAAGGAAACCGCTATGACCGCGAAGCATCTGTGCATCTTGATTGCAGGCTTGACGTTAGTTGGGGTGGAGGGCTGCTGGGCTCAAAACGATGCTGCTTCGCCACCTCCGGAGAGCAAATCGCCGCAGGCTTCTCCACCACCGAATGCGACTCCCAAACAGGAATCGCCGCCACCTTCAGTTACGATCATTGGCGCAAAGGAGGCCCATGGCGTGCTCGGCCGAGACGTCCGCAGCCCGGCGAACGAGGACATGGGACGCATCGTGGACGTCATCGTCGACCGCGCCGGAGTCGTGCGTGCCGCTGTTATTGACTTCGGGGGGTTTCTGGGTGTCGGCAGCAGAAAAATCGTCGTGGACTGGAGCGCGCTGCATTTCGGACGCGTCGCGGATAAAGGTGACAGCATTACGCTCGAATTGACAAAGGATCAGGTGAAAGCAGCTCCCGAATATAAGGAGGATCAGCCTATCGTCGTGCTTGGCGCATCGGGCACTCTCAAGCCACTATAATTGGAACGCGAAGTGGTGAGAAACGATGCCGAGCGCCAGCGCGTTTCGATTGACCGGGTCGATCATGATCGTGGGGGAGCGATCGGCAGCGACAGTTGTTCCTCGTACCGATCAGAGTCGCTAATGGCAACGCCGGCAGCTCCTTCGCGCCAGAGCTTGCGCGGTCTCGACTGGTTCATCTTCTTCCTGGCGGATGTGCAGACCGGCTTCGGACCGTTCATCGCCGTGTACCTGACTACCCAGAAATGGACCCAAGCCCAGATCGGTCTCGTGCTGTCGATCGGCGGCGTCGTCGGGCTGCTCGGGCAAATGCCCGGCGGAGCGATCATCGATGCGGCCCGCTCCGAACGGATGGTGGCGGGCCTTGCAGTTGCGGCTGTCGGAATGAGCGCGCTCGCCTATGCGTCGTGGCCGATTTTTCCGGTGGTGGTGACTGCCGCGACGCTGCACGCTGCCGCGAGCTGCGTGCTCGGACCGGCCATCGCGGCGATCAGTCTCGGCCTGGTCGGGCCGATTGGGATGGGCGAGCGGCTTGGACGTAACGCCCGATTTGCTTCGCTCGGGAACGGAACAGCCGCTGCAGTGATGGGCACCGCCGGCTATCTGATCTCCAGTCGTTCGGTATTTCTGGTCACATTCATCCTGGCCGTTCCGACATTGCTCGCGCTTTCGCGTATTCGCGAGCACGAGATTGACGTGGCCCAGGCGCATGGCGCGTTGATGCGCGATGCCAATGATGCCGCCAACACGAGCGTCCTCAGCCTGGTGCGTCAGCGCCCGCTCGTGATATTCGCCTGTAGTGTATTGCTGTTGCAGCTCGCAAACGCCGCTATGCTGCCGTTGATGGCGGGTGTGGTCACGACCCGATCGGCTCAATGGGCGCCCGTGCTGATCGCCGCCTGCATCATCGTTCCGCAAGCCATCGTTGCATTGGTGTCTCCGCAGGTTGGACGATTGGCGCAACAATGGGGCCGGCGACCGCTGCTGCTCCTGGGTTTTGCCAGCCTGGCCGTTCGCGGATTGATGTTTTCGACGGTGCGCGATCCATACCTGCTGGTGGCCGTGCAGGTATTCGACGGCATAACCGCGGCAGTGTTCAGCGTGATGGTGCCTCTGATCGTTGCGGACGTCGCGTTCGGGAGCGGTCATTTCAATCTGGCGCAGGGTATCGTCGGTACCGCTACCGGCATCGGCGCGTCGCTCAGCACCGTGCTGGCGGGTTACGTCAGCGATCGCCTTGGTAGCGGTATCGCATTCAGCGGACTGGCAGGCATCGCCGCATTGGGGCTTGTGCTGATCTGGTTTGTCATGCCGGAGACACGGCCGAGCCCGCATCCCGCACCTGAGAATCAAAGGTAAGGATGAGAGGTGTGACACTCTGCGAAAGGAAGGAACTGCCGTCGGAGACCGCCGCTGGGGCACCAAATCGGCCCCGCGCCACTAAATTGTGCCCGTGGGTCGCTTCCCCACATCAGCGCCGCGATTTAGGGTGATGCCGGGGTCCCGGCTTACGCGGGCCGGAGGGGAGTTTTTGAAGATGGCGGCGGCATTGGATGGTGTGGATTTGAGGAAGAGTTTCGATGGTCTTCGCGTGCTTGATTTTTCAACCACCATTGCCGGTCCGCATTGCACGCGGATGCTCGCGGACATGGGCGCGGAGGTCATAAAAATCGAGTCGGCGGAAGGGGAGACGATGCGAACGCGTCCGCCTCTCCGCAACGGCTGCTCCACCGCTTTTGGTCAACTCAACGTCGGCAAGAAGAGTCTCGTTCTCGATTTGAAATCGCCCGCGGCCATTCAAATCGTTCAGCGGCTTGTCTCGAAGGCCGACATTCTGGTCGAAAATTTTCGCCCCGGCGTGATGCGACGATTGAAGCTGGACTACGGCTCGCTGCGTGAGCTTAATCCGAAACTGATCTATTGTTCGATCTCGGGCTATGGCCAGACCGGGCCGTCGGCGGAGCTGCCGGCCTACGCGCCCGTGATCCATGCGGCGTCGGGTTACGAGATGGCGCATCTTGCATATCAGCCCGGGCGATCCCGCCCGGATTATTGCGGGATCTATCACGCGGATGTTCTAACCGGGGTGTATGCGTTCGGAGCGATTTCGGCGGCGCTGCACCAGCGCCACGGCAGTCAGGAAGGCCAGCACATCGATGTCTCGATGCTCGAATCGATGCTGAGCCTGACCTTGAATGAATTGCAGTGGTCGCAATTTGAGGTGAAGCCGACTGCGCGTCCTTTGTTTGGCCCGCTCGAAACCTCCGATGGGTACGTGATGCTCGCGGTCGCTAGCGAGAAGACCTTCCAGAGCCTGATCAAAGTTATCGGCCATCCCGAGTGGATTGATGATCCACGTTTTGCGAAATATTCCGATCGCCGCGACTACTGGGCCGATTTGATGGATGGCGTAGAGAGGTGGTCGCGCATCCTCTCCACCGAAAAATGCGTGGCCGATTTGAATAACGCCGGCGTCCCTTGTTCCGCGTATCGCACGGTCGCCGAGGCAATGAATGATCCGCAAATCGCCCACCGTGGCGCACTGTCCGAGGTCAGAGATGAGGGCGGCACGTTCAAAGTCTTGAATCTGCCGTTCCGAATGTCCGGCGCGGAAGTTTCGGCGGGAAAACGGATGGCTACTTTGGGCGAGCACACACTTGCCTTGCTGAAGGACGCAGGGTTGTCCCAGGATGAAATCTCTGGTTTCGCGGGAAAGCGGCTAGCTCCCGAACTCCGCTGATTGAGGTTGACGCTACTGCGGCCTTTCATCTCATTCCTGTCTCGGCCTTGCCGCAGCCCGCGATTCCGGCCAATCTGATCGAAGGTCACTACCGATCCGGAACACCGGACGGATTGCATACGGGAGGGAGCAAAATGAAATCAGCATCACGCTCGCGGGCGCTCGCGGGTATTTGCGTTGCTACGATGCTTGGAGTTGCCCTGTTCGCAAGTAACGCACAGGCCCAAAAGCAGGGCGGCAGCATCACCGTAGGGCTCGAACTGGATATACCGGGTTTTGATCCCTTGAAGGTAGGCGTATTCGACACGGCCGCGGAAACCGCAGCCGCCGCCATTTTCGATACGCTCACGACTCTCGATGATAAGGGCGAGGTGCAACCCAAGCTCGCACTCTCCTGGTCTCATTCGGACGATTTCAAGACCTGGACGTTCAAGCTTCGGCCCGGCGTCAAATTTCACGACGGTACGCCCTTCAATGCCGAAGCGGCGAAGCTTAATTTCGACCGGCAAAAGGACCCGGCCAACAAATGCCGCTGCGCCTTTTACATATCCTACATTCACGACGCACAGGCGCCCGACGATTTGACGCTGGTCTATAATTTGAACGACCCGCAGGTGAACATGCCGGCGCTGATGACGCTTCAAAGCTCGAACAACGTCATGCAGTCACCCACGGCGTGGAAGACCAAGGGCGAGGACTACAACCGCAATCCTGTCGGCACCGGACCTTACGTTCTGAAGTCATGGACCGCGGGCGACCGCATGGTGCTCGAGAAAAATCCGGATTACTGGAACAAGGGCCATCCGTACCTCGACCGCATCGTTCTGAAGCCGCTTCCGGATGCGCAATCGCGCTTCGCCAGCCTGCAATCGGGCGAGGCAGATCTCATCTGGGACGACGAGGCGGATGCCGACAACATTCAGAAGGCTCAAAAAGATCCCAAGTTGAAGGTGCATACCTATGCCGGCTCCGGCGCGGCGGTCGCCGCCTTCAACACCAAAGTCGCGCCATTCGACGATGTCCGCGTGCGCCGCGCTTTGGTGATGGCGATCGATCGCAAGAAGATGTCGCAGGCCCTCACCAATGGATTGGCCCGGCCGGCCAGCAATCCATATGGCGATGGTTCCTGGGTCAAGTGCAAGGACGATGGTGCGCTTCCCAACGACGTGGAGAAGGCGAAGGCCCTGATCAAGGAGTATGGCAAGCCCGTCGATTTCAAGATGATTGTCACTGCGACGCCGCGCGGACGCAATACTGGCCAGATATTTCAACAGTTCTGGAAGCAGGTCGGCGCCAATATGGAGATCGAGCAAGTCGATCAGGCCACCATCGTGCCCCGCGCCTTCATGCGCCAGTTCCAAATAACGCCGTGGCGCATCGTCGATCTCGCCGATCCGGACCCGCAGATGTACGCGAACTTCCATACCGGCAGCCCGGTCGCGCTCGCCAACTACTCCAATCCCGAACTGGACAAATTGCTGGAGCATGCGCGCACGACCGCTGATACTGCGCAGCGGATCGAGGATTATTGCGCGATCAGCAGGCTGATCAATCAGGAAGCGATCTGGTTCTGGACTTTCCAGAACACTTATTACGCGATTTCGACCGCTAAGCTGAAAGGGCTGCCGAAGATCTATGGCGGCGTCATCGACGTATCGAACGTCTGGCTGGAATGACAGGCTATGCTTGGCTTTGTTGCTCGGCGGCTGTTTTATCTTCTGCCCGTTCTGCTTGCCGTATCGCTGTTGACCTTCCTGATCGCCTCTCTGCTGCCGGGCGATCTCGCCTATGTGATCCTCGGCGATCAGGCGACCCCGGAGAAGGTCGCTGCTTTGCGGCACGACATGGGACTCGATCAGCCGATCTGGTGGCGGTACTTCAGTTGGTTGGGGCATGTGTTCGAAGGTGATTTTGGCAGGTCCTTTCGTACCGGGCAGACTGTGTTGCAGGCGGTCGCCGAGCGGCTACCGGTCTCGTTCGAACTGATGCTGCTGGCCGAAATCATTGGGCTCGCCGTCGGGGTTCCCGTCGCGATCGCTTGCGCGGTGCGCAGCGGCAGTTCCTTCGATCGCTTTATGACCAGCAGTGCGTTCGGCATGTTGTCGGTGCCGACATTTCTCTCGGCGATCCTGTTGATCTACCTGTTTGCGGTCGAACTGCGGTGGCTGCCAGCCACTGGTTACGTGCCATTCGCGGAAGACCCGGCGGCAAATTTGCGCTTCCTGGTGTTGCCCGCTTTGACTCTGGCGCTCGCCGAATGGCCGGGAATCATGCGGGTGCTCCGGTCGGATATGATTGCGACCCTGCAGGAAGACTATATCGCTCTGGCCAAAGCTAAAGGTTTGAAGGCGTCGCGCATCCTGTTCGTGCATGCCCTGAAGCCATCGTCGCTCACGCTCATTACCGTCACCGGGATCAACATCGGACGCCTGATCGGCGGCGCCCTTATCGTTGAGACCATCTTCGCGTTGCCGGGAATTGGCCGGCTGCTCGTTTCCGCCATCTACACCCGCGATCTCATCATCCTGCAAGGCGTGGTGCTCTTTGTCGCCGGTGGATTCGTACTGATGAATTTTATTGTCGACATGCTCTACGCCGTCCTCGACCCCAGGATACGCCATGGCCACGCTTGAACTCGGCATCGACGAGGAGGTCGCGCTCAGTCCGGCCATGCGATCGCGCCGGCTGGGATGGCTGTTCTGGGCCGCAATCGCCTGGACCATATTCATTGTTGCCGCCGCCGCCCTCGCCGCCGTTTTGCCGTTACCCAGTCCGACGGACATGGACATGCTCGAACGCCGCGTGCCGATCTCGGCTTCGCACTGGCTCGGCACCGATGGCCTCGGCCGGGACGAATTGGCTCGGCTCATTTATGGCGCGCGAGTATCGCTCACGGTTGGCCTGTGCGCGCCCGTGATCGGGATTACGATTGGCGGCGCGCTTGGAATCCTGGCCGGTTACTTTCGTGGGCGCTTCGAATCGCTGGTGGTCGGCAGTATGGACGTGTTGTTGGCGTTTCCTCCGTTGATACTGGCGCTGGCCGTGACCGCCTACCTCGGGCAATCGCTGCTTAATCTGACCTGTATTCTCGGCGTGCTCGGCATCCCCGCCTTCATGCGCGTGGCGCGCGCCGCGACGCTCACGCTTGCGCGCCGCGAATTCGTGATCGCGGCCCAGGCACTCGGCGCCACGCACGCGCGCATCCTGTTGCGAGAGTTGTTGCCGAACGTGTTCTTGCCGCTGCTGGCATTTTTCCTGCTTGGCGTCGCAGTCACCATCGTCGTTGAGGGAGCGCTGTCGTTTCTCGGCCTCGGGGTGCCACCACCTATATCGAGCTGGGGCAGCATGATCGGTGAGGGGCGGGAGAGCCTCGAAATAGCGCCGCGTCTGGCGTTCATTCCCGCGGTTGCAATGTTTCTCACCGTACTTTCCTTCAATCTGATCGGAGATACATTGCGGGCCATCACCGATCCCCGGCAAGGCGCACTGTGACAGCGCGGCCATTACTATCAATCGAGGACGCGTCGGTGGATTTGCCGACATCGCGAGGTAATCTGCGTGCGGTGGATCATGTTGAGCTGTCGATCGAGGCCGGCCGAACGCTGGGAATAGTTGGCGAATCCGGTTGCGGCAAAACCATGCTGTCGCGCGCCATCCTGCAATTGCTGCCCAACAAAGCGAATTTGTCAGGGCGGGTGATGTTCGATGGCCAGGACATCGTGCGCCTCGATCCCGAACGCCTGCGGAAACTCCGCGGACGGTCCCTTGCGGTGGTGTTCCAGGATCCGATGACCTCGCTCAATCCCGTGCTGACAATCGGCACTCAGCTGATCGAAACGCTGCGGGAGCATCTCGAACTCGACGGCCTCTCGGCAAAAAAACGCAGCGTGGAGCTGCTCGCTGCAGTCGGCATTCCTGCCCCAGAGCAGAGGTTGGCGCAATATCCCCATCAACTATCCGGAGGCATGCGGCAGCGAGTGGCTATCGCGATCGCGTTGTCGTGCGAGCCGAAACTGCTGATTGCCGACGAGCCAACCACGGCCCTTGATGTGACCATCCAGGCCCAGATTCTCGATTTGCTGGCCCGCGAGCAGCGTCGCCGGCACATGGCCATGATTATCATCACCCATGATCTCGGCGTCGTCGCCGGCAGGACAGATGAAGTCGCGGTGATGTATGCCGGCCGCATCGTGGAGCGCGCGCCCACGCCCGCGCTGTTCAAGAAAATGCGCATGCCATATACCCAGGCGCTGCTGGCGGCGATCCCCAGGATCGATGCCGCTCCGCACACGCCACTGCCGGCGATTTCGGGACGGCCGCCCGATCCGACCCGGCCTCTCCGAGGCTGCTCGTTTTCGCCACGCTGCCGCTTTGCGTCGGGCTTGTGTCATCAGCAGAAGCCCGTTCTCGAGGGCGAATCCATGCAGCACCAGTTTGCCTGCTTCCATCCAATTGCGGTGCCGGTCGGGATTGGCGCATGATTGAGGTGAACCAAAAAAATGCGCGCGACCCCCTGCTCAGGGTGGAAGACCTCGTGGTCGAATATACGGTCGCGGGTAAAACGATCCACGCGGTCTCCGGAGTCAGTCTGGAAGTTGCGCGCGGCGAGACGCTCGGCCTGGTGGGAGAGTCCGGCTGTGGGAAATCCACCTTGGGCCGTGCGGTGCTGCAGTTACGCCAAGCTGTGTCGGGACGGGTTCTGTTCGACGGACAGGACCTCACCATGATGCACGGCGATTGCTTGCGGAAAATGCGCCAGCGCGTGCAATTGATTTTCCAGGATCCCATCGCTTCTTTGAACCCGAGGCGGCGTATCGGCGAAATCGTCGCGGAGCCTCTGGTGATTTCCGGTGTCAAGGACGCCAGGAAACGCCGGGAGATTGTCTGCCAAGTGCTGAGTGCGGTCGGTCTCGATCCTTCCCTGGTGGTTGGACGCTTGCCGCATGAATTCTCCGGCGGACAATGCCAACGCATCTGCATCGCGCGTGCGCTGGTACTCAATCCCGAATTCATCATTTGCGACGAGCCGGTTTCGGCGCTCGATGTTTCGATCCGCGCCCAAATCCTAAATCTGCTCGAAGACATGAAATCGCGCTTCGGGTTGACGTTACTGTTCATCGCCCACGATCTCGCTGTTGTGAAAGCCGTGAGCGATCGGGTAGCGGTGATGTATCTCGGTCGGCTCTGCGAGGTTGCCCCGTCAGAGCAATTATTTGCAAACCCCGCGCACCCTTATACCGCGTTGTTGATCGAGGCCATTCCCGTGCCGGACCCGGATATGAGGCCGGCCGAAAGCGTGCCCGTCGGAGAGCCGCCATCGCCGATGTCGCCGCCATCCGGCTGCCGTTTCCGTACCCGCTGCCCGCGCGCGGACCAGCGATGCGTCGAGGAAATACCCGAGCTTCGCCCGATCGCGCCGGATCAGTTCGCCGCTTGCCATCATCCATTGATCCCGGCGGGCTAAGCATCTAATCGTAAGCCTATTGAGTACGCGCGAGTGGGAGAGAAGCGATGAAAAGTTTTCAGGTCACCAATTTCAATGCCCCCTTGAAGGAGGTGGATCAGCCGACTCCGCAACCGCAGGGAACGCAGGTGTTGATCAAGGTGAAAGCCGCCGGCGTTTGCCACAGCGATCTGCATATCTGGGAGGGCGGTTACGATCTCGGTCATGGACGAAAACCGCTGTCCTTGAAAGATCGCGGCGTCTCGCTGCCGCGCACGATGGGTCATGAGACCGTCGGCGAGGTGCTTGCGTTTGGACCGGATGTCAAGGCAGCCGACAAAGGCGATTTGAAAATCGGCGACGTTGCGCTGGTCTATCCGTGGCTCGGCTGCGGCAAATGCGATGCGTGTCTCGCGGGCGACGAGAACATGTGTTTGAAGCCGGCGTCGCTGGGCGTTTACTGTGATGGTGGCTATGCCGACCACATGACCGTTCCGCATCCGCGCTATCTGCTCAACCTGAAAGGCCTCGATCCGGTGACGGCGGCGCCTTATGCGTGCTCTGGCGTCACGACATACAGCGCTCTGAAGAAGGTTGAGGCCGCATTCAGCACACCGATCGTTATTTTCGGCGCGGGCGGCCTCGGATTGATGGCGCTGTCGCTGTTGAAGGCGATGGGGGGCAAGGGCGCCATCGTCGTCGATATCGACGCGCGCAAGCGTGAGGCGGCCGAGAAAGCCGGCGCGCTCGCGAGTGTTGACGGTGGCGCGCCGGATGCACTGGAGCAGCTCGCGCAAAAAGCCGGCGGTCCGATCCGTGCGGTGATCGATCTGGTGGGCAACGCCAAGACCACCCAACTTGGCTTCGACTGCCTGACGAAGGGCGGCAAGCTCGTCATTGTTGGCCTGTTCGGCGGCGGCGCGCCGTGGGCGTTGCCACTGATCCCAATCAAGGCGATCACCATCCAGGGCAGCTATGTTGGAAATCTCAGGGAGACCCAGGAGCTGCTTGATCTGGTGCGCACTAAAAAGATCGCGCCGATTCCGGTGACGCCTATGCCATTGGCGCAGGCCAATGACGCGCTGGTCGAGCTGCAAAAGGGGAGGCTCGTTGGGCGAGCGGTGCTTACGCCGTAAGTTCATGTATCGTCGGCAAGTGCCGGGCTGACCTAAGGAATTCCCATGTCCGCTAATAACGCGTTGCATATTGCCGTGCTCGGCGGCGATGGTATCGGCCCCGAGGTGATGGCCCCCGCGCTCGAGGTCTTGCGCAGAATCGAGAACGGCTCCGGTCTGAAGTTTCGTTTTACCGATGCTGCGGCAGGCGCGAACAACTATCTCGCGACTGGCAAGTCGATGCCGGAAAGCACGGTCCGCTTGTGTGACGAAGCGGATGCCATCCTGCTGGGCGCCTGCGGAATGCCGTCGGTGCGTTATCCCGATAACACCGAAATCATGCCGCAAGTGGAACTGCGCTTTCATTTCGACCTTTATGCCGGGGTACGGCCGGCACGGCTCATCCCGGGGGTACCGAGCCCGATCGTCGGCGCGGATCAGCGCGGCATCGATCTGGTTGTGATCCGGGAATCCACTGAGGGTCTGTTTGCGTCGATGGGGAAGGGCGTCGTCACCGACGTTGAAGCGCGCGAGACGCTTGTGATTACGCGCAAGACTTCGGAACGGCTGTTCGAGTTTTCCTTTCGGCTGGCGGAGCGACGCAAGTCGCGCGGGCGCCCGGGCGCGCTGACCTGCGTGGATAAGGCAAACGTGTTCAAAGCTTTTGCTTTCTTTCGTGAAATGTTCGATCAGGCCGCAAAGCGCCATCCAGCCGTGAGGGCCGATAGGCTCTACGTCGACGCCTGCTCGGCGCTGCTGGTCAAGCGCCCCTGGGATTTTGACGTGATGGTGATGGAGAACATGTTCGGTGACATCCTCTCCGATATGACCGCAGGCCTGATCGGCGGGATGGGCATGGCTCCATCCGCCGACATCGGGGATAGTCATGCCGTGTTCCAGCCGTGCCATGGCACCGCGCCTGACATCATGGGGCAAGGCAAGGCCAATCCCACCGGGATGATCCTCTCCGCAGCGATGATGCTGGACTGGCTCGCCGAGAAGCACGGCCTGGAGGCCGCCGCCGAAGCCGGCGAGCGCATCGAACGCGCGGTCGACAAAGCCTACGCCGATGGCATCAAGCCAATGGAGTTCGGTGGCCGCAACGGTACTTCCGATATCACCAACGCGGTGCTTTCTGCGCTGTAGCTGCCGGACCAGGTGCGTTGATTGCAAGGCGCGTACAGCCAAACGCAAGATGTTGAATCCAGTCATTGCGAGCGCAAGCGACGCAATCCATGAAGCGAGTTGAAGCGTGGATTGTTTCGTCCCGTCCGCTCGTCGCAATGACGGCCGGCGCGTATTTTCACCCACACCTCCGCGATCCATTACCCACCATTCGATGTCGTCCCTGCGGAAGCAGGGACCCATACTCCGCGGCGCTCCTTGCGAACAAGACTGTTCAACCATTCCGACCAACCATTGAGCCCTGTGGTTATGGGTCCCTGCGTTCGCAGGGACGACTCTGATAGAGTTGGCGCGCACGGCGTTTCACCATTGTGGCGAGCGAAGCTCGCTCTTTCTTATCCCTCCCACTTCGTGGGGAGGGTGGCACATCGTGAGCGTCGCGAACGATGGGACGGGTGGGGGCTGTTTCGGTGTGCGCGCTAACAACCCCCACCCGGCGCTTCGCGCCACCTCAGAGCGAGAGCTTTGCTCGTCTCGACCCCACAACAAGTGGGGGAGGGATAAGCACACGCGGTATTCACCGATGCGCACTCCTCTGCGATTTCGCTTGTAAGCACACCCACATCTCCGCGATCTCGCTGCGCATTCCCGCGCGAGTTGGCCAATGTGTAAAGCCATCTGAAATTCAGAGGGCGCAGGGAATGCCGGGCGCGCGATGCACCCGCAGCCTCGTATGCAAAAATAGAAAGCATACGAGTGTAGTCACCACAGGTTCACCGAAATCATCCGGCATTCCCCGCGCAATGGTTTTACGGCTTATACCGCGCTCTCCCCGGTGATCGGGCTTTGTTGTCACCGTCGCCGGCGAAATTACTTCCGCCAACTTGACGCCAGCGTCGAGGCGTCAGGACCACACGACTTCGCCGTCCGCTTTCGCACGTTTCGTCAAGCGCGCTATCAGCGTCCATTGCATCCCGCACCACGTTCCGTGACGTTGCGCAACGCCCCTCGTTTGGAACAGGACGGCGCGGGTTATGGATTTGATTTGGGTCTGCCGGGTAGGGAAATGTTTTTTCGGGTGGGACTGGACAGGGCACCAAATCAGCCTTTACGCGCCGGCGCTCAATGGCCCCCGAAGGCTAAATCATCGGCCCCTGAACTGCGGTTTGCGTTTTTCCATGAACGCGCGCCGTCCTTCGCGAAAATCCTCCGAGTCCATGCAGGCGATGCCGATCTGCTTGATCGCGTCCATGTCACGCTTGTCGGGATCCTTTAACACCTGAGCGATCGTGATCTTGGCCGCTTGAATCGCCAGTGGCGCGTTGGCCGAAATAGTTCGGGCGATTTCGTCGGTCGCGCTCCACAGTTCCGCATCTGGGACCACGCGATCCACCAATCCGATCCGCACCGCCTCGGCAGAACCGATCCGCATGCCCGTATACATCAGCAGCCGCGCCCAGGACGGTCCCACCAGCGAGACCAGATGCTTGAGCCCATCATAGCCGTAGGCAATGCCAAGCCTGGCGGCAGGAATTCCGAACTGGCTGTTCTCGGCGGCGATACGGATATCCGCCAGCATCGCAACCTGCATCCCGCCGCCGAGGCAAAAACCACGGATGCAGGCAATGGTCGGCTTCGGATAATCGGCCAACAAAGCGCGCTGGGCGGCGCTACGTCTGGAATATTCTTCCGAGGCCTCGGCGTTGTGACGCGTTTTTTCGAACTGACTGATATCAGCGCCGGAAACGAAGGCTTTATCCCCGCCCCCCACCAGAATTACGACGCGTACATCGGGGTCATCGCGCAATTCCATCAGTGCGTGGCCAAGTCCTTCCCACATGTCCAGCGACATGGCATTGCGCTTCTCTGGATTGTTGAAGGTGATGACGCCAACTCCTTCGGTGACGCTTTGCAGGATCTTGCCGTCTGCGAAGGATTTATCGGTGGCCTTGGGAGCGTTCAGCATCGAAAGTGGCTTTCCGGTCATGAGCGGACTCGTTCTTCTGATTAGGTTTCTACCGCGGCGGTTGCAACCGTGCAGGACAGATGGGACTTTGGTGGCCTTTGACCTGCCTTCGAACCGGTTAATGTGGTTTGCGAGGGCGTTCGCCTAACGAAAAGGATATCCGGGGGAATTCATGCTGTTAACACGTCGAGGCGCAATAGCTGGGCTTGGTAGTGGCCTGGCTTCGCTGGCCGCGCTGCAGGCTTGCGCCGAACCGGCGTATCCCAGCCGGACCATCAAGATGATCGTTCCCTATCCGGCCGGTGGCACGACCGACTTGCTCGGACGACTTGTCGCCGATCGGCTCCAGACTGGTCTTGGTGCCAAGCTTGTCGTTGAGAACAAGCCGGGCGCCGCCACCACGCTCGGGGCGGAACAGGTCGCGCGCGCTCAGCCTGATGGCTACACGCTGTTGATGGCAACCTCCACCACACTTGCCATCAACAAAACGCTCTACAAGAAGTTGCCATATGATCCGGTAAAGGACTTCACGCCGATCGCGATTCTGGCAGCGGTGCCGTTTGCACTGATCGTCAATCCGCAGATTCCTGCGGCGACACTGTCTGAATTCATCGCTTACGCGGAATCGAACCCGGGCCTGGCATATGGCTCGGCTGGCAACGGAAGTCCGCACCATCTCGGCGCGGAAATGCTGAAGACCGCAGCGGGCATCGAAATCCGTCATGTGCCTTATCGCGGCAGCGTACCGGCAATGCTCGATGTGATCGCGGGCCATATTCCCTTCATGGTGATGGACCTTCAGCCGGCCTTGCCGCAAATCCGCGAAGGCAAGGTCCGCGTGCTTGGGGTAACCACGCTGAAGCGCGTGGCTGCCGCGCCCGACATTCCGACATTGGCGGAGAGCGGACTGGCCGGCTTTGAGCTTGTTGCATGGCAGGGCGTGGTCGGTCCGGCCGGAATGCCCGCGGCGATCGTCGATAGGCTGGCGACGCAAATCGAACAGCTGGCCGCGGATCCAGCCACACGCGACAAACTCATCAGGCTTGCGCTTGAACCGTTGCCACCATCGACACCCGCGAGCTTTGCAAGCTACATCAAGGCCGAGGTCGACCGTTGGGCTGAAATCGTAAGGAAGTCCGGTGCCGAGCTGGAGTGAGCACTGGATCTATTCTCGTGAGGGGCTCGGCACAGAGCGCGACGCATGGCCGAAATGACCGACTCCCAGGTGCTGATCGTCGGGGCGGGGCCGGTAGGGCTGACGCTCGCGATCGACCTGGCATGGCGTGGCATCAACGTCACGGTTGTGGAGATGCGCGCGCGCGCCGCGTCGCCGGATCCCAAATGCAACCACGTGGCCGCGCGCACCATGGAAATCTTCAGGCGGCTTGGGCTGGCAGAAAAAGTGCGCAATGCCGGTCTGCCGGCGGATTATCCACACGACATCAGCTATCGCACCAGCTTTACGGGCCAGGAGCTAGCCCGCATTCAAATTCCCTGCCGCCGCGACCGTTTCACGAGCAAAGATGGTCCTGATGGCAACTGGCCGACTCCGGAGCCGCCGCATCGGATCAACCAGATATTTCTCGAGCCAATCCTATTCGATCATGCTGCGGCCAATCCACGTATTCGCATCATCAACCGGACCTCGGTTGAAGAGGTGGTGATAGAGGAGAGCTCGGCGAGCGTCGGCGTGCGCGATCTGGAAACCGGCGAGGTGAGGCGCTGGAGTTGCCGCTATCTCATCGGTTGCGACGGGGCCCGCTCGATCATCCGCAAGGCCATTGGCGCCGAACTGAGCGGCGACGCCATCGTGCAGCGCGTGCAATCGACCTTCATCCGCGCTCCCGACCTGATCGGGCGCCAGCGACACGAGCGTGCATGGGGCACCGGCGCCATAAACCCACGGCGCGCCGGGATGGTGTACGCCATCGACGGCCGCGAGCGATGGCTGGTGCATAATTACCTGAAGCCCGATGAGCTGGACTTCGATTCCGTCGACCGTGATGCATGCATCCGGACCATCCTCGGCGTCGGCCCTGATTTCCAATATGATGTTATCTCGCGAGAGGATTGGTACGGACGGCGCCTGATTGCCGACAGATTTCGCGATCGCTGTGCATTTATCGCCGGCGATGCCGCGCATATCTGGGTGCCCTACGCCGGCTACGGCATGAACGCTGGAATTGCCGACGCGATGAACCTGTCCTGGTTGATGGCTGCGCATCTCAACGGCTGGGCGTCATCTTCCATCCTCGATGCCTATGAGGCGGAGCGCTGGCCTATTACCAGCCAGGTCTCGCGATTTGCGATGTCGCACGCCGAGGCTGAAATTCGCCGACGCGGCGCCATACCCGCCGAAATCGAAGAACCGGGACCGAGAGGCGAAATTGCGCGAAGCGAAATCGGGCGTCTCACCTACGACATCAACGTCCAGCAATATGCCTGCGCTGGGCTCAATTTCGGGAGCTTTTACGATCGCTCACCGATCATCGTCTATGAGGGGGCCAAACATCCGGCCTACACGATGGAGAGTTACGTACCATCGACTGTTCCGGGCTGTCGCACGCCACATGTGTGGCTCGAAGACGGTACTTCGCTCTACGATGCGATGGGACCCGAGTTCACGTTGCTGAGATTCGATCCTGAAGCCGACGTTGCTTCGCTGCTGTCGGCGGCCGACAGCAGGCGATTGCCTCTCAAGCTCCTCGATATGCGCCGCCCCACCGCTGCGGGCTTTTATGAGAGTGGACTAGTACTGTCGCGGCCGGACCAACATGTGGCATGGCGCGGCGACACGATACCATCAGATGCAGAAGCGCTAATCGATCGCGTCCGCGGCGCCGCAATCGATAGCCCGGCACAATTTGAATCGGCCAAGCTGTCGATCGGCTAGTGGAGTAAAGTCTAGTCCTCGTTCGCGGCAATCGATTCCATCAACGACACAAGCTGACGTTGAACCGTCTGGTCCTTGATCTTGCTATAGGCCCGCAGCAATCTGAGGCTGAACGCGCTGTCGAGGAACAGCAGGCTTTCGACCTCACGCGCCTTACCGTCACCGTCGTAAAAGAAGGTGACGGGCACGTCGAGTGCGGTGGCGATTTGCTGGAGACGCGCAGCACCCACGCGGTTGACGCCCTTCTCGTATTTCTGAACCTGCTGGAAGCTGACGCCGAGCTTGTCCCCGAGCTCCGCCTGCGAAATCTTTTGTTCCACCCGCCGCAGCCGGATTCGTTTTCCGAGTTCAATGTCGGGCTTGCCCGCACTCCGCTGCTTCATCCTCTTTGCCGCTGACTTATTCATTCTGCTTCACCGTCTTTCAGTCGATTAAAGCTCCCAAACAGATGGTTCGGGGATTCACTCTTATATATACAGGTTTGAAATCGCTTCGATCGATGAATCGTTGTTTCGCGCAGGCTTCAACACCTCCTGCAGGCTGCAGCGACAGTGGCGGGCCGGGTTTTTGACGCCCAAAACGCGAGCTAGTTGCGCAGCATGAGCCTTTAAAGGTATCATTTTGCTCCGCCGGGTGTTGCGGCTCACCGCCGCCGCGACAGCAAGCCGCAGCTTGTTGCGTTAGAGCACGACAATCCGGGCAAGAGCCGCCACCGGCGCGCGCAGAACAAAATGCCATCCTCCGATCGGCTGTATGCAGGAACTGCCGTACCGTGCCAAACCGAGTCCGCTGCTGGACAATGACCGAAAGGTTCGTGATCATTTCGCAGCGTATGGCGCAAGCTCGGCTATGGAAGAACCGCGGTGGCTGATTCAGAAGAACGACTGCAGTCGATTTTGTCCGTGCTCCAGGAGTGCCAGACGGGTCTGGTCGAGTGCGCGAGCGCCGAGGCCGCGCACCTGCTGGCTTTAGCCATCCTCGAAATCCGGATAAAGCTCAATCGAGTTTCCGATCTGGAATTGAAGGCGTTGTGCGATGCCATCATTGGGGATCATTCACAGGAAGCGGAAGAAACGCCGCTGCATCGGCAGCGCTGGCGTCCGGTCCTGAAAGTCGTCAAATAGCGGGCGGCGGGTCCGATCACGGATCGGGCACGGCGAGACGGGCAACGATGCCGCATTCTTGACCACGATATACCCGACGAATTGTCGACAAGCCCCTTCGCATCATGGCAGCTCTGTTGCGCACTCTCGCCTGTTCGGTCCATGAAGCTGGATCGAGCTGGCGCCTTCTGTTGCCGGGCTTGGCCAAATCAAGGTCCGAACTCTCAACCATGGCGTTGTCCGCATGATCAACGATGTCTCGATCCCGGCGGCGCTGATTGCGGGGTTGGTCAGTTTTCTGTCGCCGTGCGTCCTGCCCTTGGTCCCGCCTTACCTGATCTATCTAACCGGTGCGACCATCGAACAGGTCGCCAATAACGGCGCGGCATCGTCTTCCAGGCGGGCGGTGATGATATCTGCCGTGATGTTCGTGCTCGGCTTTTCCACCGTGTTCGTGGCGCTCGGCGCCAGCGCATCGCTGATCGGGGGCTTGGTGCGCGCCTGGTCCGCCGAGCTTTCGATCGTCGCGGGCGTCATCATCATTATGATGGGCCTGCACTTCCTTGGGCTAACGCGCATCTCGTTGCTGATGCGGGAAGGGCGCTTGCCGATACCGAAGCCGGTCGGCTTGTGGGGAGCCTATCTGATGGGGCTGGCATTCGCGTTCGGCTGGACGCCCTGCATAGGTCCGATCCTCGCTGCCATCCTGTCGGTTGCTGCCGCCGAGGCGACCGTAAGCAAGGGTGCCGGGCTGCTGGCGATCTATTCCCTCGGACTTGGCATCCCCTTTTTGGTCGCGGCCTTTATGGTTGAACAGTTTTCGACCGTGTTCTCGCGGATGAAACGCCACCTTGCGACCGTGGAGCGCGTAATGGGAGTGCTGATGGTCATTACCGGAATTGTATTTTTGACAGGCGGCATATCCTCGGTGAGCATCTGGTTACTCGAGACATTTCCGGCGCTGCAGAAGTTCGGCTAGCTGCAGCTTTTCGCGCTTTAGAGATTGCTGTCGGTGATCGCCGCGTAGACCATCGTGCGCAGCTCACGCCGGATCGGATAGGCGCTCGAGGGCAGCACTTGCGTCATGAAGATGGCGATCAGGTCTTCCGCGGGATCAATCCAGAATGACGTGGTAGCGGCGCCGCCCCAGGAATATTCTCCGGGGCTCCCCGGTATCAGCGTTAGCGCGGGATTCATGGTGACCGCGAAGCCGAGTCCGAAGCCGATGCCGTTGTAAGCCGCTTCGCTAAACAGCGAGCGCGACACTGCTGGAAGATCGCATCCGCCGGGCAGATGATTTGAAGTCATGAGCGCCAGCGTCTTCGGACCGATCAGCCTGACGCCCCCCAGTTCGCCGCGATTGAGCAACGCGCGGCAGAAGGTGAGATAGTCGGCGACAGTCGAGCACAATCCGCCACCGCCCGAGATGAACGAGGGTGGCGACAGGAACGAACTTTTCGTCGGATCATCCTGCAGCGTCAGGGTTCCCTTTCGCTCCGCGGCGTGAAAGGTCATTCCACCTTTCGGGTCGGCCGAGTAGCAGGCCGCGAAACGATGGGCCTTATCGGGTGGTACGAAGAACCCGGTGTCGTTCATGCCGAGCGGTTCAAGGATTCGCTCTTTCAGGAATTGCTCGAACGGCTTGCCGCTGATCTTTCCAATGAGATAGCCGATCACATCGGTAGCGACCGAATAATTCCACGCTTCTCCAGGGGAGAACTCCAGCGGAATGTTCGCAAGGTCTTCGATCATCGACTGCAGCGTTCCCCTTTTCTCAACCTCACCGATCTTCATCTCGCGGTAGGCGGCATCCACGTTCGAACGCTGCTGGAAGCCGTAGGTCAGACCCGACGTGTGCCGCAGCAGGTCGACGATCAGCATTGGCCGCGTTGGTGGTTTGGTCAAAAATGCCGACGCCGTGCCCGCCTGAAACACGCCGAGATTCTTCCATTCCGGAATGTATTTGTGGACCGGTTCGTCGAGCGCGACGCGACCTTCCTCCACCAGCATCATGAAGGCCACGGAAGTCAGCGGCTTGGTCATCGAATAAATGCGAAAGATGGTGTCGTCCTTCATCGGCGCCTTGCGCTCGACGTCCGCGAAGCCCTGCACGGCACTGTGGACCACCTTGCCACGGCGAAACACCAGCATGTGGGTCCCCGGAAAGCGGCCAGAATCAATGTATTTTTGCTTGAGATGGGCTTCGATGCGATCGAAACCGGTCTTTGACATGCCGGCGGATTCAGGCGAGGCGGGGGCAGGGGCCAACATCGGCACAATCTCCGGAAATTTTTAAGACTGGAGTTGATAGCTCAAACTGTGATTGGTTCCAATCGCGATGTGCTTACGCTGGCACCGCCGCCGGTGTAGGGTCCCCGTCGAAACATAACGCCGGGAATGTTGCAATGACCGAGTTCAGGGATAGCGAGCTTACCGCCGCCGTGATGCGTAGCTTTGAGGAGACGCCAAGCGCGCGTGTCAAGTTCCTGATGGAAGAATTGGTCAGGTCGCTGCATGGTTTCGTCCGCAAGACCGACCTTACCTTCGAGGAATGGGCTTACGCGATCGATTTTCTGACCCGGGTCGGCCAGAAGTGCAGCGCGAGCCGGCAGGAATTCATTCTGCTGTCGGACGTGCTCGGCGTTTCGATGCTGGTTGACGCCATCAATCATCGCGATCGCGAGGGCGCCACCGAGACGACGGTGCTGGGGCCGTTCTACGTTGGCGAGCACAGGCCGATGCCGCACGGCACCGATATTTCCGCCAACATCCCGGGCGAGCGGATGTTCGTGCAGAGCCGAGTGACCGA
>NZ_DATEPI010000166.1:0-3647 GCF_035273305.1 Bradyrhizobium sp. | reverse complement strand
CGATCAGTCAGATGGCCTGAAGGTGAAACTCTGGCGAGGCGAGCGGATGTGCCTGATTGGCATGGAGGTGGACGAGCCAGAGGACGACTTTGTCGGATTCGCGATCGAAGTAAAAAGCCCCGGCAGTGCAGACTTCACACCGCTGCGCAACCGACTCGCATTCTCCTACGACAAACCGGCGAGCGAGGCTGTGACCGGCTATCGCAATTTTCCCTCTCTGGATGCTCCGTTCCAAAAATTTCGCTGGGTACATTTCCCATATGAGCCTACAGGGGGCGAATACCGCTATCGCATCACCAAACGGCACATGCCGAGTGACGATGTCCTGAAATCCGGCGCGACGGTGACGCTCCCGATAACACTCGATTCAGTTGTCTATGATGGCTTCCTCGATGTCGGGTTCGCCCGTAACTTTGCTTCCTCGCAAGCATATGAAGACAAGTACAAGGGCAATCCGGACGTGATCCCCGTCAACGCCGACGACGGCTTGAAATTCAAGAAGCTGCCCGGCGACGTGTATCAGTGGCTCGGCTTCGAGGCGTACGAGTTGATCATGGGGCTGCTGAAGGCGTGCGCAAACGACCATTCGATGAGTCTCGATGTCTTCGCATACGACCTTAACGAGCCCGATATCCTGCATTACCTCGAGCAAATGGGTGGCCGAGTCCGGGCCATCATCGACAATTCTGGTACGCATGGGGCTAGCAAGAGCGCCGAAACACAAGCCGCCAAGCGGCTGCAGCAATCGGCCGGCGCAAAAAACGTCAAGCGGATGCACTTCACCCATCTGCAGCACAATAAGGTGCTGATCGCGAAAAAGAACGGACAACCCGTGAAGGTATTGTTCGGTTCGACCAACTTCAGCTTCCGCGGCCTTTATATCCAGGCCAACAACGCATTAGTGATCTATGCACCCGAAGCCGCTGCGCTCTTCGAACGGGTGTTCGACATCGCATTTACAAATCCGGACGGCTTCAATCAGGATCCGATCTCCAAACAATGGCACCTGATTAACGTGCCAGGAAAGCCCGCCGTGCATCTCTGCTTCTCTCCGCATAAGGACACCGGCCTGTCCCTCGGTCCACTCGGTGGCGCGATCGATCAGGCGACTTCGTCAGTATTCTTTTCGATCGCATTCCTGAATCAAACCAAATCCGGCCCGACTCGGGAGGCGATCGACCGGCTCATGAAAAAGAACGTGTTCAGCTATGGCATTTCCGATAAAGCCGGAGGGTTGATCGTAAACAAACCGGACCACAGCCAAGGGATCGTCGATTTCAACTACTTGGCAAAGCATGCGCCGATGCCGTTTAAGGCCGAGTGGTCCGGCGGCAAGGGCATTCACGAGCATCATAAATTCGTCGTCACCGACTTCAGCCTGCCGACGGCCAAAGTGTTCACCGGCTCATCCAACCTCTCTCCGAGCGGCGAGAAAGGGAACGGCGATAACTTGGTAATGATCGAGGATCAGCGTGTCGCGACTTCTTACGCGATCGAGGCACTACGGGTATTCGACCATCTGCATTTCCGATCGGCAATGAGCAAAGCCTTTGGCAACGGATCAACGAAGGCCGCTCGCGGCAAAGCGGCCGCAAAAGCAGGCGCCCGTGGCGGCAAAGTGCAATCACAGGACGAAATGAAGCTGAGCAAACCGACCGCGATCAGCGGGAAACCGTCCTGGTTCGCGGGCTACTATCAGAAGGACACACAAAAAGAGCGTGATCGACTGTTGTTCTCTCGGTAGCCAGGCGCTGGGAGTTACGGCCAGTGCCACGCCAGCGGGCCGGCGAGCCATGCGGGCAATGTGAGCATATGCGTAAGATCGTCCGTGCTGACCGATAGCGCTACCGCACCGATCAGCGAGATGATGGTGCCGGCCACGACGCGGCTGCCGAACACTTCGTGCTTCGGATTGAGCCACCAACTGAAATAGATGCGAAAAACGATCGACAGGCGCTGGATCGGTGAGACGACCGACACGGGCGCAACCGCGAGCGCCATGTAGCGCGTCATCTGCGAGAGGCAGACCGCGATGCCCGAGAAGACGAACCACTTCATCGTGCTGCGATCGATGTCGCGGAAATCGGACCACTTGCCCGGCAATAGCAGCGTCAGAGCAAGCGCGAGGGTCGCGGCAAGATATGACACGAACCCGCCCGCGATGCCGACGGCAATGCCCTTCTTCTCGAAGGCCATGCCAATCAGAATCGGACTGAGTCCAAATCCGATCGCCGAGAGCAGCGAATACATGTAGCCCTCGGCGTATTGCGGGATGAACGTCGTCTCGGAAGGAGTCTCCGGCACGACTTCGGATTGGGCCGGCTTGTCCGGCCGCAGCGTCAGCCCGGGCCCGGCGATCACCAGCGCGATGCCGACGATGCGCAACAAAGTCAGCGGCTCGCGCAGCCAGAGCACCGCGAGCACGAGTGTGATTACCAGGCTGTATTGCTGCACCGGCGCGACGAGATTGGCGCCCATCGCCTTGGTTGCGCGGTAATTGCAATAGCGTCCCCAGGCGAAATGGATCACGCCGGCAATCGCAAGCAGCAGCCAACTGCGTCCGGAAAAAGCGGCGAGAATGCCGAACCCGCCGGTCGGCAGCATCGCGATGACGAAGATGGGCAACGCGACCGGCAGGCTGATGCCGACGGCCTGCAGCACCGTGCCGGTGAGTACGCCGCGGCGCATGCTCGCATTCGCATAAGCAAACGTCACCGCCGAGAGCAGCGACAGGAGTCCACCGAGCATTCAGGGAGTTCCGCGTGGAAGGAAATCGCCGGGATGGTCATAAACGCTATACGCGTTCTCCGTCCACCCAGACCGAGAGCACGTCAAGATCCTTGCCGAGCGCAACGAGATCGGCGCGCGCGCCGGCGATCAAGGCGCCGCGTTCGTGCTCGAGACCGAGGAAGCGCGCGTGCGTGAGGGTCGCCGAGCGCAAAGCATCCTCAAACGGGATCTGCGCGAGGGTCACCGCATTGCGCACGGCGCTCGCCATGTCGAGATGCGCGCCGGCGAGCGTGCCTTCACCAGTGCTGAGCTTTCCGTGCGCAAGCGTAATCGTCCGGCCCATCAGTTCGAAGTGCGTGAGCTCACTGCCGATGGTTGGCATCGCATCGCTCACCAGCGCAATGCCCTCTGCGCCTTTGGCGGCAAAGGCCGCGCGCACCGAGATGGCATCGACGTGGATGCCGTCGACGATCAGGCCCGCAATCAGCCGCGGCTCGGACAAGGCGGCGCCAAGGATCCCCGGCGCACGGCCCATCAGCGGCGGCATCGCATTGTAGAGATGCGTCACGCCGGTGAGGCCCTCGTCGGCCGCCTGCAGTACGCGCGCGGCGCTCGCCTCGCTGTGGCCGACCGACACGCGCACGCCCGACGCGGTAAGCGCGCGCACGAAGCCGTCGGGCACGCATTCCGGCGCCAGCGTCACCAGGGAGCCCCCGGGCAGATCGCGTAAAGGCTCCAGATCGCGCATCTCGGCCCGGCGAATGTGCTCCTTGCGATGCACGCCGGGCCGGGCGGGGCTAAGATACGGCCCCTCCAGATGCACGCCGAGGATGCCGTCCGCTCCGGCCGCAGTTCGCGCCGCGGTAATGGCTGAGCCCATCTGCTCGGGGGTGTCGGTGATCAGGGTGGGCAGCAGC
>NZ_DATEPI010000165.1:0-61654 GCF_035273305.1 Bradyrhizobium sp. | reverse complement strand
TTGGCGTCGCCGCCGATTGCCTCAACCAGCTCGGGGCCGAGGAAGAATGACAGTCACTCGTCTCCGCAAACGTGATCGTGAGTGCAAGTATATTCGTCACCGGCATGGCCGATCAGGATCGACCCGGGAACGAGTTCAAATGATTGGCCGCGGCTGTTGTAGCCGAAGCTGCCCGTGCGCACGTAGGAGACCGAATGGGATTGATGCCGCTCCACGAACGGCTTTTCCCGAAGGAGCGCGCTGCAGCGGAAGTCTGAAACCGAGATGGAATCACGTTGCAAAAGCGTGGTAGCGGTCATTTTCGAAATTTACCCCTGCGGGCACGGCGGAGCAACCGGGAGCAGCGCATCATATCGAGTTGTTCGTGAGGATGGATGAGAAGAGCGTTGGTTCTGTGAAATCGAGTATTTGCGACCTGACTTGGCCGAGCGCTTTCTTTCAAAGGGGAGGTTTCGGACCGCCTTCGCGCGGGTGCCACGACGATACCCCATGGAGCGATGCCAGCGAAGCTCCGGCCGCAGGCAACCGCTAAGGCAGACTCAAGGGCGTTATTCGATCACGTCGTCCGCTCGTGCAATCAGCGTCGGCGGAATGGTGAGGCCGAGCGCCTTCGCCGTGTTGAGATTAATCACCAGCTCGACCTTCGTCGATCGTTCGATCGGGAGGTCCTCCGGCTTAGCCCCATCGAGGATCTTGCCGACCAAAGCAGCGGCTCGCTTCGCATTTTCCTTCAGGCTTGGCCCGTAGGAGAACAAACCTCCGACGTCTGCGAAGTCTCTAAATGTGTAAATTGCCGCGATACGCTGCTTTGCTGCGAGCGCCACGATGTGATCGCGGCTCGCGAGCAGCGGTATATAGGCATCGACGCAAAGGGCCTCAAGTCCGTCGCCGACCAGCGTCGCGAAGGCTTGGTCCACATCTGTCGCTTCGTGTACCTGGATTTCCCTAAGTTCAACGCCGAGTTGGGCGGCGGCAGTCCGCATTCGCTCAACCGCCAAGACAGAATAGGGATTTGTCGTATCGCAAAAAAACGCTATGCGAGAAATGCTAGGGGAGAGTTCCGTGAGAAGCTGCAGCCGCTTGCCTTCCAGCTCGAGCAGAAGCGATGTGATCCCAGTGACGTTGCCTCCAGGACGGTTGAGGCTCTCGACAATTCCGGCAGCGACGAGATCGCCGGCCGACCCGACCACGATTGGGATCGACGCCGTGGCGCGTTTCGCAGCCAGTGCGGCGGCTGTCCCGAACGTTGTGAAGATCACGTCAACATTCCGTCGTACCAGCTCATCTGCCAGCTCGCGGAGGCGCTGAACGTTGCCCGCTGCCGACCGATACTCAAAAATGACGTTCGTCCCATCTTTGTAACCGAGCGCTGCGAGGGCCTCACGAAAACTGCGAAAGTCAGACGTCTCGCAACTGATCGGGCACACGACCCCGATCTGGTAGACCTTCCCCAATTTTTGGGCGTGCGCGGCGAGCGGGAGCACGGCGCCACCAAGTACCGAGATGAACTCGCGACGTCTCATGGCCGCCCCAGTTCTGGACAGGATATTGTATCGGGGTATCGGGTTCAAAGTAGCACAACTTTTGAAAGGAGGTGTGTTGGTCGGACTCAGGCCGTTAAGCGACCGACCGATGTCGGAGATGGGGTCAAAACCAGAACTCGCGCTCCGACTCGTCTCATTTCCGACTTAGACTTGGAAGCAGTCATGTCAAACGCGCTCGGCACGTCCGCTTCTGGCCGTAACAACGGACTCGTGCATGCCAGGAGTCCGTGCCCTAAGACTGTGCAATAATGTAGGGCCGCATCGGAATCAGAGCGTAGATTTGCAAAATGCGAAATCGTTTGCTCTAATCGCGGTCAGCAAATTACCGCTTCACCCCACGAAGGACGTGCCAAAACCGTGCCACGCGAATCTGAGCACTCTAAACGGTAATAAAATCATTTACTTGCGGGCGTAGTTCAATGGCAGAACGGCAGCTTCCCAAGCTGCATACGAGGGTTCGATTCCCTTCGCCCGCTCCAACGTCTTCTTGCCATCGAAACGACGGTGCCGAGCACAAGGTCCGCTACGGCTCGACGGTGAGGGTCGCCTTCATGTTGGGATGGAAGCGACAATAATACTCGATCGTGCCGGCCTTTTTCAAAACCAGCGTGCCGTTCTTCTTGGGCGGCAACATCACATCCCACTCGCCGTTGCGCGCTGTGGCGGTGTGGGCGAGAACGTCCTTGTTGATCCACTCGATGGTGTCGCCAACCTTCGCGGTTGCTTGCGCCGGTGCGATCACCAGATTCTCCATCGTGATTTGTATGGTTGCGGCATGCGCCGAGACCGACATCGCGAACGTCAGCGCGGCAACGACCGGCAATGTCGATCTCGGCATCACGGGCGACTCCTCACTTCAGGCTTGCCGCCACATGCTCGGCATGCTGCTCGTGGCCTTGAAAGATCTTAAGGCCGGTCTGCAAAAGGCTTTTCAGTTCGGCGTTGCTCGAGTTCGGAATAAGGTTCGTCTCGAGCGCGCTGTCGACGGCCTTGTGATAGCCGACTTCGTTGTCGACGTAGGCTTTGTCGAACGCAGCGCCTTTCAGCTTGGCCAGTTCGGCGCGCTTGTCGGCCGCGTTCTTTGAAAGCGTGCGGCTGGTGTCATTGTCTTCGGGCGTGACCTTCAGCTTTTTTACCAGCGCGAGCGCTTGCTTGTTCACGGCCTCATGGTCGCGCACCATGTCTTGCGCGAACGCCTTTACCTCCTTGTTGTGGGTTTTCTTAAGCGCTTGCTTGGCTGCCGCAATGTCGATCACACCAGCGGTATAGGCGATGTGCGCGATCTGCGGGTCGGTCGGTTTCGCTCCTTGTGCCAGCGCGGCACCGCCGAGCAGGCTCACCGCGGCGATTGCCGCGCTCAATCGAACGAACATGATTTTACACTCCTGTGGCGTCGGCACGAGCCGCCGGCGCATATTGGTTGCACAGGCTTTGGATGGCGCGTGAACGCAAAGGTTCCCGAAAAACTTTTAGGCTGTGAATCCCAGCCGCTTCAGAACCGCAACGGTCAGGCGTTCGCACCGCTTGCCGGCAAACGGGAAGGCTTCCATCACGACAGGGCCGATTTTCTTCTCGACGTTTTCGCGGAGCATGCTGCGCGCCCGGTGCAGCCGGGTTTTCACCGTCTCCGGCTTGAGCCCCAGAATCTCGGCGGTTTCCTCGACATTCATGCCCTCGATCACGCGGGTGATGAACACGATGCGGAAGTTGTCGGGGAGCTCGTCAATCGCGTGTTCGACGACGCGCTGAATTTCACGTTGTGCCATGGTCTTTTCTGGGTCTTCGGATGTCGCCGAGTGGGGAAACTGGATGATCTGCGCCTCGAGCGTGCCCGGTGGCAGCGAGCTTAGTTCGACCCCGGGGCGTTGCCGGCGCAAGCGACCCAGCGCTTCATTCATGGCAATGCGTGACAGCCATGTCGCGAGGCTTGAATCGCCGCGGAATTCTTCAAGATGTGTTAGCGCTCGGACGTAGGTTTCCTGAACCACGTCCTCGGCCTCGCTGTCGTTGCGCAGGATGCCGCGGGCGAGCCGGTAAAGCCTGCGGTTGTTTGCCTGCATGATCGAGCGGATCGCCGATTCATCGCGGCCGATGGCTCGTTTGACCAGTTCGGCGTCGGCGGTCCCGGTGGACGCCAATTGTTGTGAATACGCTCTGCGCATGCTCGCTCCGCTGTTTCCCGGCTAATTTACGGCACAGCATTGGATGCCGCAAAGCCGGCCAGGTTCCCGGAAATCGGAGATATGGTTAGAAGATATGGCTTAAAAGTCGCCCCGATCGGTTCCGCCAGCTCAATCTGCAGCCGAGGAGGGAGCCTGGTCGGCTTGCCCGCCATGGGCGTGCTCTTCCATGGCTTCCAGGAAGCACCGGACCCTGGCAGGAACGAACTGGCGCGCCGGCAGCAATGCATGCACGTTGAGCGGCTCGCAAACGTGATCCGGCAACACGCGTCGCAGTGATCCGGTCTCGACAGCCGCACGGGTATAACTCGCCGTCACGCGCAGGATCCCGTGACCCTCGAGCGCCGCATGCAATCTGATATGGGCATTCGAGCTAGTGAGCCTGGCTTTATCAGCCGGAAGATATTCGGTCGCACCTGCCGGAGTGGTTATCGCCCAGGATGCGTCGGTTGGAGCGGTGAGCAGGGGAAAACGCGAGAGGTCTTCGATACCGCGTGGTTCGCCGAGACGGTCCAGCAATGCAGGCGCGGCGAACAAGCCGCGTTCAAGCGAGAAGACGCGCTTTGTGACGATGCCGGCGGAGGGAAGCGGTGTTTCGATCATCGCGAATACGATGTCATAGTGCTCGACCACGGGGCTGACGATTTCGTGCTCGACGTCGATCCGGATGGCCAGATCAGGATAGCGGCTCATCAGTTCGCAAGCGACCGGTCCTGCATGGTGCGCGCCGAATTCATAAGGCGACTTGATGCGCAGCGTCCCCGCTATCGAGCCGCTCATGGCCATGGCTTCGCTGTGCGTATCATGCAGCGCCGTGAACAGCGGCTTCACCCGCCGATAAATGGTCTCGCCAGCGTCGGTCAGGCGCAGGTGGCGCGTGGTGCGTTCAATAAGCCTGAGGCCAAGACTGCTTTCCAGCCGTTGCACTGCAGCACTGAGGCTGGATTTGGGATGTCCGACCACGCGTGCGGCGGCGCTAAACCCGCCATGCTGAACGACTTCGCAGAACAGCTCCCAATCGCGCCAATCCATCCAGGCAATTGTCCACGCGACCGTACAGTGTGTCCAGATAATTCGGGTTCTCGCGGAAGGCCCAATGAACTAGAAATGACCTAGAGAAAAGCATTCCTTGAACAGGGAGGGTGTGATGACGGACGACGGAATTTTTCTCCGGAATTCCTGGTACGTTGCGGCCTGGAATCACGAATTGATCGACGGCACCAAGCTGGCGCGGACGATACTGGAGCGTCCCGTCGTGATTTACAGAGGCGCGAGCGGAAAGGTTGTGGCGCTCGACGATCGCTGTTGCCATCGCGCGGCTCCGCTCTCGATGGGCCGCATCGAGGGCGACGATATCCGCTGCATGTACCACGGCATGAAATTCGAGCCGGGCGGCAAATGCATTCAGATTCCCGGGCAGGACAAGATTCCGCCGAAGCTCGGCGTGCGAAGCTATCCTGTGGTCGAACGTTACAACCTGATCTGGATATGGATGGGCGACCTCGAAAAAGCTGACCCAAATCTGATTGTCGATTACCCGCCACTTGAGGATCCGAAATGGCGCGGCCTGCCGGGATACATGCACTACAAGGCCAACTGGCTGCTGATCGTCGACAATCTTAGCGACTTCGCCCATCTCGCCTTCGTGCATACCCACACGCTCGGCGGTTCAGAAGAATACGCCTACAAGACAAAACCGGTCGCGATTGAAAAACTGGATGATGGCTTCCGTGTCGAGCGCTGGCACATGAGCGCCGATCCGCCGCCCTACCATTGCAAGGTAATCCCGAACAGGACCGACAAGATCGACCGGCGCAATATCGGCCGGATGATCATTCCGGGAATCTTCCTGCTCGATACGATGTTTGCGCCCGCGGGGCAGGGCGCCGAGCGAGGCGTTCAGGTCCCGGGTACCCGCCAGTACCGCAACGCGCAGTTCATGACCCCTGAGACGCGCAGCACCACGCATTTCTTCTGGAATTATCTGCACGATTTCGACATCAGCAATCCGAACATCTCGCTGTCGCTTCGCAATAGCCTCGAAGAGGCGTTCATGGAGGACAAGGCGATCATCGAGGCGCAGCAGACCGTGTTCGATGCCGACCCGAACTATCAGCTGCTTGCGATCGGGGCCGACGCGGCGCTTACCTATTTCCGCTGGGCATTGGCGCGGCGCATCGAGGCAGAGCGGAACGCGGCGCGCGCAGCTTAACCTGAAACTCAATCCCGGCAGGAAGCGCCTAGCGCTAAGCTCTCTGCCGGGACTGTCGCCGCCCCGGCACGTGCAATGCGCACTGTCTACGTGACTGCCTTTGCGGCCGCGCGTCCCGCATTGCGACCGGAGAACAGGCAGCCGCCCAGAAACGTGCCTTCCAGCGATCGGTAGCCATGCATGCCGCCGCCGCCAAAGCCGGCTGCCTCGCCGACGGCGTACAGGCCCGCGATAATGCTGCCGTCGCTGCCAAATACCCGCGAATCGAGATCGGTTTCGAAGCCGCCCAACGTCTTGCGGGTGAGGATATTGAGTTTCACCGCGATCAGCGGGCCGTGGGCAGGGTCGAGTAGCCGGTGTGGCCTGGCGGTGCGGATCAGCCGGTCTCCAACATAGCGGCGCGCGTTGTGAATGTTCATCACCTGCGCGTCCTTGACATACGGGTTCGCGATCTCGCGGTCGCGCGCCTCGATTTGAGCCTTTATGTCTTCAAACTTCAAAAGGTCGTCACCGCTGAGCTTGTTCATCGCGGCCACGAGGTCGGAGAGATTGTCGCGCACGATGAAGTCCGCGCCATGGTTCTTGAATGCCTCCACGGGACCCGGCGCGCCCTTATTGGTGGCGCGGCGCGCGGTCAACAGCCAGCTCTTGCCGGTCAGATCCGGATTCTGCTCGGAGCCGGATAGCGCAAATTCCTTTTTGATGATGCTTTGGGTGAGCACGAACCACGAATAATCGTACCCGGTATTCATGATGTACTGCAGTTGGCCCAATGTATCCGAGCCTGGAAACAGCGGCGCTGCGAGTCGCTTTCCAGTCGCGTCGAACCACATCGAGGACGGTCCCGGCAGGATTCGGATGCCGTGGTGTGGCCAGATCGGCGACCAGTTTCTGACGCCTTCGACATAATGCCACATCCGGTCGCGGTTGATGAGCCGCGCGCCCGCAGCCTCCGTGATACCGATCATTCGCCCGTCGACATGCTCAGGAACGCCCGAGATCATGTTTTTCGGCGCGCTCCCCAGGCGCTTCGGCCAGTTCTGCCGAACCAGATCGTGATTGCCGCCGATGCCGCCGGAGGCAACGATCACCGCCTGCGCGCGCAACGTAAATTCGCCGGTGACCTTGCGCGAAGTGCTTTTTCCCCGCTCGATACTGTCCGGCTCCAGGATCGAGCCGGTAATGCCCTCGACGACGCCGTTGGTCATGGTGAGCGCATCGACGCGATGGCGGAACTTGAACGTCAGCCGACCGCTCGCCTGCGCCTCGCGGGCGCGCCGCTCGAACGGCTCGACGACCCCGGGGCCGGTTCCCCAGCTCACATGAAATCGCGGCACCGAATTGCCATGCGCCATGGCGTCATAGCCGCCGCGCTCGGCCCAGCCGACGATGGGGAAGATTCGATGTCCCATCGTCCGCAACCATCCGCGCTTTTCGCCCGCCGCGAACGCCACATAAGCTTCGGCCCAGCGCCGCGGCCAGAGATCCTCGTGCCGATCGAAACCGGCTGATCCCATCCAGTCCTGCAACGCGAGCTCGTAACTGTCCTTGATTCCGAGCCGTCGCTGTTCGGGGCTACCGACCAGGAACAAGCCGCCGAATGACCAGAACGCTTGGCCGCCAAGGCTTTGCTCGCCTTCCTGATCGACGACGATGACGCGTTTGCCGGCGTCAGAAATTTCGGTTGCGGCAACGAGTCCCGAAAGACCCGCTCCGACCACGATTACGTCTGCATCCCCAGCCATTGACTGCATCTCCCCCGTTTCCCCCGCGATTGAGCGCCGCGGGTGATCGGTGGTCAACGGCAAATGCCGCTCAAAGCGGCCATAACACGCGCCCGCCATCGGGGTTGTTCCAGTCTTGGCGATCTCGCGAGGAATGTGCAGCCGACCGGCAACACGTCATTTGAATTTGATTTGATCCACTTCTTCCATCTGGACAAAATTCCAATCTCGAAACATCCTGCGGACCGTCTTGCATCACTCAAGATCATCAGATTCGGGTTCGACAGATTTGGACTGGGGCTGGGGCATGAAATCGGTCACGGGGCTGCTCGCGTTGATTCTCCTGTTGGCGGGGGTTGGGGCGAGTCATGCGGTGGTTCGAATTGCTGACGATCGCGGCGGCAGGATCGGCACCTACGTCGACAGATATCAGGGCCTGCGTAGCTCCGGCGAGGCGGTCATCATCGATGGCCTGTGCGCATCGGCCTGCACCATTGTGCTCGGCGCCGTTCCCCACGACAGGATTTGCGTCACCTCACATGCCAATCTCGGCTTCCACGCGGCTTGGGATTTCGGCGCCAATGGCCGGGCGGTAACCAATCCCGAAGCGACGCAGATGCTGTATTCGATGTATCCGTCCGCGGTGCGGCGTTGGATCGCGCAGCGGGGCGGGTTGAGACCGCAGATGATCTTCCTGCGTGGCAGGCAGTTGATGAGCATGTACCGGCCTTGCTATCTCGACGCGCAGGCTTCGACGCCCCGATCCAACCGCCGGGATCGCGATTCGCACCAGCATCGTATGACGATGCCCATCCCGGCCGTGCTTGCCCGCCAGCCCGACTAGCCCTATCTGAGCATGAGAGGCAGGTGAGTGGCGGCAAAGCCACTCGCCGATGCCTGTTCAATCAGATCGTCGCATGGCCAAGCCGATTTCCGCCGACCAGCAGGTTACCTCCCCGTCGCCCGCGCGAAGGGCTTCGGCGATCGCCGCCGCTGGCGGCGCAGCTCTCGGCGCTGCGCTCCTGCTCGCCGCGGTCGTATTGTGGTTCCGCTACGGCACGACCGTCTTCTTCGAGACGATCGTCGCCGGTATCGCGGGCTGCTTCTGATCCGAATACAGGGATTTCATGATGGATCGGACCACCCGCCCGCTGGTCATCGCCGCAGCATTCTCCGGCAGCCTCGTCATTGGCCTGCTATTGATGCTGTGGGCGATGGGCGGATTGCGAAATGTGGCGGCCCCTGCCGCGATCGGCGGTCCGTTTCAGTTGGTCGATCAGAGCGGCCACACCGTAACTGACAAGAGTTTGCAGGGCCATCCGAGCCTGATTTTCTTCGGCTTTACCCATTGCCCCGATGTGTGCCCAACCTCACTGTTCGAAATGTCCGAGGTGCTGCGGGCGATGGGCAAGGATGCCGACCGGGTCAATGCCTTTTTCATCTCGGTCGATCCGGAGCGCGATACCGAGCAGGCGATGAAGGACTACCTGTCGAGCTTCGACCCACACCTGAAAGGTCTGACCGGCAGTCCCGATCAGATCGCCAAGGTGATTTCCGCCTATCGGGTCTATGCCCGAAAGGTTCCGCTCAAGGATGGCGACTACACCATGGATCACACCGCGCTGGTCTATTTGATGGATCGCGACGGCAAGTTCGTCTCGCCGTTCAACCTGAAGCGCACCCCTCAGGAAGCCGCGGCCGATCTTAAACATTACCTGTGACACGCAGACGAAATTCGCCTTATCGGCTGGATCGTCTATAAGGCCGTCGAATTCGAGAAAACCGTCGGCAATGCGATCCCGGACAAATTCACTTTTGCAGCTGATATCGATTCAACGGACCCGTGCCGTCCTGACGATCTTGGGGGTGTCGCTTGCGGTTTTGCTGGCCGTGGCGCCTTCCCGTCATGCACAGGCCCAAGGCACCCCGAAACCGGGCGCGGCACCGCAAGCTGTCCCCGGGTTTTGGGATCCGAGGCGGCGTCCGGACCGGCCGGATCTCTCTCGTCTCACGGTAATCCGGTTTCTTACCGAGACCGACTATCCCCCGTTCAATTTCACCGGACCCGATGGCAATCCCGCCGGATTCAATGTCGATCTCGCCCGGCAGCTTTGCGACGAAATCAAAGTCACTTGCACCATTCAGATGCGGCGCTTCGAAACGCTGCTCGACGCGCTCTCCAGTAATCGCGGCGATGCCATCATCGCCTCGCTCGCGGCGACGCCGCAGTTGCGCGCCCGGGTCGACTTCACCGATCCATATTACCGCGCGCCGGCGCGGTTCGTGTCGCGGCGCGACGCGGTGATGCCGGAAGTTCGTCCCGAATATCTCGAAGGCAAGAAGGTTGGCGCCATCGCCGGCTCTTCGCACGAGGCGTATCTGAAGGCGATGTTCACTGACGCGGAGCTGCATTCCTATCCCAATGATGAGGCGCTTAGGCTGGCACTGCGGCGAGGCGAGGTGGATTTCATTTTCGGGGATGCCATCTCACTCGCGTTCTGGATCAATGGCACGGACTCGGCCGAATGCTGCGCGTTCTCGGGCGGACCGTTCGTTGAGAGTCGCTACTTCGGTGAAGGCATCGGGATCGCCGTTCGCAAAGGCAACGATCTGTTGCGTCAGGCGCTGAACTGGGCGCTGTTTCGAGTGTGGGAAAAGGGACGCTACACCGATCTCTGGCTGCGCTATTTTTCTGTAAGTCCGTTCTGAGGATATTGGAGCTGGCCAGTCCGGGTCTGAGCTTCGGACCTTTTCGGAATCATCGCTATAACGCTGGAATTTTGCATTTTGATGCGGAAGCGGTAGGTTCCGCCTCCCGGAGACCCCTTGATGTCCATTGACGATGTTGCCGCAACTCCAGGCGAGCTGCGCTCGCTCGCCGAGCAGTCGAACGCTTGGCCGTTCGAGCAGGCAAAACAGATCGTGGCGCGGCTGAAGAAAAAGCCAAAGCAAGAGGTGCTGTTCGAGACCGGCTACGGGCCATCGGGCCTGCCGCATATAGGCACTTTCGGCGAAGTCGCGCGCACCACGATGGTGCGCCACGCGTTTCGCGTACTCACAGAGGACAAGATCAAGACCCGCCTGATTGCGTTTTCCGATGACATGGATGGACTGCGCAAGGTACCGGATAATGTGCCGAACAAGGAGATGCTGTCCGAACATCTCGGCCGGCCCCTGACCGCCGTGCCGGATCCATTCGGCACCCATCCGAGCTTCGGCGCGCACAACAACGCGCGACTGCGCGCGTTTCTGGACACCTTTGGTTTTGACTACGAATTCGCGAGCTCGACCGATTACTACAAGTCGGGAAAGTTCGACGCGACGCTGCGGCTGATGCTCGAGCGTATCGAAAAGGTGATGGCGATCATGCTGCCATCCTTGCGCGAGGAGCGGGCGGCGAGCTATTCACCTTTCCTGCCGATCTGTCCGCGCACCGGCGTGGTGCTTTACGTTCCGATCGTGGCGCACGATCCGAAAGCCGGCACGATCTCCTATGATGATCCCGAAACCCGCGAGCGCATCACGCTTCCAGTAACCGGTGGTCATTGCAAGCTGCAGTGGAAGCCTGATTGGGCGATGCGTTGGGCCGCGCTCGGCATCGACTACGAAATGGCGGGTAAGGATCTGATCGATTCCGTAAAGCTGTCGGGGAAGATCTGCGCGGCGCTCGACGGTACGCCGCCCGAGGGCTTCAACTACGAGCTTTTTCTCGACGAAAAGGGCCAGAAGATTTCCAAGTCAAAGGGGAACGGCCTCACCATCGATGAATGGCTGCGCTATGCACCACCGGAATCGCTGTCGTTGTTCATGTACCGCGAGCCGAAGTCGGCGAAGCGGCTGTACTTCGACGTGATTCCCCGCAACGTCGATGATTATCAGCAATTCCTTGACGGCTTTCCCCGCCAGGATGCACGCCAACAGCTTGCAAACCCGGTCTGGCACATCCATGCGGGCCATCCGCCAAAGGCCGACATGCCCGTCACCTTCCAGCTCCTGCTTACGTTGGTGTCGTCGTCGAATGCGGAAAATGCCGCAACGCTGTGGGGGTTCATCGGGCGTTATCGACCCGGCGTGACGCCGCAAACGCATCCCAAGCTGGATGCGATGGTCGGTTACGCCATCAACTACTATCGCGATTTCGTGGCGCCCACGAAGAAATTCCGCGAGCCGACCGACACTGAACGCGCCGCGCTTCAGGATTTGCGCGATGCGCTGTCGCAATTGCCGGCGCAATCTTCGGCCGAGGACATCCAGAACGTGGTGTACGAGATCGGCCGGCGCGAGCCGTTTCTCGATCCGGTCAAGAAGGGCAAGGATGGTCGTCCGGGCGTTTCGCTCGACTGGTTCAACATGCTCTACCAGGTGTTGCTCGGCCAGGAGAAAGGACCGCGTTTCGGTTCGTTCGTCGCGGTCTATGGCCTGGCGAACGCCGTCGCCATGATCGATGGGGCGTTGGCGAGGTCGGCGTAAGCTCGCTCGGCTGGCTCTGCAGCGCTCGGCCGGCGGGGGGCCTGGTGCGGCGACGAACCAGCATGGCAGGCCCGCCGCAATTTCAGCCGGACTACCTCCAATTTCGGGTTACACTACGGGCAGAACGATCCATGCCTCCACCGAGGGGGCAACACAGGAGGACGCTCATGCAATTCAGGGTTTCGCCAAACACGCTTGGAGACAGCAGCGCACAGGAATGGCAGGCGCGCGTCGACCTGGCGGCGGCCCACCGGCTCGCCTTCATGCAGGGTTTCAGCGAGGGCATCTTCAACCACCTGACGCTGGTGGTGCCGGGCCGCAGCGATCGCTACTACCAGATCCCGTTCGGGATGCACTGGTCCGAGGTAACGGCTTCGTCCTTCATGGAAGTCGGGATCGATGACGGCAAGGTGAAGCGCGGCGAAGGTGAAGTCGAGCGCTCCTGCTACTGCATCCACGCCCCGATCCATAAGGCGCTGCCGCAAGCCAAAGCCGTTTTTCACACCCACATGCCTTACGCCAGCGCGCTTACCCGTCTCGAGGACCCGCGCATCAAGGAGATCGGCCAAACCGAAGTCGGAATGTCAGGTGAGATCGCGTATGACGATGAATACACCGGACCGGCGCTCGATCCGGCCGAAGGCGCTCGACTCGCTGGCGTGATCGGTGACAAGTCGGTGTTATTCATGGCCAACCATGGCATCAGCACCGTCGGCGAGAGCGTCGCTGAAGCCTATGACCGGCTTTATTACATCGAGCGCGCCGCGCAGGTTCAGATCTATGCAATGTGGACCGGGCAACCGCTCAAGAAGCTGCCCGATGCGGTCGTCGAAAAGACCAAGCGCGATATCGGTGGCACCCATCTGTACAACGGGCCGACGCCCGCCCAGCGGCATTTCGATGCGTTGAAGCGCATGCTGGACCGGAAGGAGCCGGACTACGCCTCTTAGGTTGAGCGCTCTTGGCTGCTTGCCAGCCTGGAATTGCTGACGAGCCCTGGTAATCCGCGTTCGCGATAGGCCGCGACAGGCGCAGGCGACGCTTGAACTGCTGAGGTCGCGCCGATACGGTCGGCCGAATCCGGCAACTCCGGAACTCCCAAGACTCGATCGGAAGACAGGGCTCCGGACCACGTGCGCAGAATCTACAAAATCTGCCCCGCTTCGGCATGGCGCGAGGCCGAGCAGAAAGGCATTTATCGCGGCAGCGCCGATGATGAGCGCGATGGCTTCATCCATCTGTCCACCTTGTCGCAGGTCGCGGAGACGGCAAACAGGCATTTCTTCGGCCAAACCGGGTTGCTTCTGATCGAGGTTGATGTGGACGCCTTGGGCGAGGCGCTGCGCTGGGAGCGCTCGCGCCACGGCGAGCTGTTTCCGCATTTGTACGGCGAGCTCGGTCTCGGCGCGGTCACCTCCGTGCTTGAACTGCGTGCGCGCTCCGACGGACGTCACGACGTGCCGGAGCTCAAGGCATGATCCGCGCATTCGATGCTTTTTCGCTGCCGCTGCTGCGATGGTTCGATCCGGAAGACGCGCATCGTCTGGCGATCCAAGGGCTGAAATTGCTGCCGGCGGTGCGGGTTCGGCCGGACGACGCGAAATTGGCGGTGCGGGCGTTCGGCCTGAACTTTCCCAATCCGATCGGCATGGCCGCAGGCTTCGACAAGAGCGCGGAAGCACCGGATGCCCTGTTGCGGCTCGGGTTCGGGTTTGTCGAAGTCGGGACGGTGACGCCGAAGCCGCAAACGGGAAATCCACGACCGCGTCTGTTCCGGCTGGAGCGTGACGAAGCGATTATCAATCGCATGGGTTTCAACAATGACGGGGCGGAGGCCGTGCTGCGGCGGCTGGCTGCGCGCGCGCATCTCGGGGGCATCGTCGGCGTCAATGTCGGCGCCAACAAGGATGCCGCCGACCGCGTCGACGACTATGTCAAACTGATCGAGAAATTCGCGCCAGTCGCCAGCTATTTTTCCGTCAACGTCTCGTCGCCAAATACCCCCGGGCTCCGCAACCTGCAGCAAGCCGCCGCGCTCGACGATCTCCTGGCCAAGGTGATCGATGCACGCGAACGGGCGCGGCGCAACGCCGGCGACTCTCCAGTGCTGCTCAAGATCGCGCCTGATCTTAGCCTGACTGAACTCGACGATGTCGTGCATATCGGTCGCTCACGCCGCATCGATGGCATGATCGTCGGCAATACAACATTGGCTCGGCCGTCTACGCTCCGCGAGCAGGCCCGCGCCAGGGAGCAGGGCGGATTATCGGGCAGGCCGCTATTCCGGCTTTCGACGCGCATGGTGGCCGAAACCTATGTCCGCGCGGAGGGTGCGTTTCCCCTGATAGGGGTTGGCGGGATTGACTCCGGCGGAGCCGCGCTAACCAAGATCCGCGCCGGCGCTAGCCTGATCCAGATTTATTCGTCGCTGGTCTATAAGGGCCTCGGCCTAGTCGATGACATCAAGAACGACCTCGCCTCGACGCTGCTTCGAACCGGCCGCGATTCAGTATCCGAGATCGTCGGCGCGGACGCGGCGACGATCACGGCGGAGGATTGGCCGGTATCGTAATTGCTTCACGGACCGTCTTGCCTGGAGGCCACGAGACCTTTTGAGCCGCAAATGATTTTTTGAGCAGCGCCGGATAGCGTAGCGCCTGCAATCCGCCGCGCGCGGCGTAGTGGACGAGCAGGGCGCCCCAGAGCCCGGCATTGCCGAAAGCGCGAAGCGCCAGCCACGCGCCTAGAAACATCAGCAACGCAACCATCATCAGGTTGCGCATCTCGCGCGCCCAAGTCGCACCGATGAAGATCCCGTCATAGGCAAAGGCAAACACCGCAAGCGTGGGGGATATCGCCACAAACCAGACGTAATTTCGCGCGGCTCTTCGAACATCTTCGCTCGCCGTCATGATATCGATCAGCGCTGGCCCGAACAGCGCGAATACCGCGGTTACCGCAAGTGCAGAGCCCATCCCCCACAGGATCACCAGCCGGACCGCGTCCGAAAAGGCTGCCCGGTCGCGTGCGCCATAGGCTCGGCCACAGATTTGCTCTGCCGCGTTGGCCAGCCCGTCGAGGAAGAAGGCGCTGATCAGGAGGAAGTTATTCAACACGGCGTTTGCCGCCAGCGTCACATCGCCGGCTCGGGCGCCTTGCGTGGTAAAGAACAACCAGACCGCGATCAATGCCGCGGTGCGGATCATGATGTCGCGGTTGACCGTGAACATCCGCATCAGCTTTGCGCGCTCGAACAGGTGGTGACCGGGCGTGCCGAGTTTCCCCGCAGTCAGCCGATAGGCTATCAGAATGCCGAGTACGAGACCGATGGCCTCCGCGATGACGGCGGCGATCGCCGCGCCCGCGATGCCGGCATCGAACACCAGCACCAGCAACACCGTCGCCGCCGCGCTAATGAGATTGATCGCGATCTGCGTCGCCAGCGCCATCCGCGCGTGGGCCTGTCCGATCAGCCAACCGAGCATGACATAGTTGGCAAGCACCAGCGGAGCGGACCAGATGCGAATGCTGAAATAGGTCCGGGCGGCGCGCGTCACGCCTTCGCTGCCACCTATCGCTCCAAGCAACAGCGTGGCGAGCGGAATCTGAATTGCGACCAGCCCGCCTCCGATCAGCGCGGCCACTATCCAGCCGCGAACCAGGATCGCGCGGATTTCCTCGGTCTCGTCGGCCCCAACCGATTGCGCGGTAAAAGCGACGGTGCTCATGCGCAGGAACGAGAACAGCCAGAAGATGCAGTCGAATAGCACCGAAGCAAGCGCGACACCCCCGAGCAGCGTGGCATTCCCGAGCCGCCCGATCGCGATGGTCGAAACGATGCCGATGAGCGGCGTCGTCAGGTTCGCGACCATCGCCGGACCGGCGATGGCGAAAACCTGCGCGGTCGTTACCCTGGATGAAGAAACTAGCAACTTAAGCTGCCCGGTGCCTTAACGCCCACGGGGGGTCGCGAACATACGCGACAACAGCCAGACCGGGATGACGATCACCGCACCAAGCAGGAAGTAGCGCCAGAGCCAGTTGATGGCGTCGAAGCCGAGATCCCATAGTCGCTGGAACAGCAGTCGGATGCTGCTGAGGATATTCCAGGGATCGAAACCGATCGCGGCGAGCACCACGCCAACCAAAATCGAGAGCAGAACAAGCCGAAAGGCCACCGACAGTGGCGAGCCGCCGAGAAAGCGGTAGAGGCCGTCGTTGGCGGCCGGCAATTCCCGGGTGTCATTGGGCATGAATGGTCTCCGCGCAGATTGAACCGCACTCTAATACAGTGAGCGTCAGATGGGGAACAGGGATGTGGGGATCAATCCCGCACGCCTCATTTACCCCGATGCTTTTTCTTGCCGCGGATCTGCATCCATTTCGGTTGAAAGCGTCGGCGTATGATTGGCGTCGGCTTTCAACAGGCGTTCCAGCGTTTCCAGCCGATCGGCTTCGCGCGGCGGCTTGTCCCACCGCAGCCGGCTTACGCGCGGAAATCGCATTGCGATGCCGGACTTGTGTCGGGTCGAGCGGGCCAGACCCTCGAACGCGACTTCCAGAACGAGACCGTGATCCGGCTCGTGCACGACGTGCCGGACCGGTCCGAATTTCTCGACGGTGTTACGGCGGACAAAACGATCGATCTGCAGCAGTTCTTCGTCGGTAAAGCCAAAATAGGCCTTTCCGACAGGCACCAGCTCGTCGCCGGTCTCGCCTGAGGTCCAGACCCCGAACGTGTAGTCCGAATAATAAGACGAGCGCTTGCCGTGACCTCGCTGCGCATACATCAGCACCGCATCGATGATGTGCGGATCGCGCTTCCACTTCCACCACTGGCCTTTCGGCCGGCCCGGGAGATAGAGAGCATCGCGGCGCTTGAGCATCACGCCTTCGACCGCTTCGGCGTCCTCGCCGGCGCCGGCAGCGGCGGGATCTCGTCTCGCAGCGGTCAACGCATCCCAGCTATCGAATGCGATGGTTGGAGATAAATCTATCCTGGGATCGTCGAGCTTTGTCACGAAGCTCTCCAGGCGCGCGCGGCGTTCAGCAAACGGCAACGTACGCAGGTCAGTGTCGCCGTCGCTGAGCAGGTCATAGGCGCGCAGATGGATCGGATAATCCTTCACCAATTTCGGCGAGACCACCTTGCGATTGAGGCGTTGCTGCAGAACGTTGAAGCTTTGCACCCGGCCCTCCCGCATCACCAGCAGTTCGCCGTCGATCGCTCCCGCCAGGTGCAGAGAGGGCAGCAAATCCGGAAAGCTTTTGGTGATGTCCTCGCCGCTGCGCGAGTAGAGCCTCGCGAGCTGATGACCGCGCATGTCGCGGCCGCTCACAGCCTGCACGCGGATGCCGTCCCATTTCCATTCAGCGATGTAATCGGCCGGATCGAGATTGACGAAATCTGTGTCCTCGATCGCGTGCGCCAGCATCACCGGGCGGAACGGGGCCGGATCGAGATTGACAGGTTTATCGGCTCGGCCCTCAAGCCATGCGAACAGGTCGAGATAGGGCGGGGTGAGCCCCGGCCACATCAGTTCGATCTCGTGCGGATCCTTGCCGCCCAGATCGGCGACGGCGGTCTTGGCGAGCCGTGCCGAGATGCCGATCCGCATGGCCCCGGTGACGAGTTTCAGCAACGCCCAGCGCCCGGTCTCATCCAGCTCGTCCAGCCAGCGCGACAGTTGTTTCGGCAGTTCGGTCTTCCCGAGCATGCGAAGCGTGGTGACGACCTCCGTCAACGTAGGTGGCGGGTTGTTGTGGCCAATCGCGTGCTCTCCTTCCTTGCCAACTTTATACGGGAGCTGAGCAGAGTGAAGGTCGAGCGGTGTTTTCGGCCACATCAGCGCGACCGTCTCGGAGAGATCCCCGACGTAATCGTAGGACAGCGCGAACAACACCGGATCGGTGCGTACCGCGATCAGATCGCGGATTAGGCCAGGCTTGGCGTGCTTGAAGGACAATGCGCCGGTGAGGGCCGCGAGCGCGTAGCCCCGATCTGGATCCTCGACATCGCGGAAATATGCCGTCAACAAGCGCAGCTTGTTGTTGCGGCCAGGTTCATAGGCAAGCCTGTCCAGCAGTTCGGCGAAGCGATTCATGCCTGCGCGTCCTCGGCCGGCGGCAGTGGGTCGCCTTCGTCTTCTTCGCCGTATCCGACCAGATCAAGTGGACGGGCTGCGAGCCCACTGGCTCGACACCAATGAACCAGCGCGTCTTCCTGGCCGTGGGTGACCCAGACTTCGCTGGCGCCAGTCGCCTCGATCGTTGCGGTCAGTCCGTCCCAATCGGCGTGATCCGAAACCACCAGCGGCAATTCGACGCCGCGCTGGCGAGCGCGGGCGCGCACGCGCATCCATCCCGACGCGAACGCCGTGACCGGATCCGGAAATCGCCGCGTCCAGATGTCCGAAGTGGCAGACGGCGGCGCTAAAGTAATGGTGCCGGCCAGGTCGGCTTTCTTCATGCCTTTGACCGGACGCAATTCGCCAAGCGCGATGCCTCGGCTTTCATAGTAACACGTGATCTTCTCCATTGCACCGTGCAGATAAATAGGCGCGTCGTAGCCAGCGGCACGCAACAGCGCGATCACCCGCTGCGCCTTGCCGAGCGAGTAGGCGCCGACCAGATGGGCCCGCTCGGGGAACAAGGCCACCGAGGCCAGCAGTTTTTTGATCTCGTCAGCCGCATTGCCGTGGCGGAACACCGGCAGGCCGAAAGTGGCCTCGGTGATAAACACGTCGCACGGCACCAACTCGAATGGCGCGCAAGTTGGGTCGGGCGCGTTCTTGTAATCGCCCGAGGCCACGATGCAGGTGTCTTTACATGAGACCGCGACCTGCGCCGAACCGAGGACATGGCCGGCGGGGTGAAATTTGATGTTGATCTCGTTCAGCCGAATTTCCTCGCCATAGGAGACCGCCTGTGTCGTGCCAGCGAAATTGTCCCCATAGCGCAGCCGCATGATGTCGAGCGTCTCCTGGGTCGCCAGGACCGCGCCATGGCCCGACCGGGCGTGGTCGGAATGGCCATGGGTGATCACGGCTCGCTCGACCGGCCGTACCGGATCAATATGAAAGCCGCCGGGCTTGCAGCACAGCCCGGCGGCAACCGGCATCAGGATATCTTGCGGACGCATCTGGATTATATAGTCCGCCACGAGGCGCGTTCGAGTCTGGTCCATCCAGCCCCGCAATCGGTTCCTTGCATGCCCGCCCGACTATTCCTGTCCTCCGGCAATCTGGTTGCCGACCGCCGGTTCGAGTTCGCGCGCGATCTGCAATTGAAAGGCGATCTTGTCGCGGCCGCTGATCTGTTGGTGCAGGCGACCGAGCTTGCCCCTGCATTTGCCTCCGCCTGGTTTACCCTCGGCGAAATCCGCCATCGGCTCGGGGATCTGGATGCGGCGATCGAGGCATTTCGGAAGGCGCGGGAGGCCGATGCCGACGATCGGCACGGCGCCGGCCTGCACCTGATCCTGCTTGGAGCGGACCCACTTTCGGCGATGCCGCAGGCCTATGTGCGGGCGTTGTTCGACCAATATGCGCCGAAATTCGAAGCGGCTCTGGTCGACGATCTCGGCTATCGCGGCCCTGCGCTGTTGTTCAAGGCGGTGCTGAAGGTGCGGAATGCGGTGCGCAAGCCCGCGTTTTTCGCGCGTGCCCTCGACCTCGGCTGCGGCACGGGGCTAGCGGCGGCCGCGTTCGCAAAGGAGGTCGATCATTTTATCGGCATCGATGTGTCGCCGCGCATGATCGAAAAGGCGCGTTCAACGGGTCTTTATGAGCAACTTGAAGTGGCCGACATGCTGGAAGGTTTGCGCCTCAAGCCCAACGCCAGCGCCGACCTCGTTATCGCCGCCGACGCCATGGTGTATGTCGCCGATCTCCTCCCCGTCCTTTATGAGGTGGGGCGGGTGCTTGTCCCGGGCGGGCTGCTGGCGTTCACACTGGAAACCTACGGAGGTGAGGAAGTCATTCTCGGCGAAGGCCTGCGTTATGCCCATGGCGCGGCTTACGTTCGGCGTTCAATCGAAGCTGCTGGTTTGAAACTGTCGCTGCTTGAGGATTCGTCAGCCCGCAACGAGGACAACGCGCCGGTGCCGGGGCTGGTCATTGTCGCCGCAAAGCCCTGAAACATCGTCGCCCCGAAGCATGCCTGAAAAGCGGATCGGCATTGCATCCCGAAGGCGCAATTTCGGTATTGCCGAGCGCGCGTGAATATAGGTCAATGCCGGCACCAGGGAGAAACAGATGAACAACCATCAGTCGAGGCGCGACTTCTGCGCCACCGCTATTGCCACGATTTTCGCGTCCGCTACTGCCGTGAAGGCGGCCGAGAAGAAATACGATCCCGGAGCGAGCGATACCGAGATCAAGCTGGGTCAAACCGTGCCGCATAGCGGACCGGGTTCGCTCTATGGCGTGCTCGGTCGGGTTGGCGAGGCCTATTTCCAGATGCTGAACGAAAAGGGCGGCATCAACGGGCGGAAGATCAAGTTCCTCACCTTGGATGATGCCTACAGCGCGCCGAAATGCGTTGAGGCGACGCGAAGGCTGGTAGAGCAGGAAGAGGTTCTGGCCCTGTTCGGTTCGCTCGGCACCGCGCCCCAGACCGCCGTGCACAAATACCTCAACTCGAAAGGCGTGCCGCAGCTTCTCCTCAACACCGGCGCGTCGAAATGGAATGATCCGAAGAATTACAAATGGACTATGGCGGGGCTACCGCTCTATCCGACCGAGGCGCGAATTCTCGCCAAACATGTCGTAAGCGTAAAACCGAACGCGAAGGTCGGAATTCTCTACCAGAACGACGACTTCGGCCGAGATTTTTTAGGCCCGTTCAAGCAGGTGTTGGCGGACGCTGGCGGCACCGCCAAGGTGATCATGGAGCAGACCTACGATCTCACCGATCCGACGATTGACTCCCAATTGATCAATCTCTCCAAGTCGGGCGCGGACGTCTTCTATAATATCTCGACCGGCAAGGCGTCGTCGCAGTCGATCCGCAAGGTTGCCGAACTGGGCTGGAAGCCGCTGCAACTATTGTCGGCAGGATCGACCGGGCGTTCCATCCTCAACGCCGGCGGCTTCGAGAATGCGACCGGCATCGTCGCTATTCGCTATTCCAAAGAGGCAGGGGTTGGACGTTGGCAAAACGATCGCGACGTGATGGCGTTCGAGGAATTGCGCAAGAAGTATCTACCGAACGTCGATCCCGACAACACCATCGCCTATGCAGGCTATGGTCAGGCGGTCACGATGGGCGAAATCCTGCGGCGTTGCGGCGACGACCTGACACGCGCGAACGTCTTGAAACAGGCTACGACGCTGGCCGGATTTCACTCGCCGTTTTTCCTTGACGACATCACTTACAGTTACACGCCCGACGACTACTCGCCGATGAAGACGCTCCACATCTCCATCTTTAACGGCAAGGACTGGGATATTTCCGAGAAGCCGGTCACGGAATAGCGGGCCTCGGCGGTGGCGGACCGGTTTGGTCCGCTGTCTGCTCTCGACGGAACCGCCACAACGGCTTACCTGTTCGGCGTGCCGTCTCGCATGATTTCTGCTTCTCAGATTGAAACGCCCGAACTGCTGCCGGAGCGTTTCCGGCGATGGTTTGCCGCGCGCGGATGGTCGCCGCGCGAGCACCAGCTTGCGCTGCTCACAAAAGCCCGTGCCGATCGTTCGGCGTTGTTGATTGCCCCTACCGGCGCCGGCAAGACATTGGCTGGCTTCCTGCCGACGCTGGTCGAACTCTCCATTCCGCTGCGCACTTCTTCCGTTCGTCGGCGCGCGGAGGCAGGGGAGACGATAAATCTCGCCTCCGAAAATCTCGCCTCCGAGCCGTCCCGCCCGAAAATCATCTTGAGCGGGCGTAGCGTCCAGCGTAGCGGCGGCCTGCACACCCTCTACATCTCGCCGCTGAAAGCGCTCGCGGTCGATATCGCGCGAAATCTCGAAACGCCTGTTTCCGAAATGGCCCTGCCGATCAAGGTGGAGACACGCACCGGTGATACGCCGGTGTCGCGACGGCAGCGCCAGCGTCGTTACCCGCCGGACATCCTGCTGACAACGCCCGAGCAACTGGCGCTGCTGTTGTCCTCCGACGACGCGCCCTTCCTGTTCTCCTCGTTGCGGCGCATCGTGCTCGACGAGTTGCATGCGCTCGTGACGTCCAAGCGCGGCGATCTGCTCTCGCTCGGTTTGGCCCGGTTATGGGAGCTGGCCCCGCGCATGCGTTCGATCGGCCTGTCGGCCACAGTCGCGGAGCCGGAATCGCTGGCGCGCTTTCTGGTGCCACAGCGGGGAGGTGACAGCGAAGCCGCCGATATCGTCTTGGCTGGTGGCGCCGCGGCCCCGATCGTGGAGATGCTTGATACGCGCGAACGGTTGCCGTGGGCCGGCCATACCGCGCGCCACGCGCTCGGTGAAATTTACGATCTGATCAAGGCCAACAAGACTACGCTGGTTTTCGTCAACACCCGCAGCCAGGCCGAAATGCTGTTCCAGGATCTGTGGCGCATGAACGACGATGGTTTGGCGATTGCGCTCCATCACGGTTCGCTCGATGTCGCGCAGCGCCGAAAAGTCGAAGACGCGATGGCCGGGGGTAAGCTTCGCGGCGTTGTCTGTACCTCCTCGCTCGATCTGGGCGTCGACTGGGGCGACGTCGACCTCGTCATCAACATCGGCGCGCCAAAGGGCGCTTCCCGCCTGATGCAACGAATCGGCCGCGCCAATCACCGAATCGATGAAGCATCCCGCGCGGTGCTGGTGCCGGCCAATCGCTTCGAAGTGCTTGAGTGCCGAGTGGCGATCGATGCAGTCAATGAAAACGCCCAGGATACTCCTCCACTCCGCACCGGCGCGCTCGATGTGCTGGCGCAGCACGTGCTTGGCCGCGCTTGCGGTGAGCCGTTTCTCCCAGATCAGCTCTATGAGGAAGTCCTGACCGCCGCGCCCTATTCAGGTCTTTCACGTTCCGATTTCGACGACGTAATCGATTTCGTCGCTACCGGAGGATATGCGCTCAAAAGCTACGAGCGTTTCGCGCGGATCAAGCAGGACAAAATCGGACGCTGGCGCGTCGCCAACCCGCGGGTCCGGCAGAGCTATCGCCTGAATGTCGGCACCATCGTTGAAGACACCATGCTGAAGGTGCGCCTGGTGCGTTCGCGCAGCACTGGCTCCGGAGCGACCGGCGCGTTGGCGCGCGGCGGCCGGATGCTCGGCGAGATCGAAGAGGCCTTCATCGAGGGACTGGTGATCGGAGACACATTCGTGTTCGGCGGCGAAGTGGTTCGCTACGAGGCGCTTGTCGAGGACCAGGTTTACGTTTCGCGTGCCAATGACAAGGATGCCAAGGTGCCGTCCTACATGGGCGGCAAATTTCCGCTATCGACCTATCTGGCCGAACGGGTCCGCCAATTGCTGGACGACAGGCGTGCCTGGAGTGCCTTGCCGGAGCAGGTACGCGACTGGCTTCTGCTGCAGCGGGATTTCTCGCGGGTTCCTGGCGCGCGTGAACTGCTGGTGGAAACCTTTCCCCGCGCCAACAAACATTATCTCGTTTGTTATCCGTTCGAGGGCAGGTTGGCGCATCAGACGCTTGGGATGTTGCTGACCAGACGGCTGGAACGGGGCCGCGCCCGGCCGCTCGGCTTTGTGGCTAACGAGTATGCGCTCGCGATCTGGGGTTTGGGCGACCTGAGTTTCATGGTTCGCCAAGGCAAGCTCAATCTCGATCTTCTGTTCGATCCCGACATGCTGGGTGACGATCTTGAAGCGTGGCTTGCCGAATCGGCGCTGATGAAACGCACATTTCGCACCTGCGCGATTATTTCCGGATTGATCGCGCGGCGATTCACGGGTGAAGAGAAAACCCGCCGCCAAGTGCTGTTCTCAACCGATCTGGTCTACGACGTATTACGCAAGCATCAGCCGGACCATGTGTTGCTGCGCGCCGCGCGCGCCGATGCTGCTACGGGCCTGCTCGATATTCGCCGGCTCAGTGATATGCTGCTGCGGATCAAGGGACGAATCATCCACAGGGAACTTGATCGGGTTTCGCCATTGGCAGTACCCGTGATGCTGGAAATCGGCCGCGAGTCGGTTTATGGCGAAGCTTCCGACGAGTTGCTGGCCGAAGCCGCCCAGGAACTGGTGAAAGAGGCGACTGGATAGGCTGTGACGGCGCGCGCGCGATCCCACAACGACGGAATGCCGGCCGCGCGCGGAGCCATTCTCGACGTGTTGGGCGTATCGTTCATTGCCGACCTCTCCGGAGCGTTGTTCTGGGAAGAGCAAAGTCTGTTAATCGTTTCTGACCTGCACTTGGAAAAAGGGTCGAGCTTCGCCCGGCGCGGCGTGCTGCTGCCGCCTTATGACACTGCGGCCACTCTGGCGCTGCTAAGCATGTTAATCGCGCGTCGAAATCCCCGGATGGTGATTGCGCTTGGCGACAGCTTTCATGACAGCGACGCTCACAAGCGGTTGTCCACGGCCGACAGCCAAGCCATCGTCGCGATGCAGGCGAGGCGCGACTGGATATGGATTTCGGGTAATCACGACCCCGCGCTCCCTTCCGACATTGGCGGTATCGTTGCTGATGAAGTGGCGATCGGCCCTATCGTGTTTCGTCACGAGCCGACCGGCGCACCAGGCGAGATTGCTGGCCATCTGCATCCCAAGGCGCGCGTCTCGACACGCGGGCGTTCGATGGAGCGGCGATGTTTCGCCTGCGACGGTGAGCGCGCGGTGATGCCGGCGTTTGGCGCTTACACCGGGGGCTTGAGCATTCGTGACGCGGCATTCGCAAAAATATTCCAGACCCTGGGATTTATGGCTCACGTGCTCGGCGACAATCGGCTGCACAGCATCGCCGCGTCGCGCTGCTGCTGAGCGCTCAATCCTTGCGAAACACGATCGAGGCCATCCAGCCCGTCATCAGCGCCATGGCCATCGTGACCAATCCATAGACAAAGCCGTCCTGGCGCGACGTGGTGGCGACGAATTGCTCGAATCCGACTTTGACGATTTCAAAAGCAGTCTCGGTTCGCGCCACTAGGGCGCCATCCGAAAACAGCTTGATCTCGACATTGTAGGTTCCGATCGGCACCGCGGCGGGCAGCGGAATGCCGGTGCGAAACAGCGTCGGAGTAAGGAATGTCACCGCGGAAGTGTCTTCGCGATAAAGCCCATGTTCGGATCGCAACCGCACGAACGCGCTGCGGAACGCATCGTTCGGCACCACATCGGCATAGTCCGGCCCGACCCGCTGCGTGAGCAGCACATTGTTGAGGCCGAGCTGCTGTCGGCGTTGCACCTCCGGGTTGGCAATGGCATCGAACGGCCGGTTCGCAAACAGCGCCAAATAGGCGGGCACGTGAAGAAACTGGCGGTAATCGGTGTTGATCCAGATGCCGAACTTGCGCTCCTTGCGACGCGTTACCATGTCGGCGCGCGGACCCGATACGGTGACGACGAGATCGTAAGCGGTGCGGGTTGCGGGGGTGGATGGGTCTTTTTCCACCGAACCGAACAGCACGAGCTCTTCGCCCGAATAATTCGGTGTCACCGTCACGCGGTGGTTCGACACCGAGACGATCAGGCGCTCCGCTTGCGCCGATGAGCCGGCGAAAGCCATAGTCAAGCCCAGCACGGCGCAAACAACGATTGAAGCGCGCCCGATCATCCCGCGCCCCCGGTTTCCCGGATCGTAAAGAGATCCTCGGGACGGATCACCAATTCGATTGCGAAACGTATTCCGACCGCCAGAATCAGCAAGCCCAGCAGCAGCCGCAGATGCTCGCCCCGGATCTTCTGGCCAGCACGTGCGCCGAACTGCGCGCCGGTGACGCCTCCAACCATCAGGATCAAGGCAAGCACGGCATCGACCAGATGATTGGTGACTGCGTGCAGCATGGTAGCGAACAACATTGTGACCAGCGTCAGCACCATCGAGGTCCCGATCACGGTAGAGGTCGGCACCCGCAATACGTAGATCATGATCGGGACAAGGATAAATCCGCCGCCGATCCCCATCACCGCGCCGATAAAGCCGATGATGATGCCGACGACGACCACCGGGATCACGGACAGATAGATTTTGGAACGCTTGAACCGCATCTTCAGCGGCAGGCCGTGGATCCAGCCATGGCTGCCGGAGCGGCGCATCGGCAACGCCACGCCGCGGCGCACCCGCAAAATCGAGCGCAAGCCTTCCCAGAACATGAGCCCGCCCACCGTGGTCAACAGCACCACATATGAGAGCGCAATCATCAGATCGAGTTGGCCGAGGGAGCGCAGCAGTGTGAACGTCCCGACCCCGAGCGCGGTGCCAACGATGCCGCCAGACAGCAGCACCAGCGCGAGCGCGGGATCGATGGCGCGGCGGCGCCAATAGGACAGGGCGCCGGAAAACGACGAGGCCGCGATGTGGCTCGCGACCGAAGCCACCGCCACTGCCGGGGTGATTCCGACAAAGATCAACAGCGGCGTCATTAGGAAGCCGCCACCGATCCCAAACATGCCCGAGACAAAGCCCACGGCCGCGCCCATCGCGAGCAGCAGAAAAACGTTGACCGGGATGTCGGCGATCGGAAGATAAAGCTGCACGCGCGCCTGCTCTTGGAATTAGCCGGAGCCTGGCCGGGACCGCTCGCGGAGTGGTTTCTTGAGCTGGGAATTCGGTTCCGCGCTCAAATGACGCCAATGCGGATCAACTGCCGCGTCCCTGCATAACCGAATTTTCCCCTCGAAGGGACTAAAGAATCCGCGTCCTCGGCGGCTTTTTTGGTGCGAGCTGCCGCTTCATCGATGGCGTGACCGTCGAGATTTAGCGCGAGGCGCGTTTGGTCGAAATCGGCTTGGCCGCGGGTGTTTCCGTGGTGGCCTGAGCCGGGGCGGTGTCCCATCCACCCGCGGGGCTCGGCACCTTGACCGCATCATCGGGCTGCGGTTCAGGCGTGAATGTCTGAATCGCGAGGTTTGCCGCCGCCAGCGATTGGGCGTCGAGCCGCTTGGCGATATCGTCGCGCTTGCGCGCCGCATCGGCGTCGCCTTGTGCCCCCGCCAGGCTGAACCATTTGTAGGCTTCGGCGAGGTTTTGCTCAACGCCGATGCCGCGGGCATAGAGAATGCCGAGATTGAATTGGCTGTCGGCAATACCGCGGTCGGCCGCCTTTTTGAACCATTGCGAGGCGCTGCTGTAGTTCGCGCCTTTTCCACCGCCGTCCGCATCGAGCACCGCCAGATTGTGCATGGCCTTGGCGTTTCCGCGCTCGGCCGCTTGCACATAATAACGTCGCGCGATGTCGACGTCCTTTGTCACGCTCAGGCCTTTTTCGTAGAACGTTCCCAGCCTGAAGATCGCTGGCACTATTCCGGCCTGAGCCGCACGGTCGTACCATTTCGCGGCTTCGTCGTAGTTGATCGCAATTCCCTTGCCTTCGGCAAAGCGCATGGCGACTTCATAAGCGGCCGTCGCGTCGCCCTTCAGCGCGGCTTTGCGCAACGCCGGTCCACCGATGCTATCGGGCAATCTCTCCGTCGGAGGGACCTGAACCAGACCAATTCTACGAGCAGCCGGATGTGTCTGCGAGACGGTGACCGAGCCGGTAACATCGCGCGAGGACAACGGCGAGGCGGCGGGCGATGTCATCACCGGTGGAATTGCCACGCCGGCGTTATCGGAATTCATTGGAGCGGGGCCATAGAGCGACTGCCGCCCGATCGGGGTTGGCGAAGTCATGGAAGGCTGGGCAGCATCCGGCGTTGCCGGCCGGTCGCCGGCATCCGTTGGGGGTTGCGCTGATGGTTGGGACTCGCTGGAATTCTCCGCCGCCGGAAATTGCGGAGCCGCACCCGGATCGAGCAGTGTCATCGCCATCTTGAATGTGCCGAGCACGATGATCACCACGCTCGCGCCGACCAGCACAGAGCGGATTTTCGAAGTAATGCTTGAGAGCTGTTTGACGTTCTCGCCGGTAACGCTCTTGAGTGGCGCCCGCCCGCCCTTCTCGGGAGGCGTGGCGGCCGCGGCTGCTTGGGCTGCCCGTCGTGCGGCTGCGATGAAGCTCGATGTGCTGGCTTTCTCTCGCGAGCCAGCGGGTATCTCGCTGATGGCGCTTTCGGATGCCGCGATGCGTTCCGAGGACGAAGCCCCCCGGCCAGTCGGGCGTGTGCCGGGCTCGAGAGGGTGATCCGGCGGTAACTCCGGTTCGATCCTGGAGCGTGCCGGCGCCGAATGCGGTTGCAGGATTTCAGTGATGGCATGCGGCGCAACCATCGCCATGCTTGATATCGCAGCCTGGAAATCGCGCGGAGCTGCGTCGAAGTGCATCTGCGAGGCGGCGGGATTCGGTAATTCGGGCTTTGCTTGCACCGCCATCTCCGAACGCAGCGCAACGGTTGGCGTGGGCGGGGCGGATTCAAAGCGCAATGGCGGCGGCTCCGGCAGCGGCGCGCCTGGGCCACCGCGAAGATGGCGGAGATCGCCTTCAATCATCGCCAGCCGGTCGACGACATGACCGAGGGTGCTGTGAACGGTTTCGAGGGAATCCTGGGTGTGGCGGTCAGCCTCGGCCTGGTTGAAACGGATGTCCGACAATTCGCGTTTGACGACGTTGATAAGTTCGTGGTCCGCGGGGGGCTGGGTACCACCGCGGCTGCTCTCCGCAAGCGCGGCAAACATGCCATGCTGCTGTTCCAGATGGCGCAGAATGTCCTGCAGCCCATCCTCGACCGGTCCCAGGTCGACCGAAGCACGTTGATCACTGGATGCTTCGAGTCGCTCGAGCAGATAGGTCACCCGCTGTTCAAGGTGAGCGAATGTGGATGCACTATCGTGCCCGGCCGGCATCCGGTCGATGCGGTCGGACAGTGCGCGCAGCGCGTTTTCGAATTGCTCGCCACCTTCGCCTGGACGGGTGGTGTGGCGGCTCTCCAGCGTCGAGGCCAAACCAGCAATGCGCTTTTCGAGCATTGCAAATGACTCGCTGCTATCGGAGCGGGCAAGCTGGTCGACTTTGGACGACAGCGTGTGGACGTCGGCGCTGAGCCGGGTCAGTGCGTCGGTCGAGGCGACGTTGGAGACGATGGCGCGAAGCGCGGTGATTGCGCTTTCGAGCTGACGCACGGTGGAGGGATCATCATTAGCGCGTAAAATCAGGTCAAGCTTGGCGCCGAGATTGCGGATCGCCTCGTCGTAGCCGGCCAGTTGCTCGGCCGGCGTAAGTGAACCGAGCACTTCGCGAATTTCGCCGAGTGCCCGCTCGATGCCGGCCAGCGCTTGCGTGTCGGTGCCGTTCTGGCGGGTATCGTCGATTCGGCGGGAGAGCGAGCGAACCTCGTTTTCGATCGATTCAATGGCGCGTCGCGGCATCGCGTCGGTGATCGCAAGGCGAATTTCCGCAAGCTCGCTGCGGAAGGCCGCGATCGATTGCTCAATCCCGTCGGGACGTTGCAACGACTCGATCTGGCTGGTGATATTCAACAGGTGGCGTTCGAGACTTGAAAAATCCGGGTCCGCGGCACGCGGTGCGGTGGGCACTGTCGATGGATCGACCCGCGGCGCTGATTGCTGAAATGCGAGGGCGTCAAGCTCGCTCTGGCGCGCAGCGACTTCCGCGATCGCCAAATCGAGCGAGGCAGGGCTCAGCGGCTGCGGCGATCGATAGGTCCGGGCAGCCGCCCGCTCGACCATCTCGACCTGACGTTGCCTATCCTGGAGTTGGGCATGTCGCCCCGATGCGGGGTTCACAATCTGGGAAAGGCGCGCATCCAGCCGCGAGATGGCATCGTTCAATTGGTTCGCAACGCCGCCCTGGTCGCCGGTGCGCCGCGCCGGCCGCGAGATCTGTTCGATCTGACGGGTGATCGAATCCAACCGCTGGTGAATATCGGCAACGTCACTCCTCAGTTCGCCGCCAGCGTTCTGCGGTCTGGCAGGGGTCGTGCCAGGATCGGCCGCGGGGTAGTCGCCGATGGTCGACTTGAGCCAGTCGTTCAACGACATGCCGGCGCGCAGGGCGGCGGCCTCGGCCCTTTCGCGCACTGTCGGATCGATCGCTTCAGCACTCCACGGTACGCGCGAATTCATGACCTCGTCCGGTTTCGACTTCGGCGCGCTACCTGCGCCCTCAGCCTTCCCGCGCGTCCCTGAAAAGAGACATTGAATTCGGCGCAGGTCGTCTGCCTCGGACTTCGACTTTTTCGTGTTACGGTAAATAAGCCGTTAAGGATTTGGATCGCCGACCCAAAAGTTGTCTCAGCCCTGGGAAATCAGACCGCCCTGCGCGATCTCGCTCTCGGTGGACCGCTCGACCTCGCCGCAACGATGGCTAAGGGGCTATCGAACCAATTACGACCATCCGACTGAATAGTTTAATTGCTGCGCTGCAAAATCTCCATTAATGGAGCTTCGTCAGCGAGCGGAGAAGAAATCATGCCGATCTACAAAGCACCCGTCGAAGACGTCAATTTCCTGCTCAATGACGTGTTTCAGATCGACCGGTACGATAATCTTCCCGGATTCAGCGATGCCTCGGCGGACGTCCGTGAAGCGGTTCTCTTGGAAGCGGCAAAACTGTCGGAAGAAGTCCTGCAACCTCTCAATCGTGTTGGCGATCTCGAAGGTTGCACCCGCCACGATGATGGCAGTGTCACGACCCCGACGGGGTTCAAAGAGGCGTTCAAAAAGGTGACTGAAGGCGGCTGGCTCGGCCTGTCCGCACCGGCTGAATATGGCGGACAGGGGTTGCCGGTGACGCTGAGCCAGGCGGTCAGTGAATTCCAGTGCTCAGCCAACATGGCGTTTTCGATGTATGGCGGCTTGACCATGGGCGCGACCGCCGCGCTGATGGTGCACGGCAGGCCCGAGCAGAAGCAAATGTTCGTGCCCAAAATGGTGGCCGGAGAATGGACCGGCACCATGAACCTCACCGAGCCGCAATGCGGCACTGATTTGGGCCTGTTGCGGACCAAGGCCGTCAAGCAGGCGGACGGCAGTTACAAAATCACCGGAACCAAGATCTTCATTTCGGCCGGCGAACATGATCTGGCGGAAAACATCATCCATCTTGTGCTGGCGCGGATCGAGGGGGCTCCGGCCGGCATCAAAGGCGTGTCGCTGTTCGTCGTGCCGAAGATCCTGGTCAATGCCGACGGATCGCTTGGCGCTCGCAACGGCGTCACTTGTGGTTCGATCGAACACAAAATGGGCATTCACGGCAATTCCACCTGTGTGATGAATTACGATGGCGCCATCGGTTGGCTGATCGGCGAGGAAAACCGAGGCATGCAGGGCATGTTCGTGATGATGAACGAAGCCCGCCTTGGCGTGGCCGTGCAGGGACTGGCACAGTCGGAAGTGGCCTATCAAAACGCAGTTGCCTATACCCGCGAGCGTTTGCAGGGCCGTTCGCTGTCGGGACCAAAGGCGCCGGACAAGCCGGCAGATCCGATCATCGTGCATCCCGACGTACGCCGCACGTTGCTCATCATTCGCGCCTTCAATGAAGCCGCGCGCGCGATGGTGGTTTGGACCGCGCTGAAAAGCGACGTTGCGCACCGTTCCAGCGATCCGAAAGACCGACAGGAAGCGGACGATCACATGGGGCTGATGACGCCGGTCTTGAAGGGCGTTCTCACCGATGTGGGATTCTCCAATGCCGTGTTGGCGCAGCAGATGTATGGCGGCCATGGCTACATCGCCGAACAAGGCATGGAGCAATTCGTCCGCGATGCGCGCATCGCGATGATCTACGAGGGCGCCAACGGCATTCAGGCGTTGGACCTCGTGGGGCGCAAATTACCCCGCGACGGAGGTCGCGCGGTGATGGCGTTCTTCTCCGAGGTTATGAACTTCGCCAAGGAGCACGGTGCGGACGAGGCGATGAAGCCGTATATCGGGCCGCTGAGCACCGCGCTCGGTCACCTGCAGCAGGCGACCACCTGGCTGATGCAGAACGCAATGATGAAGCCCGACAATGCGGGAGCCGCCGCAACCGATTACATGCAATTGTTCGGGCTCGTGACCTTTGCCTACATGTGGGCGCGCATGGCGAAAGTGGCGCAGGAAAAGATTGCATCCGGTGTTACGACGCCCCATGTGAGCACCAAGCTCGTGACCGGCCGCTTCTTCATGGAGCGGATGCTGCCGGAGACTTCAGTTCATCTCGCGCGCATTCAGTCCGGATGCGCCACCATTATGGAGCTGGCGGCGGAAGCGTTCTGATCCAATCGAATTTTCCAGCGCCACTCTTTCGTGAAGCTTGCTGCCGAATCCCGCGACATCGTTCGACGAATTTTCTTTATCTGATGATCCTCATACCAGGAGGGCGTTATGCCTGAGGCCTACATCTACGATCACGTTCGCACGCCGCGCGGCCGCGGCAAGCCCGACGGAGCGTTGCACGAAGTGACCGCGGTGGCGCTTGCGACCGCGCCTCTGAGGGCACTCAAGGAGCGCAACCACCTTGGCGAAGGCGCTGTTGATGATGTCATCCTCGGAGTGGTCGATCCGATCGGCGAGGCCGGCTCTGACATCGCGCGGTTCGCTGCGCTCAACGCCGGTCTTGGTGAGTCCGTTCCGGGCGTCCAGATCAACCGTTTCTGCGCCTCGGGCCTCGATGCCGTGAACTTCGCCGCGGCCCAGATCATGAGCGGCCAGCACGAACTGACGATCGGCGGCGGCGCCGAGTCGATGAGCCGAGTCGGCATCGGTGCGTCAGGGGGTGCCTGGCCGATGGACCCCTCGATTGCGGTTCCGGCGTATTTCATGCCGCAAGGAGTGTCCGCTGATCTGATCGCAACCAAGTACGGCTTTTCGCGAGATGACGTCGACGCCTACGCAGTGCAAAGCCAGCAGCGCGCCGCAAAGGCCTGGGAAGAAGGCCGCTTCAAGAATTCGGTCATTCCCGTGAAGGATGTCAATGGCCTGACTATTCTGGCCAAGGACGAGCACATGCGGCCCACCACGACAATGCAGTCGCTTGGCCAGTTGCAGCCGTCCTTTGTCACGGTAGGACAGATGGGGGGTTTTGACGCGGTGGCGATCCAGTCCCATCCGGAAATCGAGCGTATCAATTATGTCCACCATGCCGGCAATTCCTCAGGGATCGTCGACGGCGCTGGGGCGGTGTTGCTCGGAAGCAAGGAGGCGGGCGCCAAACATGGGTTGAAGCCACGTGCAAAGATCCGCGCCTTCGCCAATATCGGCTCCGAGCCCGCGATGATGCTGACAGGTCCGGTCGATGTGACCGAGAAGCTGTTCGAGCGTTCGGGCATGAGCAAATCGGATATCGATCTGTTCGAACTCAACGAGGCCTTTGCGTCTGTCGTGCTCCGCTACATGCAAGCCTTCGATATCGACAACACCAAGATCAACGTCAATGGCGGAGCGATCGCACTCGGCCATCCGCTCGGCGCTACCGGCGCGATGATATTGGGCACCGTACTGGACGAACTGGAACGCACCAACAAATCGACCGCACTGGTCACGTTGTGCATCGGTGGCGGCATGGGCACCGCGACCATCATCGAACGCGTCTAAGAAAATCGGGAGCGACAACATGGCTTTCAAGAACTTCAAGGTTGAGACCGACGCGGACGGGATCGCGCTTGTGACATGGGACATTCCCGGCCGTTCGATGAACGTGCTCGATGAGCCCACGCTCGGTGAGCTGCAGGAAATCGTGAAGCAGACTTCCGCCGATGCCGCCGTGAAGGGCGTCGTCATCACCTCAGCCAAGGAAGCGTTCTCAGCCGGGGCTGATCTTTCGATGCTCGAGGGCATGAACCGCCGCTACGGCGACGTGCTTAAGGACAAAGGCGAAATCGCAGCCAACCAGATGTTGTTTGATGAGAGCCGCAAGTCCTCGTTGGTGTTCCGGGCGATCGAAACATCCGGCAAGCCGTGGGTGGCCGCGATCAACGGCCTGGCGCTCGGTGGCGGCTTCGAGTTGACGCTGGCCTGCCATTACCGCGTTGCGGCGGAAAACCAAAAGACACGTTTAGGCCTGCCGGAAGTCAAGGTCGGGCTGTTTCCGGGAGCCGGCGGTACCCAGCGCGTGCCGCGCATCGTACCGCCGCAGGATGCGATGCAATTGCTGCTGAAGGGCGAGGCAGTCAATCTCGCCAAAGCCAAGGCGTTGAAGTTGATCGACGCCGTGGTTTCCGGCGCTGACCTGATCAAATCGGCAAAGGACTGGATCAAGGCTGGCGGCAAGGCGCTCGCGCCTTGGGACGACAAGAACTTCAAGCTGCCGGGCGGCCCGGTATATTCGAAAGCCGGGATGATGATGTTTCCCGCCGGAAACGCGATCTTCCGACGTGAGACTTATGACAACTATCCCGCGGCGCGCGCCATCATGCAATGCGTCTATGAGGGATTGCAGTTGCCCATCGATGCCGCGCTTCGGGTCGAGTCGCGTTATTTCACGCAGATCCTGCGGAGCAAGGAAGCCGCCGCGATGATCCGCAGCCTGTTCCTGTCCATGCAGGAATTGAACAAGGGCGCGCGGCGCCCGCAGAACGTGCCGCCGACCAAAGTCAGGAAACTCGCCATCATCGGCGCGGGATTCATGGGCGCCAGTGTCGGCTACGTCTCCGCGCGCGCCGGCATCGACGTGGTGCTGATCGATCGCGATCAGGAAAGCGCCGACAAGGGCAAGGCTCACGCGAAATCGGTGATCGACGATTTGATCGCCAAGGGCCGTGCCAAGGACAGTGATCGCGACGCCATTCTGTCGCGTATCAGCTCGACTGCCGATTACAACGCTTTGAAGGACTGCGACCTGATCATCGAAGCGGTGTTCGAGGATCGCAAGGTCAAGGCCGAAACCTACGCCAAGGCACAACCGCTTCTTAAAGCAGATGCGATCTTTGCTTCGAATACGTCGACGCTGCCGATAAATTCCCTGGCGGAAGAGTTCAGGGACCAGAGCAAATTCATCGGCATTCACTTCTTCTCACCGGTCGAGAAAATGATGCTCGTGGAAATCATCGTCGGCAAGAACACCGGCGATGTTGCGCTCGCGACTGCGCTCGACTACGTGCGCGTGATCGGCAAGACGCCGATCGTGGTCAATGACTCCCGCGGCTTCTTCGCCAATCGCTGCGTGCTTCGCTTCACCGCCGAAGGACTGGAGATGCTGATGGAAGGCGTGCCGCCGGCGATGATCGAGAACACCGCCAAGATGGCGGGCATGCCGGTCGGTCCGTTGTCGCTATCGGATGAAGTGGCGCTTGATCTGGTGCTCAAGATCATGAAGGCAACGGAGGCGGACCTCGGACCCAACGCGATCGACCAAAGCCAGAAGAAGCTGCTTGTCGAGATGGTCGAGAAGCAGGGTCGCTTTGGCCGCAAGAACGGCAAGGGCTTTTACGACTATCCCGAGAAGGGCAAGGGTCAGAAGAGCCTGTGGCCGGCATTGTCCGGCTTGCAGCCGAAGCACCTCGATCCCGACACGCTTGACATCGAGGAGCTGAAGCAGCGGTTTCTTGTGGTGCAGGCGGTGGAAGCCGCGCGCACGGTGGAAGATCACGTGATTACCGACATGCGCGAAGCCGATGTCGGCTCGATCCTCGGTTTCGGGTTCGCGCCGTTCACTGGCGGCACGCTGTCCTATATCGATTTCATGGGCACCAAGAAGTTCGTTGAGCTCTGCCGCAAACTGGAAAGCAAATACGGTTCGCGCTTCACCCCGCCGAAGCTTCTGATCGAGATGGCGGCAAAGGGCGAGACTTTCTATGGCCGCTTCCCGTCAAAGAAGCTTGCGGCTGCTTGAACCTCGCGCGGCCGGAGCTAACAGCTTCGGTCGTCGCACCCCATAAGTGAGTGAATTGCGAGGCGCCACTCCGGGCAATCAGCGCGACAGGTTCTCCAGCAATAGATTTAGTGCTGTAGCGGCAAAGACGTGCATGTTGGCGAGACGGTCAGCGCTGCCGGTCTCGAGCGTTCTGACGGACTGCTCCGGACCCGCTATCGCCATGCAGCTATGACCCGCCGCGTCACCGTAGCGATTGCCCGCTGGTCCGGCCGCTCCGGTTTCTGATAATCCCCAATCGCTCGAAAAGCGCTGACGAATCTGTCTCGCCAGCAGTTGCGCATATGGTTCGGACGCGGAGCGGATGCCCTTCATCGCTCCATCGGGAATATCCATCAGGAGCCGCCGTGCCTCGCGCGTGTAGACCACGGCGCCCCCAAGAAAATAGGCTGACGCACCGGGTACCGCGAGCAGCGCCGCCGAGATCAAGCCGGCAGTCGAGGATTCTGCGACCGAAATGGTCTGACGCCGCTCGATCAATTTGGCGGCAATCTGTTCTGCGATCGGGATCAGGTCTTTCATTGACGCTCAGTTTCAACAGCGGCTTTGGTGTCAGCTTGTCCGCAAGCGAGCCCACGCGCACGATCCTGACCTCCTAGCACAGGATTGCATGGGTGCCGACTGAGCAACGGCAGATCCGTCCAATGGACGGTTCGTCCCGACCGCCATATGCTCCCAAATCCGGTGAACAGCTGAACCTGACTGGGGCGGCAATAACAGGACATATGACGTCATGACGTCACTAATCGCTGGCGGCGTGGACTGCGATCTGCATCCCGCCGTTCCTCATCTGACCAGTCTGTTGCCTTATCTGAACGATTACTGGCGCGATCAGGTGATCACCCGTGGCATGACCGATCTGGTGTCGCAGTCCTATCCCACGAACTCACCGATTTCCTCGCGGCCGGACTGGCGGCCGGAAACAGGTAAACCGGGCTCAAGTCTTGCCGACATGAAAGCGCAGGCACTGGACCCGTTCGGCGTCAGCTTCGGCATCTGCAACCCACTGTTCGGCGTGCAGATGGTGTTCTCCGAAGATATGGCGGAGGCGTTCTGTCGCGCGCTGAACGACTGGCTGGTGAAGGAATGGCTGGACAGGGATGACCGGCTGCGAGGCTCGATCGTGATACCCGTGCAGAGCGTGGAGAAATCGGTCGCCGAGATCGAGCGTTGCGCCAAGGACAAGCGGTTCGTTCAGGTGCTGATGCTCGTGATGGGCGATATGCCACTAGGTAAACGCGCCTATTGGCCGATCTATGCCGTTGCAGAGCGGCTTGGTCTTCCGATCGGGATTCACGCCGGCAGCAATTATCATAACCCGCCTACCTCGGTGGGTTGGGGATCGTATCACATCGAGGACTACGCCGCGCAGGCGCAGGCGTTTCAGACGCAACTGACCAGCCTCATTGTGGAAGGGGTGTTCGCGCGACATCCAAACCTGAAAATGGTGATGCTGGAATCCGGCTTCACCTGGTTGCCGCCCTATCTTTGGCGCCTTCACAAGTTCTGGCGCGGCATCCGAATGGAAACGCCGTGGGTCGATCGCGCGCCATTGGAAATTGTGCGCAGCAATATTCGATTTTCACTGCAGCCGATCGATGCTCCACCCGATCCCGAGACCCTGAATCGCCTGCTGGACCATATGCAATCGGATGAATTGCTCTTATTCTCTACCGATTACCCGCACTGGCAATTCGACGGCGATGCGGCCTTGCCCAAGGGAATTTCATCCGATCTGGCGCGCAAGATCATGATCGACAATCCGCTCGCGACCTACCCGCAACTGAGGCAGCCGGTGTCGAAGCAAGGCCTCGAAGAATTTGAGGCGGGTGTTCGGAAATGAAGATACCCGAACCAACTGCAATGGATGGGATTAGTCCATCGAAGCTGGATCGGTCTCAACAGGAGATGATGCCATGAACGTGCAGTTCCGCGCCGAGCCGCAGCCGGGTTCAACCGTTCAGGTAAAAGCCGCGATTGCCGATTGCGACATCCATCCTGCGCGCAAGACTCCGGAGGAGCTCTATCCGTATCTGGCGAAGCGCTGGCACTCTCATCTGCAGACCTTTGGCAAGCATCCCTATCAAGGCATGATGGAAGGTCCGCCTTATCCGAAGGCGCAGCCGAACGCGTCCCGTCGTGACGCCTACCCGCCGGACGGCGGCCCGCAAGGCTCATCCCTGTCGTTCATGCAGCAACAGCATCTCGATCCGAACAACGTGGCGCTTGGCGTTCTGTGCCCGCTCAACACCGGGCAGGGCATTCGCAACCAGGATCTGAGCGCGGCGCTGGCGAGCGCGATCAATGACTGGCAGATCGCCGAGTGGACTGGCAAGGACCGCCGCCTGAAGGGCTCGGTCGTGGTTGCCAATGAAGACGGTCCGGCGGCAGCAGCGGAAATTCGCAAGCGCGCCGGTGACAAGAATTTCGTGCAGGTATTGCTTTTGAGCCGCAACGTCGAGCCGCTGGGGCAGCGCCGTTATTGGCCGATCTACGAAGCTGCGGAGGAGACGGGCCTGCCCGTCGGCGTGCATGCGTTCGGCTTCGGCGGCAATCCCATCACCGCATCGGGTTGGCCGAGCTATTACATCGAGGAGATGGTCGGTCACTCGCAGTGTCAGCAGACGGCGCTTGCCAGCCTGGTGCTGGAGGGCGTGTTCGAACGACATCCCAAACTCAAAATGGTGATGATCGAGGCCGGATTCGGCTGGGCGCCGTCGCTGTCGTGGCGATTGGATAGAACCTGGGAACGGCTGCGGGGTGAGGTGCCGCACGTCAAGCGCCCGCCATCGGAATATATCCGCGAGCACATTTATTGGACGACGCAGCCGATGGAAGACCCCGAACGCCGCGACCATTTGTTCGATGTGATCGATTGGGTCGGCTGGGACAAGCTGCTATTCGCAACCGACTATCCACACTGGGATTACGACGAGCCGACGCGAGTGCTTCCAGCCGGCGTGAGCGAGGCTAACCGCGAAGCGTTTTATCTGAACAATGCGCTGAAGCTCTATGGGCTCTCGTAATCTGTTCCGAGAAACCGAAGACGCTTTGACAAATCAGGCGTCGGAAAATGACATAGCATGAGCCGGCACGTCATCGCCCGGGTAGATGAGCTGCCGCCGGGCACGCGAAAATTCCTCACGATCGATCAACGCCCGATCGCGGTGTTCAATATCAAAGGCGAATTCTTTGGGTTGTTGAACCGCTGCCCGCATCAGGGCGCCTCGTTGTGCGAGGGACCGTTGATCGGGCTTGCGCAATCATCTGATCCTGGCGAGATCGAATATTCCAGGCTTGGCGAGATCATCCGTTGTCCGTGGCACGGCTGGGAATTCGATATCCGCACTGGCCAGTCCTACTGCGATCCGAAACGCTTCCGCGCCAAGGCCTATCCCGTGAATGTTGAGCCAGGTGCGAGCGTGGTGAAGGGGCCTTATGTGGCGGAGACCATCGCGGTCTCGGTCGAAAGCGACTACGTGGTCGTTGATCTTTGATCGACGTCGAAGCGGGTTAAACGCGCGGAACTGGAAACGACATCAGCGTCACTCTTGGCTTCCATGGGCCAGCTGTCGCCGCTCCCGGGCGTAGCGCACCAGCGCGGCATAGCGATAGATGCCGTGCACGAACTTGCCATAAGGCATGGTGATAAACAGCGCAAACACCACGCCCAGGTGCAGCGCCAACAAGGGTCCCATGGCGGCGCTATCGCGCCAAACCAAAAGCGCCATTCCGGTGAGGCTCGTCAGGAACAGCATCAGGATGAATGCGACATCCATCCCCGTTCGTTGCTGGTCCACCAGCGCCGGATCGCGTTTGGATTTTTCGGCGAGCAACCCCGCGGGGCCGATGATAAGTCCGATACCGCCGAGCGTGCCCAATAGCACCGGCAAATCCCACCATGGATAGGGAGCCTCGCGCACCAGCAGATAATGATACAGCGTTGCCAGCGAGGTCGCGGCGAAGCACAACAGGAAGCCGTAGAACGTCAGGTGGTGATAGATCTTGCGACGATCGCTCGGCCGCTCGTCCTCATTGACACAGCCCGGACCACCGCCGTCCAGATAGCGCAGCGCAGCTGCGTCCTTCATCGCCTGCCACAGCGAGCCTGCGTCCCCCACCATGCCCACGGGCTCTCCGATGTCGCGCCAGAACGCCCGCACGCCCATGGCAAGCGCCAGGACGGCGTACAGGAAGGCGGCGCTGAACAGCACCACCATGGCGTTGTGGGGCATCAGCGCGTAGAACGCGCCGGGACCGGTATGGCTTCCGAATAATACTCGGTGGTCGTGGAGCGCGGCGAAACTGAAAACAAACGCTGCGACGCTTAATGCCGTGATGACGCTAATGGCGACACCGTTGCGGGCGAACACGCCCGCAAACGCCTGCGGCCAAACATAGGCGGCCCAGGATTCCGCTCGTGCAACCGCAAACGTTTTCGGCACATTCACATCGTATTCGTGCGGGGGTGAGAACTGGCAATCGGTATAGCAGGCCCCGCACGCATGGCAGAGATTGGCCAAATAATTGAGGTCGCCATCGGAGAAAGCGCGGCGCATTTCCATCGCCGGAAATACCGCGCACAGCCCCTCGCAATAACGGCAGGAGTTGCACACCGTCATCAGCCGGTCGGCTTCCTCGAGAATGCTAGTTCCGTGCATTTTGCGCCGCTTCCCGTCCCGCGATCCGTCCGAACACGCTCCCGATCGTCATTCCGATGCCGGCTGCATAGCCCTTGCCCAGCACGTTGCCCGCCATGATTTCGCCGGCGGCGAACATATTGGCCGCGGGCTTGCCGTCGCTCATCACCATGCGCGCCTGCTTGTTTACGCGGGTGCCCAGATAGGTAAAGGTGATGCCTGGCCGCACCGGATAGGCGTAATAGGGTGGCGTCTCGATCCGCCGCGCCCAATGAGATTTCGGAGGCGTCAGGCCTTCTGTGCGGCAATCATCCAGGATGGTGTGATCGAATGTGCCGGGCTTTACCGCCGCATTGAACTCCGCGACAGTTTTTTCAAGCACCTCGGCATCGAGATCGAGTTGCGAAGCCAAACTGGTGATCGAGCCGGACTCGATCGGCGGAAACAACGTCGGCATGAAGCTGTTGCGCGAGCTCGCGTCGAAAATGATGTAGGCGATCTGGTCAGGCTGAGCGGCAACCAGGCGTCCCCAGATCGCATATCGCTTCGGCCAGATATCTTCGCCTTCGTCGTAGAAACGCAAGGCTCGATTGTTGACGACGATTCCGAACACCACGGAATCATGTCGGGTGATGATGCCGCCGTCGAATTTCGGTGCCCGGGCGTCGATCGCGACCGCGTGGCATTGCGTGGGGTCGCCGACCTGCTGAACGCCTTTTTGCAGCAGCATTTTGAGTATCGAGCCACGATTATAGGGCGTACCTCGGATCAGGAAGTTGTCGGCGGCCGCACCCCAATATTGCTTTAGCCATTCGATATTGGCCTCGAAGCCGCCGGACGCTGCGACCATCGTGGAAGCGCGAACGCTGACCGCCGCCTCGCGCTGTTTCAGGGTGGCCGATACAAACATGCCGTGGTCGATCTCGAGATCGACCACTTCGGCATCGTACAGAATTTGTACGCCGAGTTGCTCGGCAGTGAGATAGAGCGCGTTCAGCATCGCCCTGCCGCCGCCCAGGAAGAACGAGTTGGTCCGGCCCAGGCTGAGCGTGCCGCCGAGCGAGGGTTGCCAGCGCACGCCCTGCTTGACAATCCAGTCCAGAATGTCCTTGGACTCGCGGATCATGTGGCGCGCCAGCTCCTCATCCGTCTGCCCGTCGGTGACCCGCAGCAGGTCATCAAAGAATTCCTGCTCGGTGTAGGGTCCGGTGAGAATGTCGGTCGCGGCATCGTGGGCGCAACGCATGTTGCGGGTGTGACGGGTGTTGCCGCCCCGGTAGAATTTTGGCGCCCCTTCCAGAACCAACACCTCCGCGCCCGATCGGCGAGCGCTGATCGCGGCGCAGAGAGCGGCATTGCCGCCACCGATTACCAGCACGTCGTACTTACGGGTCAGGTCGACCATGCTGCCTTTATGTTGTTGGCATGGGATTCAGGCAATCGCGGGCGATGGCCGGCGGCCTCGTCCTTTATGATTCACTGGGCAAGAGCCTCGCGGGTTTCGATGGTCCTGCCGCCGCGATACACGGTCAATGCGGCGATGATTCCAAGCGTTGCGGCGCACATCAGCCAATATGCGGGAGAGGCCTTATCGCCTGTGCGTTGAATCAACCATGTCGACGCATACGGCGTAAAGGTTCCGAACAGGCCCGCGGCAAGCGCGAACGCCAGCGAGAAACAGGTGGTGCGGACATGCGCCGGAACGATTTCCACCAGGCAGCCCAGCATGGTGCCGCTATAGACGCCAAAATAGAACGAGAACATCATTTCGACGGCCAACATTTTGCCGAATGTCGGGTCTGCGACGAGCCAATGCAGCGCTGGATAGGCAGTCGTGAACGACAGGGCGGCGATTGCCAGAAGCACAGGCTTGCGACCAATCCGATCCGAGAGCGCGCCGCCGACCGGATTCCAGATGAAATTGGTGACCGCAACCAGCAGGGTGACCAGGAGCGCGTCCTGTCCTGAGAGTTTCAGCACGGTGCGGCCGAACGTCGGCGTATAGACCGTGACGAAGTAGAAGGTCGTCGTGGTCAATACCGCTATCATCATGCCGAGCAGGACGATGCGCCAGTTAGCTAAAGCCGAAGCAAACACTTCGCTTGCGGTCGGATGTTTTTTCATGGCGAGGAATGCCGGCGTTTCCTCCAAGGTACGGCGCAGCACGAAAATGACCGGGACGATAAGGCAGCCGACGAAGAATGGAATGCGCCAGCCCCAAGCTGCAACCGTTGCCGCTGGCATCGCCTCGCTCAGCACAAACCCGAGGATCGAAGCGACGAAGATCGCGACCTGCTGGCTCGATGACTGGAACGAGGTGTAGAAGCCCCGGTTTCCTGGTGTCGAAATTTCAGCCAGATAAACCGAGACCCCGCCGAGCTCGACGCCTGCCGAAAATCCCTGCAGCAAGCGCCCGATCAGCACGATGACAGGCGCCGCGACGCCAATGGTCGCGTAGGTCGGGCACACGGCGATCACCACCGTGCCAACCGCCATGATCGCCAATGTCACAATCAGCCCACGGCGGCGGCCGATGCGATCGATATAGGCCCCGAGCACGATCGCTCCGATCGGGCGCATCAGCGCCCCGAGCCAGAACACGCCGAAGGTGTTCAGCAGCGCCGCGGCCTCGTCCTCGGAAGGAAAAAACGCCTTGGCGATCGCAGTCGCGTAGAAGCCGAACAGAAAGAAATCGAACTGTTCCAGGAAATTGCCGCTGGTCGCGCGCAGGATGGCGCCTAGGCGCGATTTGATCTGCGGTGGTTGCGAACCCGCTGATTGCGACATACTCAGTTCTCCCCGTTGTCCGACAGCGGCTCAACGGCAGCGGCTGGCACAGTTGATCTAGATTGGCGCGGCAATGTGCCACGCCAGCGCGGCGCCACCAAATGGAAAACAGTGGTTGAGAACGGCCAGCCGCGCCGCAAGCCACGTTTCAGGTTTTGTTCTGTACGGAGGCTTGCAGCCATTGCCGAAATGCAGCCAGCTTGGGCGGATCGGATTTCCCCTCGGGCGAGACCAGATAGAAACCTGCATCGGCCGGCAGCGTGATCTTGAACGGAACGACCAACCGGCCACTGGCAATATCCGCCTCGACGTAGGAGGTCCGGCCCATCGCCACGCCGAGCCCATCGATCGCGGCCTGCACGGTCATGAGAATCAGGTCGAAGCTCAGTCCCGGTTGCTTGGAAATATCCGCAGGCAGGCCGGCGGCGGTGAGCCATAGCCGCCAATCGTCGTCATAGCCGCCACTGCTGTGCAGCAGCGTCCAGTTGGCGAGATCTTCCGGGCAGCGTAGCGGCTTGCCGGCCTTGAGCAGCGCCGGGCTGCACACAGGAAATAGTTCGTCCGCCATCAGCCAGTCAGCGCGCAGCCCGGACCAATGGCCGCGGCCATAACGGATTGCGGCATCGACATCGCCGTTCCTGAAATCGACCAGGCTGGTCGAGGTGGTGATGCGCACGTCGATGCCCGGATGGGATTCCTGAAATTTCGAAAGTCGCGGCAGCAGCCATTTGGCCGCGAGCGATGCCAGCGTTGAAACCGTCAACACGTGGCCGTCATCCCGTCGCAACAGCCGATCGGTGGCAAGCCGCAGATCGTTGAACGCGGCGCGGACACCGGGCAGGTAGGCTTTGGCTTGGGGCGTCAACGCCAGCGCGCGGTTCTGTCGGACGAACAGCCGCATCCCGAGTTCCTCTTCGAGCCGCCGGATCTGGTGACTGATCGCGGTTTGCGTGACGTTCAGTTCGGACGCCGCATTGGTGAAGCTCAAATGCCGTGCCGCGGCCTCGAAGGCGCGCAAACCGTTGAGCGATGGCAGCCTGGCAGTCATTCCTGCGCTCTCCATTACATGAACTTATGTCATGCGAACGAGGACAAAGTGTCGTTTGTACGAAGCTCAAACGAGGCTCATTTTAGGCGCAGAAGCTTAGATTTGGGAGACCAACATGTCCAGCCTTACACATGAATCAATGACAAATATTCATATTTCTGGACTTTTCACCCGGCTCGGTCAAACACTGCATGTCTGGCGCGATCGCGCGCGCCAACGCCGCGAACTGACGCGTTGGACCGATCGCGACCTTCACGATGTCGGCCTTTCCTGGAGCGACATCATTCGCGAGGTCGAGAAGCCGTTCTGGCGGCCATGAACTGCAAACGGCCGGTCGCCGTGGCCAGACTGGAGCTTCACTTATGACCACGCTTCACCTCGATCAGTTGCGACAATATTCCGACGTCCTGCGGCTCCGCAGCGGCAGGCCCCTCACCGTGCGGTTTCTCGAGCCGCAGGACGCCGGTGCCTTGCAAAGCTACTTCCGTTCACTCACGACATCTTCGCGCTTCAATCGCTTTCTGGGCGCGGTCAGCGAATTGCCGCAAACCGTGCTCGAGCACTTCATCCATATCGGGGAGGGCGAACGCTTCAGCGTGGTCGTGACTACGACTGTCGATGGCATCGAAACCATCATCGGCGAAGCTCGCTATGCATTCGACGCTGCAGCCGGTACTTTTGAGTTCGGCCTCTCGATCGCCGATCATTGGCAGGGCCAAGGTATTGGTTCAGCGTTACTCGCCAACCTGCAATGCCGCGCGGCAGCCTTCGGCGCTACGCACCTGTTCGGCGATACTTTGCGCTCCAACGGGGCGATGATCGCACTCGCCCGCAAGGCGGGTTTCGCTTTGGTGCGCCATCCCGAGGATTGGAAGCTGGTGCGTTTTGAAAAGCAGATCCCCGCTGCGGATGAAATTCCGTGCGCGAGTTGGCGGCTCGCGGCGCAACAAGCCGCTCACCAGGCCGCAATGTGAGGATCTAGCCGATCCCGTAGCCGTCGCATGGTTGCGACATTACTTCCCCCCGAACACTGCCGATCGCTTTTCGATAAACGCCTGCACGGCCTCGCGGTGATCAGCCGTCATGGTGGTGCGGATCAGCCGTTCGGCTTCGTGGTCGCGCGCCGTCGCGAAATCGAACAGCAGAGCCTCGTCAAGGTTGTCCTTCATATAGCGGAGCGCAATGGCCGGACCGTCGGCCATCGATTTCGCCAGGGCAAACGCTTCCTGCTGCAGTTTCGCGTCAGGAACCACGCGGTTGACGAGGCCGATCGCTTCGCACCGTGCAGCGTCCACCTTCTCGGCCGTGAACATCAGCTCGCGCGCCCGCGCGGTGCCGACCAGCCGCGTCAACAGCCAGGCGATGCCATAGTCGCCGCTCAAGCCCACCCGCAGATAGCCGGTTGAAACGAACGCCGATTGCGCCGCGATGCGAATGTCGCACGCCATGGCAATCGCGAGGCCGGCGCCGACCGCGGGACCGGGGAGAGCGGCAATGGTCGGCTTGCGCACTGAGATCAGCGCGCCCGTCAATAGCCGCTGACGTTCCTGCAAATCTGCGACCTTCTCGTCAAAGGACATTTCCAGCTTTTTCTTGTCGCGGTGCGCGCCCATGCCCTTGATGTTGCCGCCGGCGCAAAAGGCCGCGCCAGCGCCGGTAATTAGCAGCGCGCCGACCTCGGGGTTCTCGCCGCAGTTCTTGATCATCGCGCGCAACGCCGGGGTGAGATCATCAGACAGTGCATTGCGGACAGCCGGGCGATTGAGCGTGATGACGGCAACGCGCTCGCGGATCGCGCACAGTAATTCATCCGTCCCCGTATCGATGGTGATTTCGGTTCTCACGTCATATCCCCCAACTTCTTCTTTGCTCCACGGCGTAATGGCGGTTTTAAAATTTCTCCACCCAGGGCCGCAGTTCGAGCTCCCAGCTCCATGCGCTGCGCGGCTGTTGCAGCACGTTCCAATAGCTCAAGGCAATGGCGTCGGGATCGAGCATCGAATCCGGACGCTCGGCAGGCTCGACGCGGGCCGCGCTACGAATACCGCCGTCGATAATGAAGTGCGCGACGTGAATGCCTTGCGGCGACAGCTCGCGCGCCATGCTCTGCGCCAGGCCGCGTAACGCGAACTTCCCCATCGCGAACGGCGCGGATTGCGGATAGCCCTTGACGCTGGCCGAAGCCCCCGTGAACAGGATGGCGCCGTGCTGTTGCGGCAGCATCCGTCCCACCGCCTGCTGTGCCACTAGAAAACCTCCGAACGCGCTGACGGCGATCGATCGCGCGACCTCAGCGGGCACCAGATCGGCAAACGCGCCGCGCGCCCGCGCGCTAGCGTTATAGACAACCACGTCGGGCGCACCGATCTCGCGCTCGACCATGCCGAACAGGCGCTCGACGTCCTCAGCTTCGGTCGCATCGCAGGTAAACGCACGAGCATCTGTTTCCGCGCAGAGCGCGCCAAGCTTCTCAATGCTTCGTGCAGCCAGCGCGACGCGAATGCCCTCGCGTGCAAACAACCGCGTCAGCGACGCGCTCAACCCTTCACCTGCGCCGACGATCAGTGCGATGTTGTATTTGGGGATTTCCACGTGCCTTCTTCCCTTCTCAATGATTTAATCCGCGCAATCCGGCCAGACACCCTGCCGATTCCAGCACCGGATCGAGCGCCGTCTTGTCGGGAGCCGCGGCATATTTCTCGCGCAGCATATGTAGCGAACGCGCATGATATTTTTGCGGCTTCTGAGTCCAGACTTTGCCGCCTATGCTGACGCTGAATTGTTCCTGCTGCTCGGTCAGTGCGGTTTCGTTGGCGCATGTCCACGGCATGAACAATCGTCCGACCTGGTCGGTCAGGATCGGCATCAAAGTTGGCGCCAGGCTGGGCCAAGTTTCGAACGTGCCTTCCGCTTTGGGCCAGAGCATCCGATGCACCCAATCCAACACATTCGGCGCGCCTGCGCCGATCAACGCGCCCGTGGTCGGATCAGTCCACATTTCATAGATTTGCCCCCACAGGCCGAAATCACCAAATGCCGGCCGTGCGCCGAACAAATAAGGGCGGGTCGCGAGATGCCGGTCGAGCATGCTGAGCATGTCCACGAAACCGGCCTCGATCTGCGGCGCAGTCACCGCATTCGATCCGACGAACCATAACCGGTCAACCATTCGGGCCCGAACTTGAGCGGCGAGCGCGGCGTGCTTGTTCTCGTCCACCTTTGCGCCTCGCATTCGCGCGATTCGACCCGCGGAACTGATCTGATCGACATCGCGCGTCCAGCGATAGTGAAACATCCACTTATTGCCCCACTCGTCGCCGAATTCCTCGATCAAGACCGAAATGAAGCTCGCGACCGGGTCGTCGGGATGCACTGACGGCAAAGGATAGATCTTTTCCATCGAGTCCATGATAGGCGTGGAGTCCTGAATGCCAGTGCCCTCCGGCGTCACCACCAGCGGGATGATCGGCACCTTGGCGTATTTCTCGAATTCCGCCTGGCTCTCCGCGTTGCGCAAAACCCATTGATGCGGGATGGCTTTGTAGCGAAAATACGAACGCACTTTGACGGAATAGGGGGACATCTCGGCGCCGATGATGCGATAATATTCCGCCATGCGGTTCCTCCGAGGCTCGTGTGTACCGCTCTCGCCAGCTTGGTGCTGACAAGATCTATATCATCTAAAATCGCGGGCGCGGAACGAACAAGAGTTTCAAATGCATCAACGAACCAGGCAAGAGCAGGCGATCGCTAATTCCGGACTACTGGCGCCGGATACATCAGGCATGAATTTCTACCGCGCCGATCCGGCGCTGGCCGACCTGCTTCGCATTCATCTGCCGGACCCGCTATTTCGCCATATCGAGCCGCATCTGGATCGTCTCGGGGCGCTCGCCGGCGGGCATCTTGATGAATGCGCGCGGCTTGCCGACCGGCACGTGCCGGTGTTGCACCAGCGTGACCGCTTCGGGCGCGATGCGCAGTGGATCGAATATCATCCCGCCTATCGCGAGCTGGAGCGCGCCGCGTTCGGCGAGTTCGGCATTCACGCGATGTCGCTTCGCAAGGGCATCATGGGATGGCCGCAGCCGTACCCGGTGGTGGCCAAGCACGCGTTTACGTTTTTATTCAACCAGGCTGAATTCGGCCTGGGTTGCCCGATCAATGTCACCGACGGCTGCGCCAAGCTGCTGGCCAAATTCGGCAGCACGGATTTGCAGGCGAAATATCTGGACGGCCTTACCCAAACCGACATGAGCAAGCTGACCCAGGGCGGCCAGTTCATGACAGAAAAGGAAGGCGGCTCCGACGTCGGGACGCTGACGACAACTGCCGTGCAGGAGGGTGATCACTGGCGGTTGACCGGCGAAAAATGGTTCTGCTCAAATGCCGACGCCGAAATTGTGATGCTGCTGGCGCGGCCGGAAGGCGCGCCCGGCGGCACGCGCGGTGTCGGGCTGTTTTTGATGCCACGCCGTCTCGACGACGGCTCGCCCAATCACTATCGGATCGTTCGCCTGAAGGACAAGCTCGGCACCCGCTCGATGGCTTCGGGCGAGATCAAGCTGGAGGGCGCGATCGCCTATGCGGTCGGAAATCTCGATCGAGGGTTTGTGCAGATGGCCGAGATGGTCAACTCATCGCGGCTTTCGAACGGCGTCAAATCCACCGCGTTGATGCGTCGCGCGCATCACGATGCGCTTACGGTTGCGAGAAGTCGCGTCGTGTTCGGCCGGCGCATTATCGACCTGCCACTGGCGCGTCGGCAATTGATGAAGATCATGCTTGCGACCGAGCAGGCGCTGTCGATGAGCTTCGTGACCGCGGACGCGCTCGATCGGGCCGAGGCCGGCAGCCAGGATGCGGCCGCGCTGTTGCGGATTCTGACGCCGACCCTGAAATTCCGCGCGACCCGGGATGCGCGCAAAGTCTGCGGCGATGCGCTGGAGATGCGCGGAGGCATCGGTTACATCGAGGAATTCGCCACCGCCCGGCTGCTGCGCGATGCCCACCTCGGCTCTATATGGGAAGGCACCGGCAATATCGTCGCGATCGACGCCTTGCAGCGGGCGGTCGGCCGTCATGGAGCCGATGCCGCGCTGGCCGCCGACTTGCATTCTCGGCTCGACGAAAGTGCCGATATTCCGCAACCCTGGCGCAACCGACTGCACGATCTGACCGATCGCGCCATCGGCTTCGCGCGCGAGGTGGCCGGCCGCATCGATAATGAGGTCGAGGTGCGGCGTGCGACCAGCCTGCTTTATCATGTCGCGAGCGCCGTGGCGCTGACTTGGGAAGGCGGTCGCATTTACCAGATGCGCGGTGATGCCCGACGACTGCTGCTGTCGCGCTTGGTGATCGATCACCGCTTACAGGGGGCCGATCCATTCCGATTAACCGACGGTGCAGCGGAGCGGGCGATTGCCGATCATTTGCTGGGCGAGCGTCCCGTCGGCATGGCCGAGGTTGGCGAATTGCTCGCGCCGGCGTAGGTTTGCCCCACGAGAAACAACAACCAACAAAGTAAAAGTAAGGGAGTATTCGATGAAGGCCGCCGTCCTGCACGAAGTCAACAAGCCACTGGTGATCGAGGACGTCAGCCTGCAGAAGCCCGGACCCCGCGAGGTCCTGATCCGTACCTCGGTCGCCGGTCTCTGTCATTCCGATCTGCATTTCATGGAAGGACTGTATCCGCATCCATTGCCCGCGGTACTCGGTCACGAATCCGCCGGCGTCGTCGAACAGGTCGGCTCGGATGTGACTTATGTCAAACCCGGCGACCATGTCGTGACCTGCCTCTCGGTATTCTGCGGCACCTGCGACAATTGCACCACGGGGCGTCCGGTACTCTGCACCGATACAACCGTGAAGATGCTGCCGGGCGCCTCGAACCGGCTGTCATGGGCGCGTTCGGAGAAGCTCAACCAGTTCCTAAATCTCTCGTCGTTCGCCGAGCAGATGCTGGTGCACGAGAACGCCATCGTCAAAATCCGCAAGGACATGCCGCTTGATCTTGCGGCGTTGATCGGTTGCGGCGTCATCACCGGATACGGGGCGGTCGTGAACACCGCCAAGGTCGCGCCCGGCGAGAGCGTGGTCGTGATCGGCTGCGGTGGCGTTGGCATGGCGGCGATCAACGGCGCGCAGATCGCCGGTGCCGGCCGCATCATCGCGGTCGATACCAATCCCGCGAAGCTTCAATTGGCGACAAAACTCGGAGCCACCGATATCGTCGACCCCCGCAATGGCGATGTGGTGCAGCAGGTACGTGATCTCACCAATGGCGGCGTGCATCACTCATTCGAAGTGCTGGGCCGCAAGGAGACCGCGGAACAGGCGTTCGCGATGCTCGCTCCCGGAGGTACCACGACGATCGTCGGCATGATCCCATTCGGCCAGAAAATCGAGCTGCACGGCTTCGATTTTCTCAGGGAGCGCAAGATTCAGGGCTCGTCGATGGGCTCGAACCATTTCCGCGTCGACATGCCGCGGCTGGTCGAATTCTACATGCGCGGGCGGCTGCACCTGGAAGACTGGATATCGGCGAAGCTTAAGCTGTCGGAAATCAACGAGGGCTTTGCCGCGATGAAGGCCGGCAAGACGGTGCGCAGCGTGATCATGTTTGAGGCCTGAGGGTTTCTGCTTGTCGGCTCGCGGCAAGGATAGATAGCGGCTGATCCGAAGCTACCGCGACACGTGTGCCGATACCGCGAGCCAGCGTCCGTTTTGTCGCGCCCACACGTCAGTGTACCGGCCGGAAGCCTGTTGACCGTCCGGCATGGTGTAGCTGGTGCGCGCATGGATGATGGCGAAGTCACCCATCAGACGAATCTTGACGTCGTGCGCTTCCAGGTTCCTGATCGTCACCGGAACGGCGGTTTGCTTCAGAAAGCCGGCGCGATCGACCAGCGATCTGTCCGGATTCGAGCAATAAAAGTCCTCAGCGAGGATTTCATCGAAACGCTTCACGTCCGAATTCTGGACGGAGCTGACGTAATCGCGGTTCAGGCTGGTCAATTCGGCAATGTCGTTTCTCATCGCTTTTGCTCCGCGAACCTAACTCCTTATGTCGACATTCAGTCATCGAACGTCGGTGGCGGCACGAAGCCGCCGAATTCGCGCTCTATCAACTCGGCTAATTTCAGCGGGGTACGATCTTCCAGCCACGGTCCGACGATTTGCACGCCGACCGGCAAGCCCTCCGGCGAAAGCCCGATCGGAATAGCGGTCGCCGGCAGCCCGGGCAGTGTTGCGATGCCGGGCCAGGCGAGCTGATCGGGATAGACGTAATCCTTGCCGTCAATGTTGATGCGGCGAGTTTCCTGGTCCTCCGAATGATCATGCGGGTAGGCCGGCGTCGGCATCACGGGGCAGATCACCGCGTCGAAAGTCCTGAACAGCTCGCGCCATTGCGCGCGCAGGCGCGTGCGTGCGCCATCGGCAATCAACCAGTCCCGGTGACTGAGTACGGTGCCGCGCAGGCGCTCGGCGGCCAGAGTGTTATTATCGGGCGCGAGCTTTTCGGCCTCTGCCCTGGAACGCTCATAACTTTCGGCCGCGAAAGATGCTGACAGGAACGACATCAGCATCCGCATGTAGAGTCGCGTCGAGGCCGCGAAGTCGGGCAGTAGCGCACTCTCACGCATCATGTTGACGCCTGCCTTGTCCAGATTGGCCGCAAGCTTGTCGATTGCGTTTCGCACGCTTGCTGCTGTCGGCAGCACGGGATCGGTATCGATCAGCAGCACGCGAAAATCTTTCAACTGATCATGACGGGACGGCGGCAGCGCAAGCTTGTAGGCTTTGCCGGCTTCGATCGGGTCCGGTCCGGCAATTACGTCGAGCAGTAGCGAAAGATCAGCGGCGCTGCGCGCCATCGGCCCGATCACGGATAGATCGCGATCGAACGGCAGTGCTGGCAAAGGCGGCGGGATGTGGCCGCGCGAGGGTACCAACGCGAACGTCGGCTTGTGGGCATAAACGCCACAATGAAACGCGGGCACTCGTAGCGAGCCGCCGATGTCCGAGCCGAGCGAAAGCGCGCCATAACCCGCCGCGAGCGCTGCCGAGGATCCGCCGGAAGAACCGCCCGGCGTGCGGCCGAGATCGTATGGATTGTTGGTGGTGCCGTAGATATCGTTGTAGCTCTGCCAGTCGCCCAGCCCGAGCGGTACATTGGTCTTGCCGAGAATCACGCCGCCCGCTTCCTTGACGCGGGAAATTGACAGAGCATCTTCAGCAGGAGTGAATGATTTTTGCGCTGGATAACCCCAGGTGGTGGGCAGCCCAGCGACGTTGTAGGATTCCTTTACCGTCATGGGAATTCCGAGCAGCGGCGTTCTATCGCCACTGGCGCGCGCGGCATCGGCGGCGCGTGCCGCTTCCAGAGCACGGGCGAAATCACGGACACACACCGCGTTGATCTTGCCGTCGTGACGTTCAATGCGGCCGATCGCCTCCTGCGCCAGCTCAACGGCGGACACTTTCCTTGCAGCAAGTGCTGCTGATAATTCGGTGGCCGTCTTGAAGCTCCATCTCGATTTACTCAAGGCTTACTCCCGATACGTTCCAAAGACCTGGCAAATGATGCTCCGTTCCGGTGACCGCCGCTAGACTGCTATTGCGCTTGCGGATCACTAGCCCGGCAGTATTCGTTCTCGTGAAATGCTTCGTGCCGCAGTCTCCTCGGCTTTGGCTGTAGCACAGGGCTTTTTCATCGGCACAGCTATGCCGCGCCAATGAGAATGCCGACGGCGAGCACGATCGCGCCGCCGAGCACGATTTGAAACACAGCGTGCAGGAAGGGCGTATCCATGTATCGCGCGCGAATATAAGCGATGGCCCATAGTTCGAAGAACACCACGATGCCGGCAATCGCGGTCGCGACCCAGAACGCGTTAGCCCAGCTATCCGGCACCAGATAGGGCATGGTGTGGCCGAGCCCACCGACGGTGGTCATCAGGCCGCAGGTTAATCCGCGCAGCCACGGCGAACCACGGCCGGTCAACGATCCATCGTCCGACAAAGCTTCGGCAAATCCCATGCTGATGCCCGCGCCGATCGAGGCCGCAAGGCCGACCAGAAAGGTCTGCCAGTTGTGGTGGGTTGCAAAGGCGGCAGCAAACAGCGGCGCAAGTGTCGAGACCGAGCCGTCCATCAGTCCCGCGAGACCGGGTTGCACATACTGCAGCACGAAGACGCGCCGGCGCGTTTTGTCCTCTGCTGCGCGCACGTCGGGGCTGAGGATCTTGTCCGTCAATCTCGCTGCGATGTTTTCGTGGCCTTTTTCCGCTTCGGCGAGATCTCCGAGTAGCCGGCGGACGCCGACATCCTGGGTGTGTTCAGCAGCTTTCACATAGAAGCGCTCGGCCTCGAACTCCATCGTCGCGGCCTCCTTGCGGATCGCATCGAGCGACAGGTTCTTGGTCAGCCAGATGGGGCGGCGCCGCAAAAATCCTTTGACGTTTTCCCGGCGTATTGGCGGAAGATTGCTGCCGAAGCGCTTTTGGTACATCTCCAGCAGCATGTGGCGGTGGCTCTTTTCTTCCTCCGCCATTTCCTCGAAAATTTTGGCCGATTCCGGATAGCGTTCCGCCAGGTCTTCAGCGAAGCTCATGTAGATGCGGCTGTCTTCCTCCTCGGCGGAGATTGCGACGGCCAGCACTTCGCGCTCGCTCAGATCGGCAAAATTCTTCATCAGCGGATTCCCAGATCAAGTTTAGAATCGTTCTAAACGATATAGAGGGATCGCTGGACGCGGTCAAATTACCTGAGCGGTCGCGTGTTTGAGGAAGTCGAACAGCAGGCCGGTGACCTGGTCCGGCTGTTCCTGCTGTACCCAGTGCCCGGCGCCATCGATGAGGTGACAACCCAGCATCCTGGTGCAGGCGCGTTGCTGCATGGCCTCATAGACGCCCGCGCGCTGGTAGGTTCCCCAGTCCTGCCTGCCCGCAATGAAACAAGATGGCACGTCGATGGTGCGGCCCGACCAGGTTTCGAGTTCAGGCGTGAACGCGGCCGAGGTGCCGCAGCGATACCATTGCAGGCCGCCCTGGAATCCTGTCCGCATGTATTCGGCACTGTAAAAAGAGAGCTCGCTATCGGGCAGCCATTTATTGGCGCTGATGCTCTCAGCCGAAGGCATTTCCTCGGCGACCGTCTCCGCCATGTTCCTGGTGAAGTCCATCACGTAGTAGGTCGGCAACTTGGCTAGTTCGTTCGCGGTCCATGATTTCAGCGGATATGGCCGGTTATCTTTCCAGTCCGCGCTCTTGTGGTGATAATAGGCGCGCAAAAAATCGTGCACGCCTTGCGGCGCTCCGTGCATATCCGCATTGGCCTCGCGCGTGGAATAGTACCACTGGTAATGTTTGCGCGGACGGGGCAATGCGGCGAGTTCGCGATGTACGGGATCGTCGCGCCTCGGCCTCGGCACCGCGTTCGCCGTATCGAACGGCAGCGACGGCGGTCCGGCGAACGGCGCGCTCATCAGCACCACGGATAGAAAGACATCCGGCCGAACCAGCGCGCACCACGCCGCCACCGATGAGCCGAAATCATGCCCCACCACCGCGTCGACATTGCGATAGCCGAAGGCCGACACCAGCCCCAGCGCGTCGCGCACCAGATTGAGCAGCCGGAATGAACTGAGGTCGCCGTCGTAAGCGCCGTCCCAACCAGTGGTGCGGCCATAGCCGCGCTGATCCGGCGCGATCACGTGATAGCCGGCGCTGGCCAGCGCGGGCATCACCTTGCGCCAGCTAAAGGCAAGTTCGGGAAACCCATGCAGCAGCAGTATGCAGGGGCGGCCGGGTGTCTCGTATCCGGCCTCGAGCACGTGCATGCGCAACCCGTTGATGTCTTCGACGAAGCGCGAACGGATGTTGGGGGAAAGCGGAATATCCGGAAGAGCAATTTGGTCCATGACAGTCGTCCCCCAGGCGCGTGGCGTCAGGCCAGCGTCACGATACTCGCGCTGCCGCTTTGGGCCAGTACCGGTCGCGCAGATGCCGCTTGACCAGCTTGCCGGTCGGCGTGCGCGGCAACTCGGGCTCGAAGTCGATGCTCCTGGGGCATTTGATCGGCGACAGGTGCTTGCGGCAAAACAGGATCAGCTCGGCTTCCAGCTCCTTGCCGGCTTTTGACATCTCGTGGGGCTGCACGACCGCCTTGACCTCTTCGCCCATCTCTTCGTTTGGCACTCCGAACACCGCAACATCGGCGACGCCCGGATGGGTGATCAGCACGTCCTCGGTTTCCTGCGGATAGATGTTCACCCCGCCGGAAATGATCATGTAGGATTTGCGGTCCGTCAGATAAAGAAAGCCTTCATTGTCGACGTAGCCGACGTCACCAAGCGTCGACCAGCCTTTGGCGTTGTAGGCGCGCTTCGTCTTCTCGGGATCGTTGTGATAGGAGAACACCGGCGCATCCGCAAAGTACACCGTACCGATCTGGCCGGTGGGTAATTCCTGATCGTCGTCATCGAGAATTTTGATTTTGCCGACCACGGCCCGGCCGACCGTGCCCCGATGCGTCAGCCATTGCTGCGAAGTCGAAACGGTGACGCCGTTGCCTTCCGAGCCGGCGTAATATTCGATCAGGATCGGTCCCCACCATTCGATCATCCTTGCCTTGACCTCAATGGGGCACGGCGCGGCCGCATGTATCGCCCCTTTCAAGGACGATACGTCGTACCGCTTGCGTAGCTCTTCCGGCAGCTTCAGCATGCGCACGAACATGGTCGGCACCAGTTGCGACTGGGTCACCTTGTGCTTCTCGATTAGCTTCAGAAATTCCTCTGCGTCGAATGTTTCCATGATGATGGACGTGCCCCCAAGCGTGATCGCCATCATGTTGAAGCGCAGCGGAGCCGCGTGATAGAGCGGCGCCGGCGAAAGATAGATGCTGTCGGCGTTCATTCCGCACATCTTCTCGCAAAGAATTCGCAAGAACGGATTCGGCCGATCAATCGGATTATGCTCGGACTCGCGCTTGATGCCCTTGGGCCGGCCGGTCGTGCCCGACGAGTACAGCATGTCGTATCCGGCTTCTTCGTCGGGGATTGGCGTGGCCGGCTGCTTTGCGAGTTCCTGATCCCAGGAGCGGAAACCCGGCAGCGGCTCATCAACCATGTAGAACAGCGGCGCGCCTGGTTGCTGTGACACAAGCCCCTTGATCTGCTCGGCGCATTTCGGCGAGGTGATGACCGCGCGCGCCCCGCAGTCTTTGACGATGTAGGCGATTTCGTCCTGGGTGAGATAGCGGCTGATCGCGGTGTAATAGAGCCCGGCGCGCTGCGCCGCCCAGCAGATCTCCATGAACGCCAACCGGTTCTCCATGAGGAACGCGATGTGATCGCCAGCCTTCAGGCCGAGCGATCGGAGCAAATGCGCGCCCTGGTTCGACAATTCATCGAGTTCTCGATAGGTGATCGCTTTACCGCTGCCCGCCATCTGGTAGGCAATTTTGTTCGGGCTAGTCCGCGCATGGATCGATGGATGCGTCATCGCGATGTCCGGGAAGTCAACGTAACGGTCGCTGCGAATGCAGCGACGGTCGTCGTCTGGTCGCCACGATGGTGGCTTTAAGATTCTAAAGCCGCTCCACGATCGTCACATTGGCCATGCCGCCGCCTTCGCACATGGTCTGCAGACCGTAGCGCTTATTGCGCTGCTTGAGCGCATTGATCAGGGTCGTCATCAGCTTGGTGCCGGAGCCGCCGAGCGGATGACCGAGCGCGATGGCACCGCCGTTGACGTTCAGCCGCGCCGGATCGGCGCCGGTCGTCTTCAGCCAAGCTGTCGGGACGGAGGCAAACGCTTCGTTGACCTCGAACAGGTCGACGTCGTCGATCGACATGCCGGCCTTTTTGAGGGCGCGCTCGGTCGCATGCAAAGGCGCGTCGAGCATGATCACGGGGTCACCGCCCATCATGGTCATATGGTGGATCCGCGCCATCGGTTTGACACCGAGCGACTTCAGGCCCTTTTCGTTGACGACGACCACGCCGGAGGCGCCGTCGCAGATCTGGCTGGCGCTGGCGGCGGTCAGCTTGCCGTTTTCAGCGATCAACTTGACGCCCTTGATGCCGTCGAGGGTGACATCGAAGCGAATGCCCTCGTCGATATGATGAGTATCGGTCGAACCGTCGGCGCGCGTGATCTGCAGCGGGATGATTTCATCCTTGAACTTGCCGGCCTGTGTCGCGGCGATCGCGCGCTGATGGCTATTGTAGGAGTATTCGTCGAGTTCATCCTTCGACAGCCCATACTTTTCGGCCATCATCTCCGCGCCGGTGAACTGGCTGAACACGATATTGGGATATCGCTTTTCGATGTTCGGACTCTTGTAGGTGCCAAAGCCGTTCTTGGCCGGCAGTTGCGACGCCAGCCCCATCGGCACCCGCGTCATCGACTCGACGCCCGCGGCGATCACGCAATCCATGGTTCCGGACATCACCGCTTGTGCCGCGAAATGCAGCGCCTGCTGCGACGATCCGCACTGGCGATCGACCGAAGTGCCGGGCACGCTCTCCGGCAGTTTCGATGCCATGATGGCGTTGCGCGCGACATTGTTGGACTGCTCGCCGGTCTGCATCACGCAGCCCATGATCACGTCTTCGATCTGGTCAGGCGCGGCGCCCGCGCGGTCGACCAATGCATTCAGCACGGAAGCGGCGAGATCGGCCGGATGCCAGCCGGCGAGACGTCCTCCCTTCCGGCCCCCTGCGGTGCGCGCGGCGGCGACGATGTATGCCTCGGCCATGACTCGTACTCCCTGGTCTTGGGCTGCTGTTGGGATGATGGCCGGATATAAGGGGCCTCGGAGGATTTAGTCAATCAATCAATTAACTCTTGAGCGCGGCCCTCGCATCGGCTTATGTGCGCGGCGCATTCCTCCGTTGGGTACCTCATGACGTCCCAGTTAAACGCCAGCCTGTCGACCAGACTTCCGGGCGGAAAAAATACCACCGCCGAAAGACTTCTCGTCGCGGCGAGCGAACTGATGATCGAGCGTTCCTCGATCGAGGTGTCGCTGAGCGACATCGCGCAGAAATCCGGCGTCAATGCCGCGCTGGTCAAATACCATTTCGGCAACAAGGATGGTCTGCTGCTCGCGCTGTTGGCCCGCGACGCCGCGACCGAGATGACGCAACTCGAATACCTGCTGGCGCAGCCGATCACGCCGACGGCGAAACTGAGGTTGCACATAGCCGGGATTATCCGGGCCTATCACCAGTTTCCCTACATGAACCGGCTGATCCACTATCTGCTGCACGAAAGCAGCGCGGAGGCGGCCGATGAAGTATCAAAATTCTTTGTCGCGCCCTTGCTCGACTTTCATCGGCGCCTGCTCGCACACGGCATCAAGGCCGGCGAGTTTCGCGATATCGATCCGGTGCTGTTCTACACGAGCCTGATCGGCGCCTGCGATCATCTGTTTTTCGGGCGGCACGCGATGTCGCGCGCCAGCGGCGTCGGACCGGTCACCGACGAGGTTTGCCGCCAATACATCCGGCACATGGAAGCGCTGATCTGCACGGGCATGCTGACGACCGGCGCCGAAAAGACGGCTGCCGTCCCCTGACATTCGCTTCGTTTGAGAGAGTTCACTACACCGGCTAACGCTCACGGAAAGGTTTTACCCCATGCAGTTGAAAGATGTTGCCGTTCTCATCACCGGCGGTGGCTCGGGCCTCGGCGCCGCCACCGCGCGAGCGATGGCTGCAAAGGGCGCCAAGATCGCCGTGCTCGATCAGAGCAACGAGAACGCGGAAAAGGTCGCGGCCGAAGTGAAGGGCGTCGCCGTCGTCGCCGATGTCACTGACGAGGCGCAGGTCAAGTCCGCCATCGCCAATGCAGAGGCCGCGCACGGCATCGCGCGGGTGCTGGTGAACTGCGCTGGCATCGGCGGATCGCAGCGCATCGTCGGCAAGGATGGCGTCTATCCGCTCGCCAAATTCGTGCGCATTATCAACGTCAATCTGATCGGCACGTTCAACGTGCTGCGGCTGTTTTCGGAGCGGCTGGGAACCGAAGCGCCGGTCGGCGAAGAGCGCGGCGTCATCATCAACACCGCCAGCGTCGCCGCTTATGAGGGCCAGATCGGCCAGATCGCGTATTCGGCTTCGAAGGGCGGCGTGGTCGGACTCACGCTGCCGGCGGCGCGCGATCTCGCCAGCCTCAAGATACGCGTCAACACCATTGCGCCCGGCCTGTTCCTGACGCCGTTGTTGATGGGTCTCAACGAGGAGGCGCGCAAGAGCCTCGGCGCGCAGGTGCCGCATCCGGCGAGGCTCGGCGATGCCTCCGAATACGGCAATCTCGCGGTCCACATCGTTGAAAATCCGATGCTCAACGGCGAGACGATCCGGCTCGATGGCGCGATTCGCATGGCGCCGAGATAATTCTGTTCTCATGGACGAACACCAGCGATGGCGAGGATGACGAACGAGGATGCCGGCGTGACGCAACCGCTGCTGATCGAACACCGTGACGGCGTTGACCGGGTGACGCTCAACCGTCCGGACCACCTCAACGCGCTCGATCCTTCGCTGATCGAGGCGCTTAACGGCTATTTCGCTGGACTGCAAAGGGACCGCAGCACGCGCGTCGTCGTGCTGCGGGGTGCCGGCTCCGCGTTTTGCGCCGGGCTCGATCTCAAGCACGCCATGGCGCGCCGCGCGGGACAACAGGAGCCGCCGGGTGTCCAGGAGTCGCTGGACTCGCAGCGCCGGATTGCCGAGATCGTGATGTTGATGCGGCGCTGCCCGCAGCCGATCATCGCACAAGTTCAGGGCGCGGCCGCGGGCGGCGGTTTCGCCCTGGCACTCGCCGCCGACGTTCGCATCGCCAGCAAATCCGCGCGGATGAACTGCGCCTTCATCAAGCTCGGGGTCGGCGGCTGCGACATCGGCAGCAGCTATTTTTTGCCTCGGCTGGTCGGGGTCTCCGTGGCTTCGGAGCTGATCCTTACCGGACGTTTTATCCATGCCGAGCGGGCGCTCGCGGTCGGTCTGGTTTCCGAAGTCGTTGAGGAAGGCCAACTCGACGCCGCCACCGCTCCCTATGTCGATGCGATGATGGCGGCCTCGCCGGTTGCGCTACGGCTTTCGAAGGAATGTCTCAACATCAGTACAGATGCCGGCTCGCTGGAGGCCGTGATTGCGATGGAAGACCGTAACCAGGTGCTGTGCAGCCGCTCAGAAGATTTCAGCGAAGGCATCAGGGCCTTTCTCGAGAAGCGGAAGCCGGTCTATATCAGTCGATAAAAGCTCGTGAACAACGTGCCCGCAAGAGGCCGAGGGATGGAGGCGAGATGAGTGGGAATGCAGCCGCAGTTTTGACCAGGCCGGCCTTTCGCAAAATCGAATGGCTCAAGCGCGATATCGCTGTCGAGCGGCGGCCGGACGGTGTCATCGTTCTGCAGTCGCGAATTCCACTGAAGCCCTATGAGAAGCACATTCCCGCGTCGCTGGCGAAATGGGCCAACCAAGCGCCCGAGCGCGTCTGGCTGGCCCAGCGCGCCGGCGCCGACCGGCGGTGGCGTAAGCTGACCTACGGCGAGGCCAAGCGCAGTGTCGATGCGCTGACCCAGGCGCTTCTCGATCTGAGAGTTGAGTCCGGCAGGCCCGTTGCGATCCTGTCCGGCAATTCCATCGAGCACGCGCTGATGACGCAGGCGGCGATGCAGGCGCGCCTTCCCGCAGCCCCAGTCTCGCCGGCCTATTCGTTGATAAGCCAGGATCACCTCAAGCTGAAATACCTGTTCGACCTGATCAAGCCCGCCGTGGTGATGGTGCAGGATGGCCCGAGTTTCGAGAAGGCGTTAAGGGCGCTCGATCTGAATGGGGTGACGGTGGTCCACGTCGCGCGGCCGTGCGAAAGCATCAAAAGCGTCGCGTTCGACGAGCTGGCGGCAACGCCGGTCACGCATGAGGTAGAACGTTCGATCGCGCAGATCACGCCGGACACCGTCGGCAAGCTGCTGTTCACGTCGGGTTCGACCGGTATGCCCAAGGCCGTCATCAATACCCAACGCATGATGTGCGCGAATGCCGCGATGATGATGCAGGTGCGGCCGCGCGACCCCAACGCGCCGCAAGCGACTTATCTCGACTGGATGCCGTGGAATCATACGATGGGCGGCAATGCGCTGTTCAACCCGGTGCTGACCGAGGGCGGCACGCTTTATATCGATGATGGTCG
>NZ_DATEPI010000164.1:0-9749 GCF_035273305.1 Bradyrhizobium sp. | reverse complement strand
ATCATCATTCTGCTGATCCTGTTGCTTCTGGGAAGGCTGTAAGCTGACGACGACACGTTACGCCACCAGCAACGGCACCGAGGCTTGCGGCCCACAGCTGGCCCGATGCTGCAAGGCGGCGTTTGAACTACTCGCCGTCCGCAGTCACAATGCGAGTGCCCGCTGACCGATATGCTGGTTACGCGGCGCCGCGTGATTTAAGCGCCAGCTTGCGCATCGCTGCTTTGATCGATGCTGCGGCTTCATTATAGCCCGCCCATGCCTTCGTTTTGGCGAGCAGGGTCGGCACGGTGCGAACCGTGTAACGCTTGGGATCCAGGTCGCTACGCACCTGCGCCCAGGTTATTGGCATTGAGACCGTTGCGCCCTCGCGCGCGCGCGGCGAGAGCGCCGCAACCGCGGTCGCCATGCGATCGTTGCGAAGATAATCGAGGAAGATTTTCCCCTTGCGGAGCTTCTTTGACATGTTGAGCAGATACTGATCCGGCTCGTCGTTGGCCATCCATTGGCAAACGCCTTGCGCGAAGGCCTTAGCTTCCTTCCAACTCACCTTGTCCTTTGCACCATGCAACAGCGGCGTAACCACATGAAGCCCCTTGCCGCCGGTGGTTTTGCAGAAGCTCTCCAGTCCAAGGTCGGATAGACGACGACGCATGTCCTTGGCAGCGTCCATCACCTCCGAAAAGCCAACGTCAGGTGCGGGATCGAGATCGAATACCAATCGTCCGGGAACATCAGGTTCATCCGGAGCGCAATTCCAGGGATGCAGCTCAACCGCGCCGATCTGCGCCACGGCCGCGAGCCCCTCGACGCGATCAATTTGCAGATACGGTTTTCGATCGCCCCATACCGTGACCATCTCCAGGAGATTGGAAGTCCCCGGCGTGGCGTGGCGCTGAAAGAATCTCTCACCGCCGATGCCATCAGGCGCGCGCACGAGCGAGCAGGGCCGCCCCTTCAGGTGAACAATCATCCAGTCGCCGACCGCTTCGAAATAGCGCGCAAGGTCGAGCTTGGTCACTGCTTCTCCGTCACCGGCGTCCGGCCACAGCTCCTTTTCTGGTTTTGAGATCAGTACACCCATCACCTCGGCGGACTTGTCCGTAGCCTGAACGTTCGAGCCCTTGACGGCTTTGCGCGATTGCGATTTCGCGGACTTGTGCTTGCTCCGGCGGCTTGGCTGGGCAATCTCCGCGTCGGCGGGCTCTTCCGCCACCACCTCACGAGCCGGCTTGTCCTTGCGAAGCCCCTTGAAGGCAGCTTGCCTTATATTCCCCGCGTCCGTGAAGCCCGCGAATTCGATTTCGGCAACGAGCTCCGGCTTCAGCCAATGCACTTCGGATGTCTTGCGGGGTGCGTTTTTGCCGCCGAACGGACTCTTGTCAGCTTCTGCGGCTTTCAACGCCGGCATGATCTGCTTGACCTTGTCCTTGCCGAATCCGGTGCCGACCATTCCGACAAAGGCCAGATGATCGCCCCGATTGACGCCCGCCATCAGCGAGCGGAACTTCCCATTAGTGGTCTTCCAGCCTCCTAGCACGACCTCATGACCGGCGCGGCATTTGGCCTTGGTCCAGTTACCCGAGCGGCCGGAGCGATATGGCGCGCTCAACTTTTTCGAGACGATACCTTCCAGCGACAACTTGCATGCCGATTTCAGGATGGCATCGCCCCCGCTTTCGAAATGCTCGACATAGCGGATCGAATTTGCCTTGGACTTGCCGCGCGACTCCAGCAGCTGCTTCAATTGCGCCTTTCGATCGGCAAGCGGCAGGCGGCGAAGGTCCTGCTTGTCGGCGAACAGCAGATCGAAAGCATAGAAAATCAGCTCATCGGTCTTGCCGTCGGAGATAGCCGCCTGCAAGGTCGAAAAGTCCGGCGCGCCATTTTGGTCGAGCGCGACAATCTCCCCATCGATCAGCACATCAGGCAGCGCGCTCGCCTCTTTTGCGATCGCTCCGAACTTGTCGGTCCAGTCGAGGCCTTTGCGGGTCTTCAAGGTCGCCTCGCCATCCTCGACGCGCAATTGCACGCGGTAGCCATCAAACTTGATTTCGTGGCACCAGCCTTCTCCGCCCGGCGGGCGGTCGACCAGGTTGCAGAGCTCCGGTGCGACGAAATCAGGTATATGCGAGACCTGTTTTCCCTTTGCCGGGGCAATTACCCGCAATGAAGTTTTTTTATTCCCGCGGGGCGCTTCATCGGCCTCGGCGCGGTTTGAATGCCAGACCGCGTCGGCTTTCATGCCGGCGGATTTCGCCATCATGAACGGCTTCGGTGCCCTGCCCTTGCCGGCGGCGATCTGGTCCATGCTCCGTCCCGAGGCGACGGATGCGTCTTCTTCCAGAATTTTGTTCTTGTTACCTTCCCTGGCGTATTCGTCGCGATGCTTGATCAGCAACCAATTGGTGCGCTTGCCTCCGGTGCGATCGTTTCGCATTCGCACCAGCACCCAGCTGCCGTGCAGCTTGTCACCATGCAGGGTGAATTTCAGGTCGCCCTTTTTGAAACCGCGCTCCGGATCGTCAGATTCCCAATAGCCGCGATCCCACAGCAGTACGGTCCCGCCGCCATATTGGCCTTTGGGAATGGTGCCTTCGAAATCGCCGTAATCGAGCGGGTGATCTTCAACCTCCACGGCCAATCGCTTGTCGTGTGGATCGAGCGACGGCCCCTTTGTAACCGCCCAGGATTTAAACACGCCATCGAACTCCAGGCGGAGGTCATAATGCAGCCGGCTCGCGTCATGCTTCTGGATCACGAAACGGCGCTGCTTGGCGGGCGCGACCGGCACATCTCCGCTCGGCTCCGCGGTCTTCTCGAAGTCCCGCTTTTTTCGATAAGTGGAGAGATTTCTCAACGACACGCTGGATCCCGCACAATGAGCATCGGCACGGTTGCACGATTACAACCTCCCGGAACCGAAACCTCCAAGGGCGGTTGAAGTTCCAGAACCTGGCAAGCCCGGAGATTGTAATGGCCCCCCGCGCCTATTGGAAAGGGTCGCTGAAGCTTTCGCTCGTCACATGCCCCATCGTGCTTTATCCGGCGGCAACAGCGGTCGAGAAAACCCGATTTCACATGATCAACAAGGAGACCGGCAACCGGCTGAAGCAACAGATGGTGGATGCCGAAACGGGCGACGTCGTCGAAAGCGACCAGAAAGCCCGCGGCTACGAGCTGAGAAAAGGAGAGTACATCGAGGTCGAGAAAGAGGAACTGGAGGCGGTCCAGATCGAAAGCAATCACACAATCGAGATCGACAGTTTCGTGCCAAAGGATGAGATCGACAAACGCTACCTGAATCATCCCTACTACATCGCACCCGACGGCAAAGCCGGCATTGATGCCTTTGCCGTGATCCGGGATGCCATGAAAGACCAGGACCGTGTCGCTCTCGCCCGCATCGTCCTCACCAACCGCGAGCATATCATCGCGATCGAGCCGCTGGGCAAAGGGCTGCTCGGGACGACGTTGCGATACCCCTACGAGTTACGCGACGAGCACGAGTATTTCGATGACATGCCCAATCCAAAAATTTCGAAGGACATGGTCGAACTGGCCGGGCACATCCTCGATACCAAGGCCGCGCATTTCGATCCCTCGAAATTCAAGGATGAATACGAGAACGCGCTGAAGACGCTGGTCAGGCGCAAGGCGGCCGGCAAGCCGGTTAAAATTGCTGAACCGGAGGAGCGGCCGAGCAACGTCATTAACCTCATGGACGCATTGCAGCAAAGTCTTAAGGGCAGAGCGCCCTCAAAGCGACGGAATCACTCGCGGGCGGTCCGATCGGGCCATCGGGCCGCCAACAAGGCGCATCGCACACGGACACGACATCGCAAGGCGAGCTGAAGCGTGTTGAAAGCCTGGATAGGCTTTTCGATGAGGCGCCGCTTCATTCGTGGGCCGGGCAACCGCATCTCACGACATCAATAGCAAGAAAGATGTGGATGGCCGGGAAGTGAGGTCGTGCTGGAGAGGCACAAATTCAGGCTAACGTTTCGACTTTCGTCCGGATTTCTTTTTGCTGCTCCTTCGTTTGCTTGAGCTTTTCTTTGAGCCTTTTTTCGGAGGGACTTTCTTTCCTTCTCGGCGAGCTTCGGAGAGCCCGATTGCGATCGCCTGCTTGCGGCTCTTGACCTTCTTGCCGGATCGGCCGCTCTTCAAAGTCCCGGACTTGCGCTTTCGCATCGCGCGCCCAACTTTGGCCGATGCTTTCTTCGAGTACTTTCGTGCCATGATACTTCTCCTGGTTGAAAGAAAATTAATCTTCACCGTTGGGGAAAGTTCCATTGCAGGTCGCTCGCGTCGATCTGCTGTGCTTAAGCGACGGACGCTGCAGCAAACTCAAAGCGCAATCAGATCGAAAAGAGCGCGGCGTTCATCTGGTCGAACGGAGAAGATAGAGTGAGCTCGTACTCGCTTTGTCGCCTTCGCTCGTCGTTCCGCGAAACCAGGAAGCAGCCTCACGCGGCGCTTCGCGCTACCCTGCCGAAGGTGCGTTGAAGACGCCCCGATCAATTGATCAGAGCACTTTGATTTTTTGCGAGTGCAAGAAGTCCAACAGCAGAACCGCCGATAACAATTATTCGGCCGCCGCGTTGCTGACCTGGGCTGGCTCGGCCCTGACCGCGCAGAACTTGAACTCGGGAATCATTCCGAACGGGTCCAGCGCCGGATTCGTCAGCAGGTTGGCTGCGGCTTCGGCGTAGCAGAACGGCATGAATACCATGTTCTCGGGAACGTCGCGATCGGAGCGCACCTTCACCTCGACCGCCCCGCGCCTGGTCTCGAGCCTGATAAGGTCGCCGGGCCAGATCTTCATGCGCCGCATGTCCTTTGGCGACAGGAAGGCCACCGCCTCCGGCTCGATCTGATCCAGCACGCTGGAGCGGCGCGTCATCGAACCGGTGTGCCAATGCTCGAGCACGCGGCCCGTTGACAGTACCATCGGGTATTCGTCGTCCGGCAACTCGTCCGGCGGCAACACGCGCGCGGGGACGATCTTGCCCCGACCGCTTTCGGTCGGAAACCCGGCGGTGAAGATGATCTCATTGCCGGGCTTGCTGGGATCATCGACCGGATAGGTGACCGCGCCTTCGCGCTCCAACCGCTCCCAGGTGATGTTGTTGAGCGAAGGCATCACTTCGGTCATCTCGGCGAAAACGTCGGCCGGCCCGTTGTAGCGCCAATCCAGCCCCATGCGCCGGGCGATCTCCTGGATAATCCAGAGATCCTGCCGCGCATCACCGGGCGGCTTGATCACTTCACGCGCCAACTGCACGCGACGGTCGGTGTTGGTGAAGGTACCGGATTTCTCAGCGAATGCTGACGCGGGCAGGATCACATCGGCGTGGAACGCGGTTTCGGTAACGAACAGATCTTGCACCACGAGATGGTCGAGCTTGGCCAGCGCCTCGCGCGCGTGCTGCAGATCGGGATCCGACATCGCCGGATTTTCACCCTCGATATACATGCCGGTGATATCGCCGGCATGGATCGCGTTCATGATTTCAACCACCGTCAAGCCGCGAACCGGATCGAGATCCTGATGCCAGACCCGTTCGAATGGCGCGCGCAGATCGGTGCGCCCGACCGGTTGATAATCCGGCAGGAACATCGGAATAAGTCCCGCATCGGAGGCGCCCTGCACATTGTTCTGTCCGCGCAGCGGATGCAGTCCGGTCCCGGGTCGGCCCACCTGTCCCGTGATCAGTGCGAGCGCAATCAGGCAGCGGGCATTATCGGTGCCGTGCACGTGCTGGCTGATGCCCATGCCCCAGAAGATGATCGAGGCGCGCGAGCGCGCATACAGCCGCGCCACTTCGCGCAACGTCTCCGCGGGAATCCCGCAGATCGGGGCCATTCGCTCCGGCGTGAACTCCTTGATCCGCTGCTTCAGATCGTCGAAGCCTTCGGTGTAACCGGCGATATACTGCTCGTCAGTAAGGCCCTCGGTGATGATGGTATTTATCATCGCGTTCAGCATCGCGACGTCGCTGCCGGCCTTGAACGCCAAATGCTTGTAAGCATGGCGCGACAGGCTCTGCCGGAGCGGGTCCATCACGATCAGCTTGGCGCCGCGTTTCGCCGCATTCTTGATGAACGTCGCCGCCACCGGATGATTCACGGCGGGATTGGCGCCGATGACAACGATAACCTCGGCATCCATCGCAGCGGAGAATGGCGCCGACACCGCGCCCGAGTTAAGTCCTTCCATCAGCGCTGCGACTGAAGAGGCGTGGCACAGCCGCGTGCAATGATCGACGTTGTTGGAGCCGAAGCCGGTGCGCACCAGTTTCTGGAATAGATAGGCTTCCTCATTAGAGCCCTTGGCCGAGCCGAAGCCGGCCAGCGCCTTGACCCCCTTCTCGTCCCGGATCTTGACCAGGCCTTTGGCGGCGATGTCGAGCGCCTCTTCCCATGAGGCTTCGCGGAAATGCGTGAACGGATTGGCCGGATCGACCTGGTCGTTGGCATCCTTTTTCGCATTCGGCAGGCGCACCAGCGGCTTCGTCAGCCGATGCGGGTGATGGATGTAGTCGAAGCCGAAACGACCTTTGACGCAAAGTCGGTTATGGTTGGCCGGGCCGTCGCGGCCTTCGGCGTAGATCACCTTCTCGTCCTTGACCTGGTATGTGACCTGACAGCCGACACCGCAGAACGGGCAAAGCGAATCGACCTTCTTGTCCGGATACGTGACGCGGGTTTGGTGTTCGTCCAGCATCACGGCGGGCATCAGCGCCCCGGTGGGGCAGGCCTGCACGCATTCGCCGCAGGCGACACAGGTGGATTCTCCCATCGGATCGTCAAAATCGAACACGACCTTGGAATCGTGATTGCGGTAGGCCATGCCGATCACGTCATTCACCTGAACCTCGCGGCAGGCGCGAACGCATAGGCCGCACTGGATGCAGGCATCGAGATTGACGCGCATGGCCGGATGACTGGCATCGCCCGCCCACCGCTCAGCCGCCGGAAAGCGGCTTTCGGTCACTTCGACTTTTTCCGCCCAGTGCCAGAACTTCGAGTCGGGGTCGTGGGATGTTTGGCGCGCCGGCTGATCGGCGACCAGAAGCTCCATCACCATTTTCTGCGCCGCGACCGCACGAGCGCTTGCCGATTTCACTTTCATACCGACGCTCGGCGTGCGCTTGCAGGAGGCCGCCAACACGCGCTCGCCTTCGATTTCCACCATGCAGGCGCGGCAATTACCATCGGGCCGGTAGTCGGGCTCCGGCGTGTAGCACAAATGCGGGATTTCGCGGCCCTGGCGTTTTGCTACTTGCCAGATGGTCTCGCCGTTGATGGCCTCGACTTGTTTACCGTCGAGTTCGAACTGGATCTTTGTCATTCCGCAGCTTCTTTCGGAAGAAACTCGTTGGGGAAATATTTAATCACGGTGGTGAGCGGATTCGAGGCCGCCTGGCCCAGTCCGCAGATCGAGGCATCGCGCATCGCCTGGCTCAATTCGTCGAGCAATTCGCGGTTCCAGACCGGCTTTTGCATCAACAGGGCGGCCTTCTGCGTCCCGACACGACATGGCGTGCATTGACCGCAGCTTTCGTCCTCGAAGAAACGCATCAGGTTCAGCGCTGCGCCTTTTACACTGTCCTGATCGGAGAGAATGATCACCGCCGCGGAGCCGATGAAGCAGCCGTATTTTTCCAGGGTGCCGAAATCGAGCGGAATATTATCCATGGAAGCCGGCAGGATGCCGCCCGAGGCGCCGCCCGGCAAATAAGCGTAGAACTTGTGGCCTTCAGCCATGCCTCCGCAAAATTCGCCGATCAATTCGCGTACCGTAATGCCGGCCGGCGCGAGTTTCATGCCTGGAGTTTTCACCCGTCCCGATACCGAATAGCTGCGCAACCCATGGCGATCGTTGCGGCCATGGCTCTTCCACCAGTCGGCGCCTTTTTCGACAATGTCGCGCACCCACCACAACGTCTCGACATTGTTGATCAACGTCGGCAATCCGAACAGGCCAACCTGGAACGGGTAAGGCGGCTTATGCCGCGGCAGGCCGCGCTTGCCTTCGATGCTTTCCAGCAGCGAGGATTCCTCACCGCAGATGTAGGCACCGGCGCCACGCCGCATGTGCAGAATCGGCCCGCCAGATGGCAGCTTGGCGATTTCGCGCGCCAGAATTTCGCGTGAAGCCGGATACTCGTCGCGAATATAGATGTAAACGTCTTGTGCCTCGATGACATGCGCGCCGATCAGCGTGCCTTCCAGAAACCGGTGCGGGTCCGTTTCGAGATAGTAGCGGTCTTTGAAGGTGCCGGGCTCGCCCTCGTCCCCGTTAACGGCCATCACCCGCAGCCCGGGTTCGCCGAGCACCGCGCGCCACTTTCGTCCGGCGGGAAAGCCGGCACCGCCGAGGCCGCGCAAGCTGGCATCATCGAGCGGCTTTAATACATCTTCCTTTGAGAGTTCGCCGGAACGTAAGCGCTTCAATAACGTGTAACCGCCGCGAGCGACATAAGCGTCGTAGTCGATGTAGTCAGGCAAATGGGCGTGTGTGTCGCGACCCTGTGCGGCGGCAAGTACGCCTGCCACGCTTGCGTGGTCGACAAAGTGGTGGCCGACTTCCGCCGCCGGCGCGGTGTCGCAACGGCCCACGCAAGGCGCGCGAACGACGCGAATGCCGGGGCCGGCACTGCTCTGTAGTTCGTGCAGCAATTTTTCCGCACCCAACATCGCGCAGGTAAGCGAGTCGCACACGCGAATCGTGAGCGGCGGAATGTTTGCCTCGCCTTCCTTCACCACATCAAAATGGGCGTAGAAGGTCGCCGTCTCGAAAACTTCGGCAAACGAAAGCTTCATCTCATCGGCAAGGGCGGCCAGATGCGCAGCGGAAATCTGCTTGTAGGTGTCCTGAATCAGATGCAGGTGCTCGATCAGCAGGTCCCGCCGCCGCGGGCGGTCGCCCAGGAGCAGTTCGATCTCGTGTGAGGCGGTGGGATCGACCTGGCGACCCTTGGGGTTCATTTTGGCCCGCTTGCGCCCCTCGCCGGGATGCTCGAACGCGCGGACCTGGTGCACATCATGACTCATTGAAACGTCTTCTTTTTTCAAGCCAATCTGGAGAGAGTCTAACGTCTGGCATGCCAGATGCCAAGGCCTATTGCTCTATCTCCTTCCCCAAGCAAAGCGCCGGCCACGAGGTTCTCGCGGCCGGCGCTTTTTTAGCGACATGCTCCGGCACCGACATTTACGGCACCGTAGCCGAGGGCCTTCCTGTTAGCGGAACAACTGCATTGAGTTGATCAGCGTCTGGATCACGCCGAGTACCAGCGGGATGCCGACGAAGCCCCAGGCGAGCGCGAGTTGCAGAGGTGTGGTGGTGTTTTGGTGGGTATTGTCCATGTTTCTTCTCCCCCTTACGCGCGAGCGCCGGCCCGCATGCCGACGGGCTCGACTCCACGATCATCGCTTTCGCTCATGTGGAATTTCTTATCCACCGGCTTGACGAAGAAGTTGCAGATGAAGCCGATCACCAGCAATCCGGCCATGATGTACATCGTGGTGTTGTAGGCTTGGGCCTTGGGCACGCCATGGGTGACGTTGTACTCGCGAATGTAATTCACGAGCACCGGACCGAAGATGCCGGCCATCGACCACGCCGTCAGCAACAATCCGTGAATGGCGCCGACATAGCGTGTGCCGAACATATCGCGAAGATAGGCCGGCACGGTGGAGAAGCCACCGCCATACATGCTGATGATCACCAGGAAGGCGCA
>NZ_DATEPI010000163.1:0-6813 GCF_035273305.1 Bradyrhizobium sp. | reverse complement strand
CATCACCGACAACTTTGCCTACAAGTTCACCACGCCAGATGGCGTGATCGTGTTCTCGAGCGACACCGAATATAATCCGAAGCTCGCGGAGTTTGCCAAGGGAGCTGACGTGTTGGTGCACGAGGCCCTTTACGCGCCCTTTGTCGACAAGCTCGTCGCGCGCGTGAAGAATGGCGCCACACTCGGCAAGCATTTGCTGGCGAGCCACACGACCGCGCAGGATGTCGGGAAGATTGCCGCCGCGGCCGGCGTGAAGCTGTTGGTACTCAGTCATCTCGTGCCCGGCGATATCGAAGTAACCGACGACCAATGGATCGCCGCCGTTCGGGAAAACTATGCGGGCAGGGTCAGCGTGGCAAAGGACCTCATGGAATTGCAGCTTCCGGTCTGAGCCAAATGGAAAGCGGGATCTCCGCCCGCCCGCGCCACGCCGCAAAACCAGAGCCGCACAGCGGCCCTTCGTACAAGAGCCATTCAGCGGGCGGCGCAAGCACCGGCCAAAGGCTTCGACGAACGTTGTTTGGCAGCGATCGTTCCAACGTCTCGGTCCGGTTTCAAATAAATTAGATCAACCAAGGCGAGCGAACTTAGTTGACACCTATGGCCCCAGAGAGATTTCGGGCCATAATTGCTAGATGGCGCAATATGTTGATGAGGCCTTCGTCGTGATGCTTGATGTACGTGCCGCCGATGGCTCAACCCAACGGCGTGAGTATGTGGTCGGTTGCTCGACCAGAGAGGAGGCGGAAGCAAGAATCAAAACCTTTTTCCCGCCTGAAGCGGACGTCAGAGTTTTCGCCTCACGTTTGACCGGCCGCGAAACAGCGGCTCTCAAGTTATTGCCAAACGAGATAAGGCGCTGGCCCTGATACTCGTACATCGCTCCTGAATCCCAGATTGGCAATACGGGCTCGGACTACGAAAAAGACCACCTCCGAAGGGCGACCCTGTCTTCAACGCTGATTGCGTCAAACGAGACGAAGAGCGCGTTGCTCTTTACGCCGATAAGCCATGAAGCCGATGCCAGCGAAGCCGAGGATCATCATGGCCCAAGTGGAGGGCTCCGGGACGGCCGATGCTAAGCCGGAGGACAAGCTCACGTTGTCCAGAATATTTCCGATGTTGCCGCCGGCAAGATCGGCAAACGACAGGCTGCCCGCGATGGTCGTCGTAAATGAAAACAAGAATTGTTGAAGTGGGTCGTTCGAAGCCAACGTCAGTGTGCGGCTGAAAGAACCGAGTGAAATCACCGTGCTTTTGGAACCGTCGCCGCGCGCGTTGCCGCCTAGATCGAAGGCAAGACTATAATCTCCCGCTGCAAAGGTAACCTGGCTGCGGAGGGTTCCTGCAGCCCCCGTCGAACCATGAAGGTCCACGAAGCCGCCGTTACCCGGATAGAAGTCAAAAGATGTCCCCGTTGGGGTCTCGCCAATCAAATCCACGCTGCCCGATGTGACTGTCCAAATTGCCGCTGGAGGCACCCAATTGAGCTGCTGAGGATATGTATTGAATGTCTCGTTCAAGAGCACAGCCGCATTGGCCGTGGATGCGCCAATTCCGAAAGCCAGCGGCAATACGAGAGCGAGCGACTTCGTTTTCATTGCAAACTACCTATCAATGTGGCTCACGCGAATTTAAAATTTTCCATTCCTAGCGTTCATCGAATCTTGCCCGGAAATGGCTAAGCTCAACCGTGGCCAGCAACTGATCACTCAGCGCAACGAGCCGCCTCATACTGACTCGATGTTCGTTAGTAAAGATCGCACGGCTTTCGAGCCGTCTGATAGCCGTCCTGCGGACAGCGGTCGAAGTATTCCTTGCGAATGTTGAAGGCGCCTCGACCTAAGCCCTATTTCAAATTTCACCCACAACTGAACGAGCCGCGGTCGAACCTAGCCGGGTGGCGACTTTTGCTGCCTCAACTCTATTCAGCAAAGCCTGGCCTGCTCACCAAGGACCGGGTCCATAATAATCATAATACCCGGGTGCATACCCGCCGTATCCCGGCACAGCATAGGCGCCGCAGTTGTAGTACTCCCCGTACCCGGGTTCAGGGCAACGATAATAGCTGGTCCCATACCCGCCGTAGTAGGGGGGCGCCCAGGCATATGCGGACGATGCTACACCTCCGATCACGGCTCCCGCGATCAATCCGCCAGCGAGAGCAGGGCCAAATCCGCCATGCCAACCGCCTCTTGCGAACCCACCGTGGAAACCGCCATGAAAGCCACCACCGCTGAACCCGCCACGCGCAGAGGCGCCGGTCGGCGGCGTCGCTATAGCTGCAGCAGCAACGATTGCGATCAACGCTTTTCGAAACATGAGACCTCCTCCCTTCGTTCAGGAGCGCTTCAAGCCTAAACGCCAAAAAGTCTCTTTGGTTGCCCGAGCTACTCCTACAGAGCCGCGCCGGTTAGCCCGGCGCCATGGCCCGATTGAACGGCCCGGGACGGCCGCAAATACGGACTTGCCAGCGGGCGGTCATAGAGTCGTTGGGAGGCAATTCACCTGCTGTCCATACTCAGCGCCGACACGGCGCCCTGGAAGCTAGGAATCAGCGAGGTCGATGACGGCATGTGGCTCGTCAGCTTCATGCATTTTGATTTGGGATACTTCGAACTGGAGCAGAAAACCTTGCAACCTCGACAACCCGTTCGGCACGACGTTGTCACCCATGTCTTAGGTACGATCTGTTACCGATGTGTCCGGGCGGACACTTATGTTTTGGTGAGCGCGGAGGGACTCGAACCCTCGACCCCATGATTAAAAGTCACGTGCTCTACCACCTGAGCTACGCGCTCACTTGCCGCGCTGTGTAGGAGCCAGCTAGGTGGCGGTCAATAGCTTGGGCAGCCTGAGAACAGGAACGGGAGAACGGGGATAAACCAGTTGATCCCGCCAGTTAGCGCGAATTCCTCAAGCCGGGGCTTGGCCGAAGGCATTTCCCGGATCAACTTGCCTCGGGGTGAATCTCCGAGGCCACAGGCTGCGACGAGCCAATTACCGTCGGCAGAGCCACTGGACGCAGGCCGATCAGCTCCGCGGTCCTTATGCCGGTATTCCGCCAGAATTCGAACGAGTTGAGCCGTGAGTTCTCGAGAATTGCGATCGCAACCGCTGAAAGGAATGGCAGGCTTTCCAGTACCAGCACGGCTGCGAACACGTAGATTTCCCGGACCTGCTTAAAACTGTTGGTGGCCACGAGAACCGCGGCGCCCACCAGCAGCAGCACGCCGATCACCGCTTCCCAGAAAGCCTGGAACTCGATCGACATCCGCGACAAGCCGCCTTTCGAAGTACGGGCAAACGCGAGATGTTCGGTGATCAGGCCGTTTGCGACCGCGCGCGACACGGTCCATTGAACGGACATCGCCGCAATCATGGCGCCCAGCATTTGCCCCCACTTCACGGGCACACGCAGGCGATACAGCACCGCGAAGTGGAGAAGCGAGACCACAAAGGCGGCGATGATCGGCAGCGTCAGTATCTTGTCGGGAATGGCGATATCCGCGAAGGCGACGATGGGTACCCATATCAGGTTTAGAATCGCCACGAGTACGCCGAGACTTTCGGCGCCGAGCCAGTTCAGCCAGCCCAGTGCGAACTCGCGCCGCTGATCAGGCGTGAGCCGGCTCGCGCCCGGCAGAAAACGCCGCCAGTGCTTCTTGACGATTTGGAATCCCCCATAAGCCCAGCGATGACGCTGCTTTTTGAAGGCCTCGTAGGTGTCGGGCAAAAGGCCGTGGCCATAACGGCGATTGGTGTAATGCGTCACCCAGCCATGCTCGATGATCGCAAGCCCCAAATCGGTATCTTCGCAAATGGTATCGCGCGACCAACCGCCGACCATATCCATGGCTGCGCGGCGGAGCAGGCACATGGTGCCGTGAACGATGATCGCATTGGCCTCGTTGCGCTGAACCATGCCGATGTCGAAGAATCCAGCATACTCGCCGTTCATGAGGTAATGCATCAGCGAACGGCCGCCGTCGCGATGATCCTGGGGCGCCTGTACCAAGCCAACGCGGGGATCGGCGAAAACCGGTACTAGATCCTTCAGCCAATCCGGCTCGACGACATAGTCGGCGTCGATGATGCCGATGATCTCGGCATCGGCTGCAGTCCGCTCCATCGCGATGCGCAATGCGCCCGCCTTGAAGCCCTCGACCTTTTCCGCGTTGATGAATTTGAAACGTTCACCCAGCGCGCGACAGTGATCTTGAATGGGCTGCCAGAACGTTGGGTCGGGCGTGTTGTTGATGATCACCACGCATTCGAAGTTCGGGTAATCAAGGCGCGCAACTGCATCGAGTGTCTGTTTGAGCATTTCCGGCGGCTCGGCATATGCCGGCACATGGATCGAAACCTTTGGAACGGCGGCTTGCCCGGCTGGAGCCACCGCCGCGAGCAGCAGGCGACGCGGCGCGTGGCCGAAAGCAATGGCGGCGACTTCCTCGATCCGCGCCATCGCGATCAGCACCAGGGGCACCAACAGGATCAACCCCAGCGTCAGTGCAAACGCTGAGCCGAAGACAAAGTAGTGGCCGGCCCAATAAGCAAACACGGTTGCCACCCACGCCCCGACCGCATTCGCCGCCGACGACAACAGCAGCGCCTGCATGGGGGTAGCGAGGGACAGTCGGAGGATCGGCAACGACATCAGAATGCCAACGAGCACCGCGATCGTTGCGAGTTTCCAGTAGTCGGGGTTTACGATTGGGCCTGTCCAGGAGAATTTTGGCTCGCGTGCGGCGTTCAGGATGCCCCAATAGGGACCAACGCCGCCTTCAAAGAACTTCCACGGCTGATCGATTGCTTCAACGATGTTGTATTCCATGCCGATCGCTTCGGCTCGCGTAACGAAACCGCGCAGCACAGCAGCCTGTTCGAACGGACCTGGCTCGGCATTCCTCAAATTGTAGCCGGCGCTGGGCCAGCCGAATTCGGCGATCACAATCCGCTTGCCGGGGAACTGGTTTCGCAGCAGCTGATACATCGAGACCGCCTGATCGACAGCCTGCTTGTCCGTAAAGTTTTCCCAATACGGCAAAACGTGCGCTGCTATGAAGTCCACGGAGTAGCCGAGCTGCGGATTGTCGCGCCAGATGTTCCAGATTTCGCCTGTCGTGACGGGGACATTGACCGACTTCTTGACCCGCTTGATCAGTTCGATGAGGTCGTCCACCTTTTGCTCGCCGCGATAGACGGTCTCGTTACCAACGACCACCCCGATCACGTTGCTGTTGCGCCTCGCCAGGTTGATCGCGGCGTCGATCTCGCGCTCGTTTCGCTCGGCGTTCTTGTCGATCCACGCCCCCACCGTGACCTTAAGGCCGAACTCGGCTGCGATCGGCGGCACCAATTCGACGCCGCCCGTGGACGAGTAAAGACGGATCGCGCGCGTCAGCGGCGCAAGCTTTTTCATATCGGCGCGGATTTTTTCGGCGCTTGGAAGGTTATCGACGTCCGGATGGCCCGTTCCTTCGAACGGCGCATAGGAGACGCTAGGCAGGACCCCGGTAAAGTCGGGCGCTTGCTGCTTGTCGCGAAGCGCCCCCCACATACCGGCGTGAATGGCGGTCACAAACAGCACAACAGCGACGACGGCGCGCATCGCAACTAAACCATACGGGGCCAAAGTGGCAGGGACACGGATCCGTCCCCGAGATCCGACCGAGTCAGCGGCAAATTCAACATAGCTCTGCCACGCGATTTAACAACTCTTATGACGCCGTGGCGTTTTGAGGGCGCAAGCGCCGATCTTCGAGAACAGCCGCTTGCGCGCTTGCAACGCCTATTTCGACGGGGCCGGAGCAGCGGCTGGTGCTGGGGCCTGTCCGGCTGCGGCCGGGGCGGCGCTTCCGGTCGAGGCTGCGGGCGCAGCAGCCGCAGCCTGGGGTTGGACGGCCGGATTGATCCAGCAGGCGTGAACACGGCTGTTCAACGTTTCGGCCACCTTCGGATCAATCTGGCCGCCAAACCGGGTCAGGCACCGAAAGGTCGCCTGAACGTGACCGCCCGGACAGCCGAACCGGTCGTACAAATCAAGATGCCGAAGCGCGGTATCGATATCGTCCAGCCACATCAGACGCACCACACGCCGGCCGAACCAGACGCATTCCGGGTTTCCGGCTGGACCGTTGATGGCTTGGGCTGCTTCAGCGAACTCGTCGGTCTTGCGCTGGTTGTCCTTGGTCGCTTCCGCCGACTGCGCCGCACTGGCCGCGGCCGCTTTGCCGGACTGGTCCTGGGCCCTGCTATCGCCACTCTGGGCTGACGCAGCCGCCATACCGATCAGCAGTGAGAGCCCGGAAGCGGCGAAGTGGCGCAAAAACGCATTTTGAAGCTTAAGCACCCTTCGACGCATAAAGTCCCCGACTGGCTCTGGGCCCATTCATAAACTCGTTGATGCCGTCCAAATAGGTCCCCAATGCGGCGGAGGCACCTGGTCGAATCCCATGACGGACATTTAGGTTTTTGTCCAGCAAACTCACAACTTTATCGCGTCGTGGTAAAGCCGCCAGAAGCAAACGAAAACGATTGCGCCTATCCTGCTCTTGGCAGATGCGCGGGGACAAGCTAATCGACGATCCCAGCCCGAAGGATGGAACCGATTTCTTTTCGTACGCCGCTGGCGCTTCTCCTCATTTCGCTCAGTGCGATTGCCGCGGTGTGGTGGTGGCTGGCCATGCCGATCACGCTTGCGCGTGCCCCGATCGATCCTAAAGCCAAGCTGATGTGTGTGTCCTATGCACCCTTCCGGGGCGCTCAGACGCCGCTGTCGCCGACAACGCATGTCAGCGCGGAGGAGAT
>NZ_DATEPI010000162.1:0-18651 GCF_035273305.1 Bradyrhizobium sp. | reverse complement strand
CACCGAGAGCGTGTGCGTCTCGTTGGGATCGTGACGGTCCTCGATGAAATAGGCGGATGCCGGCTGGTTCATTGTCGTTCCCTCTATTCGTTCTTGTCATGCCCCGCGAAGGCGGGGCATCCAGTAATCACCGGCGCCGAGATTCCCACCTCGGCCGCGGCGTACTGGATCGTCCGGTCGAGCCGGACGATGACAGCGGAATTCCTGGCAAATGCTGGCGTCACCATGCGCGCGCCCCTTGGGCCGGCGCATCCGCCATCACCCATCGCTTGAACAGATCGAAATCGATATTGCCGCCGCTCAGAATAACCCCCACCCGCCTGCCGCCGAGCCTGGGCTTTTCCTGCAGCGCGGCAGCAAGCGCCGCGGCACCAGCGCCCTCAGGGACATTGTGTGTATCGGTCCAGTACGCCCGGATCGCCGCCGCGATCTCGTCATCACTGACCTGCAAGATGCGTGAGGCGCCTTTGCGAATGATCGCGAGCGCGTCCGCATCAGGGACGCGCGTCGCCATGCCATCGGCCCTGGTGTTGCTGGTCTCGGTGATCACGAGTGTGCCGGCGGCGAATGACAACGCATACGACGGCGCTTCCGTGGACTGCACGCCGACGATTTCGGTGGTCAGGCCCAGCAGGTCACGCGCCAGGATACAGCCGCAGATGCCGGACCCCTGCCCGATCGGCACGTAGAGAATGTCGAGGTCTGGCGCATGGCGAAGCAGTTCGAGCGCATAGGTAGCAACGCCCAGCACGAGATCAGGATGAAACGACGGGACGAATTCGAGGCCATCACGCTGGGCGTGGCGTTCAGCCTGCTCGCGGGCTGCCTGAAAATCTTCGCCATATTCGATCAGGTTGGCGCCGAACGCGCGCATCGCGCGGTTTTTCTCGACCGAATTGCCGTGCGGCACGTAGATCGTCACCGGCATGCCGTACCGACTCGCCGCGAACGCCAGGCTCTGGCCGTGATTGCCCCGGGTCGCCGAGATTAGCCCCGCCGTGTTCGGCCGCTCGCGCTTGAGGCGATCGACATAAACCAACCCGCCCCGCACCTTGAACGCGCCGATCGGTGTGTGGTTCTCGTGTTTGACCACGACCGTCGCGCCAAGCCGCTGCGAGAGCAGCGGCCATGCGTAAGCGGGCGTCGGCGGCATCGCCGCGCCGACGACCGCATGCGCGGCTTCCAATTGCGACAGATCAAACATCGGCTCGTCTCATCTTCACACCAGCGCCTTGCCGCCGGCAAACGCCGTGGCCGTAGCTTCGTCGGTAGCTTCAGCCGGGAGCAGCATTTCATTATGCGCCTTGCCGGACGGGATCATCGGGAAACAATTTTCCAGCGCCGCGACCCGGCAATCGAACAGCACCGGTCGCTTGACGCTGATCATTTCCTTGATGGCGCCATCGAGATCGCCCGGCTTGATCGCGCGGATGCCGACACAGCCGAACGCCTCGGCGAGCTTGACGAAGTCAGGCAGCGCCTCCGAATAGGAATGCGAGAGCCGATTGCCGTGCAGCAGTTGCTGCCACTGCCGAACCATCCCCATGTACTGGTTGTTCAGAATGAAGATCTTGATCGGCAATTCATACTGGATTGCAGTCGACATCTCCTGCATCGTCATCTGCACCGAAGCATCGCCGGCAATGTCGATCACAAGACTGTCGGGATGAGCAACCTGCACGCCAAGCGCGGCGGGCAAGCCGTAGCCCATGGTGCCCAGCCCGCCCGACGTCATCCAGCGGTGCGGCTCCTCGAATCCGAAGAACTGCGCCGCCCACATCTGATGCTGCCCAACTTCGGTGGTGATGTAGACGTCGCGGCCACGCGTGGCCTCGAACAGCCGCTGGATCGCGAATTGCGGCAGGATGATATCGTTGTTCTTTTTGTACGCCAGCGAGTGTCGCGCGCGCCATTTCGCTATTTCCTGCCACCACGCCCGGATGTCCGGCTTCTTGGCTTCCGCCTTGAACACCTGCAGCAAATCCCCGAGCACGTTGCCGGCATCGCCGATGATCGGCACGTCGGCACGGATATTCTTGTTGATCGACGACGGGTCGATGTCGATGTGGATCTTCTTGGAGCCCGGCGAAAACGCGTCGATGCGACCGGTGATGCGGTCATCGAACCGCGCGCCAACGCAGAGCATCACGTCGCAACCATGCATGCTCATATTGGCTTCGTAGGTGCCGTGCATGCCGAGCATGCCGAGCCAGTTCGCACCTGATGCCGGATAGGCGCCCAATCCCATCAGCGTCGAGGTGATCGGAAAACCGGTGACCTCAACCAATTCGCGCAGCAGCCTCGAGGCTTCGGCACCGGAATTGATCACGCCGCCGCCGGTGTAGATCACGGGCCGCTTGGCGGACGCGAGCAACGCCACGGCCTTGCGGATCTGCATCGGATCGCCCTTCACCCGCGGAGCATAAGAGACGTGTACGTCGGCCTTGCGCGGCGGATGATAGGTGCCGAGCGCGAACTGCACGTCCTTCGGCACGTCGACCACAACCGGACCGGGACGGCCGGTGCTGGCGACGTAGAACGCCTCGTGCAACACCTTGGCGAGATCGTTGACATCCCGCACCAGCCAATTGTGCTTGGTGCAGGGCCGGGTGATGCCGACAGTGTCGCACTCCTGAAACGCGTCGTTTCCGATCAGGTGAGTCGGCACCTGGCCGGTGATGCAAACCAGCGGGATCGAATCCATCAGCGCGTCGGTCAGCGCGGTCACCATGTTCGTGGCGCCCGGCCCCGAGGTCACCAGCACCACGCCTGGCTTGCCGGTAGTACGCGCATAACCTTCGGCGGCATGGCCGGCGCCCTGTTCGTGCCGGACCAGGATGTGCTCGAACTCGCTCTGCTGAAAGATTTCGTCATAGATCGGAAGCACCGCGCCGCCCGGATAACCGAAGATGTGTTTGACGCCATGATCGATCAGCGCTCGCACGATCATCGCGGCGCCGGTCATCTGGTTGGGATCGTGGCTCGTCTCAGTCATGACTTGCTCCGGATGCGCTGTGGTCAGCGGCTTCTTTCAGTTGTGTTGGTCAGAAATGAAAAAGGGGCCCAAGAGGCCCCAGCGCACCGCCCGAATTCTGGATGGCCTCAGCCATCCCCGGCGGTGCGCCTGGGTACGACGACGATAAGCAGTTTGGTAATTTTGTTACGCATTTAGCTGCCAATACTTGCCAAAGGTTGCGCGACCATAGCGTCAAAACCCCGGATGTCAAGGCAAGACGACGCGAAGCGCAGGCCAGCAGCTTAACTCGGTTTGCGCGCTGCGGCGAGAGCGTTTTTTTAGTTACAAGTGGAGTTATCGGGGAAAGGAGCCGGCAAGCACCGTGTCGAGCCATGCCATGGCCCGCTCCGGATTCACCCATTCGAATTCTGGCAGCTGGTGCCGAAACCAGGTGAACTGCCGCTTGGCGTAATGCCGGGTGTCCGCGCGCCCCTGGATCGCGGCTTCCTCCAGCGTGATCTCTCCCCGGAGATGCCGGATCAACGGCGGCACCCCATGGGCCTTCATGACCGGCAATTGTGAATCGAGGCGGCGCGCGGCCAATGCCGCGACCTCCGCAACTGCATCATCCTTTATCATCGCGTCGAAGCGCGCATCGATCCGCGCGTAAAGCTGGTCGCGATCCGGCGCAAGAAACAGCGCGGTGAAGGTGCCCGGCGTCAGCAGCGGCGGCAATCCCTCACGATGCCAATCAGTAAGAGACCGTCCGGTGGCCTCAACGACTTCGAGCGCGCGCGCGATGCGGGTGCGGTCGCGCGGCTCCAAGCGCTCCGCTGATTTCGGATCGTGCCGCGCCAATTCGCTGTGCAGCGCCTCGACGCCATCGCGCTCAAGCCTTGCGCGCACGCTTTCGCGTATCTCGGGCGGAATCGGCGGCACCGCCGACAGGCCCCGCGTCAGCGCCTTGAAATAAAGTCCGGAGCCCCCCACGAAAATAGGTAGCTGGTTCTGCGCGCGCGCCTCCGCCAGTGCCACTGATGCGTCACCCACCCAAGCGCCCGCCGAGAAGTTCGCGGCGGCATCAACATGGCCATAAAGCCGGTGCGCGACGCGCGCCTCCTCCGCCAAAGTCGGCCGCGCCGTGATGATGCGAAGATCGCGGTACACCTGCATGGAGTCGGCATTGATGATGACGCCGCGGGTTTTTTCCGCCAACTCCAGCGCCAGCGCCGACTTGCCGCTGGCGGTAGGCCCTGCGATAAGCACCGCCTTGCTAACGTCTCGTTGCGAACTCACTCCGATGTCCCTCGTCGCCACGCTCATTTGCAATCCCGCGGACCCCGCGCTCGATAGCACGGTGGTGGACGGCGCGCGCGCCATTTTGCCCTCGCCCGGTCCGGCACAATGGTTATTCGACGAAGTAGCGGTCGACATCCCCTTCTCCGGCAGTGAAGATATTCGCGACATCGAAAGCCGCCTGCGTCAGGCGCGCGGCGACCTGCCGATTGATATTGTCGTGCAGCCTCAGTCCATCAGGCGCAAGAAACTTTTGCTGGCCGATATGGATTCTACGATCATCGGCCAGGAGTGCATCGACGAATTGGCGGATTTCGTCGGCCTCAAAGCCCATATCGCCCGGATCACAGAGCGCGCGATGCGCGGCGAAATCGAGTTCGAGCCGGCACTGCGCGAACGCGTCGCGCTATTGAAAGGCATGCCGGTCAGCGTCGTCGATGAGGTTCTCGCCAAGCGCATCAAACCGACCCCCGGCGGTCGCGAGTTGGTCGCGACTATGCGCGCGCACGGTGCCTGGACGTGCCTGATCTCAGGCGGCTTTACATTGTTTACCAAAGTCGTTGCTGAATGGATTGGGTTTCAGGAGAACCGCGCCAATCAGCTGCAAATCGAGGACGGCAAGCTGACCGGTCAAGTTGTCGAGCCGGTGCTTGGCCGTGCCGCCAAGCTCGCAACGCTTATCGATCTGCGCGAGTCATTCGATCTCGACAACATCGACACGCTTGTGGTCGGCGACGGCGCCAACGATCTCGGCATGATCGAGCAAGCCGGCCTCGGTGTCGCCTACCATGCCAAGCCGGCCGTTGCCGCCGCCGCGGCGGCGCGGATCGACCATGGCGACCTCACCGCGTTACTTTACGCGCAAGGCTATCGCAGGGATGAGTTTGTGAGCGGATAATCCTTCAACTCGTTCAGGAAAACCCGCTACGCTTGTCCCTGCTCCGCTAGCGACGTAAGCGCACCACCTCAGTGTGGGGCTCACTGAACCTTCAGCGCCACAAAGCGCAATTCGCCCTCGGGATTGGACACGAGAAGCAGCACGGAATTCTTGCCGTCCTTTTTTAACTGATCGAGACGCTTCTTGACGTCGCCTGCATTGCTGACCGCCTCCTGCGCCACCTCGACAATGACATCGCCAGCGCTAAGGCGTTTCTCTGCTGCATCCGAACTACCGTCGACGTTGGTGATAATCACGCCCTTGACGCTGTCCTTGATCTTGTAGCGGCTGCGCAGATCCTTATTGAGCGAGGCGAGATCGAGGCCTAGCGCCTTTTGTGTCACCGGCTTTTCCGCGGGCTCATCCTTTTTTACCGACGCCGGCACGGGCTTGGTGGTATCCTCAAGCTTCCCGAGCGTGACCTTCCTGGTTTCTTCCGCGCCTTTGCGGATGATGACGACGTCAACTTCCTTGCCGACCGCGGTATCCGCCACCACGCGCGACAGATCTTTCGGCTCCTTTATGTCCTTTCCGTCAAACTTGACCACGACGTCGCCGGGCTCGATGCCGGCAGGCTTAGCCGGACCCTTGTCCTCGACGCCGGCTATCAATGCGCCGCGTGCGGGTTTGATGTTGAGGCTTTCCGCGATCTCGTCCGTGACCTGCTGAATGCGGACGCCGAGCCAGCCACGGCGAAGCTCGCCAAATTGGCGGAGCTGATCGACCACGCCGACGACGGTCTTGGAAGGCACCGCGAAACCGATGCCGATCGAGCCGCCCGAGGGCGAGATGATCAGCGTGTTGACCCCGATCACTTCACCGTCGAGATTGAACAGCGGGCCGCCGGAATTGCCGCGATTGATGGCGGCATCAGTCTGGATGTAGTTGTCATAGGGCCCGGAAGCGATGTCGCGGTTACGCGCCGAGACGATGCCGGCAGTCACCGTACCGCCGAGGCTGAACGGGTTGCCGATCGCGATCACCCATTCGCCGAGGCGCAGCTTATCGGAATCGCCGAACTTCACCGCCACCAGCGGCTTGGTCGGCTTGAACTTCAGCACGGCGAGATCGGTCCGCTTGTCCACGCCAACCAGCTCGGCCTTGAACTTGCTACCGTCATTCATGATGACGTTGATCTCGTCGGCATCGGCGATCACGTGATTGTTGGTGACCACGATCCCCGAAGTGTCGACGATGAAGCCGGAGCCGAGCGAGTTAGTCTTGCGGGGTGGGACTTCGCTGTTCTTCTCACCATTCCTGTTCGGACCGGCACCCGGGCCGCGGTGGTTCTTGAAAAAGTCGTCGAAGAATTCCTCGAACGGCGAACCCGGAGGCAAGCGCGGGATCGCGCCGCCGCCGTCAGCGCCAGGCCCTTTGGCTTCGACGGTCTGAGAGGTCGAGATATTGACGACGGCATCGATCACCTTCTCGGCGACGTCGGCGATGCCGTCGGGACCGCGTGCCAGCGCCGGCGCCGACGTGAAAACGGTTATTGCGCCAAAGCAGATCGCCGCCAGCGCGGGAAGCAGCAGGCGACGGCTCAGGGCTGGAATCGCACCGGTCATATCAGTTCTCTCTCTCGAAAAATCGTCGCGGGATTTGAAGTCCACAGTGCGCCCGAACGGGGCGGCGGCGCAAGCATTTGCCCGGACATTCCATTGCAATAAGCCGGTTTGAATACGGCGAAAAGCGGGAACTCGCCACTCACGATGCCGTTGATGCCAACCGATTTCCGAGGGCTCTGAACCAGCCCGGCTGCGACTGTCGCTTGTGGATGTCGCTAGCGCCGGACCAGCCAAATCAGAATCAGCCCGGCCACCGCCGATCCGATGCCGACGAGACGCAAAATATTCTCGGGCGTCTCCAACGCGCTTTTCATGGCTCGGCGCATCCAGGCGGGGCTTGCCGCGAACATTAGCCCTTCAAGCACGAACAGAATGCCCAGACCGATGAGGAAGTCGGCAAACGCTATAGACCTCATCGGACTGCAATCTCCCTGGCTGATTTTTGCTTTGTCAACAAAGCGCGCGCGGTGTCGCGCTTTGTCCCGAGCTTAAGGCTTTGGCGCCGCTGCTTGAGCGGGAGCCGCGCTCGCCGCGGAAGCCGGCGCCGAACCGTTCGGCGCGGGCGGTTTACCGGAGGCGCTGCTGAAAAACTTGAAGAACTCGGAGTCCGGTCGCAGCAGGAAACGGGTGTCATTGCTCTTCAGCCCGTTCTCATAAGCCGACATGGACCGGTAAAAAGCAAAGAAATCCTGATCCTTGCCGTAGGCTTCGGCGAACAGCCGGTTGCGCTCGCCATCGCCCTCGCCGCGCACCCGCTCGGCCGTCGAATTGGCTTCAGCGACGATCACGGTCGCTTCGCGGTCGGCGTTGGACCGGATCTCCTGCGCCTTCTGGCCGCCTTGGGCGCGGAATTCAGCCGCCTCGCGCTGCCGCTCGGTCTGCATCCGCTGGTAGACCGCCTGGCTGTTCTGCTCAGGCAGATCGGCGCGTCTGATCCGCACGTCGACCACCTGGATGCCGTAGCCGTCGGCTTCCCTGTCGAGCTGATCGCGAATTCGTCCCATCAGGGCCTCACGCTCGTCCCGCACCACCTGAATGAAGGTGACCTCGCCGAGCACGCGGCGAAGTGAGGCGTTCAGCAGCGTCGTCAACTGCAGATTGGCGGCCTGGATCGTACCCACCGACTGGTAGAAGCGCAGCGCGTTCTTGATCCGGTATCGTGCGAACGCATCCACCACCAGCCGCTTCTGATCCGACGCGATCACTTCCTGCGAAGGATTTTCAAGATCGAGAATGCGCTTGTCGATCGGGATCACGGTATCGATGAAGGGCGCTTTGAAATTGAGGCCAGGTTCGGTCACGACGCGGATGGGTTCACCTAGCCGCACCACCAACGCCTGCTCGGTCATGTCGACGGTGAATACGGAGCTGTAGCCGACGATCAGGACGGCTAGCAGCACGACTAACGCCGCGATGCCTGTAACGGGGGACCTCATCGCGTGGCTCCGCTTTGCTGCTGCGGCTGGCCGCTCGCGCTGGGTGGCTGACGTCTCGGCGTCAGCTCGTTCAAAGGCAGGTATGGCACTACGCTCTGCGCCGAACCGCCGCCGTCGTACACGAGCTTCTCGGCGCCACCGAGAATGTGCTCCATCGTTTCCAGATAAATGCGTTGCCGCGTTACGTCGGGCGCCTTCTTGTATTCATCATATACTTTCAGGAAACGCGCGCTCTGGCCCTTGGCTTCGGCGACGGCCTGCTGCTTGTAGCCTTCGGCGATCTGCACAATTTGCGCCGCCCGCCCTCGCGCATCGGGGATCACCCGGTTGGCATAGGTCTGCGCCTCGTTTTGCAAGCGCTCCAAGTCCGCGCGCGCGGCCTGCACGTCCCGGAACGCATCTATCACCTGCGCCGGCGGGTCGACCTTCTGCATCTGCACCTGCGCGACCTGGATACCTGAGCCATAGTGATCGAGAGTCTTCTGCATGAGTTCCTGCACGCCCTGTTCGGTCGAGGTGCGAGCGCCGGTCAGGATCGGCTGGATGTTGGAGCGGCCGATCACTTCACGCATCGCGCTTTCGGCGACCGCCTTCACCGTGCCTTCGGGATTCTGGATGTTGAAAAGATAATTGCCGACGCCATCGGGCTTGATGCGCCAGAGCACGGTGAAATCCACGTCGACGATATTCTCGTCGCCCGTAAGCATCAGGCTTTCCTCAGGCACGTCGCGCATGGTCCGGCCGCGGCGCGCCGGATCTTCGATCAGCGTCATGCCGATGGAGATGGTGGAGACGCGCAGCGCCTTTGGCAGCAGCACGGTCTCGATCGGATATGGCAGATGATAGTTCAAGCCCGGCTGCACCGTGCGCACGTGCTTGCCGAACCGCAGCACCACACCGAGTTCTTCGGACTGCACGCGGAAGAATCCGGAAAGACCCCAGATCGCCAATGCGCCGATCACGATCAGCGCAATGCCGAGGCCGCTGAAATGGCCGCCCGGCAGCAATTGTTGCAGCCGGTCCTGGGCGCGGCGCAGAAGGTCTTCAAGGTCGGGCGGCCTTGGCCCGACCGGTTGCGGGCCGGAGCCCCAAGGTCCTTTCGGACCCGAGCCCCATGGGCCTCCACCCTGATTCTTCCACGGCATTGACGTCTCCTTCGCGAGGCTCCGACGGCAAACGCCCGGCCTCGCAACATCTGCACGGCCTTATAAGGGACCGCTCCCGGCCTTACAACGCAAGCTTAGGTTCGCAAGCAGCTATGCTCCGGGCGTTAATTGTCAACTAAACATTGCAGAATGCAGTTAATTCGACTTTCGCCGCCGATAGGTCACATAGGAGAAGTCGGCGTTATCGTCACCAGCGGCCGGATGCCGCATGCGCGCCACCTCTTTCCAGGCTGTCGCATCAATTGCGGCAAAACAGGTATCCCCCTCGGGTCGAGCGTGCACCTCGGTAATTTCCAGACGGTCCGCGATATCTATCCACTGAGCGTAGATTTCCGCGCCGCCGATCACGGCAATTTCAGTAGCCGAACGTCGCAGCGCGTCGCCGCGCGCGATCGCGCGGGTATCGGCGAGTGAAGTCGTCACCACCGCTCCGCGCGCGCGAAAATTGGGATCGCGCGTGACCACGATGTTGGTGCGCCCGGGAAGCGGTCTGCCGATTGAAGCGAATGTCTTGCGCCCCATCACGACCGGCCGGCCTATGGTCATCGCCTTGAAGCGCTTCAAGTCGGACTTGAGCCGCCATGGAAGAGCCCCCTTGGATCCGATGACGCCATTATCGGCTACTGCGACGATGAGAACGATTTTAGGAGAAACTTCAGCATTGGCGGTCACACCGCGACCTCGGCCTTGATGTGCGGATGCGGATCGTAGCCGACCAGATTGAAATCATCATAACGGAACGAGAAGATGTCCTTCACATCAGGATTGATCTTCATCACCGGTAACGGGCGTGTCGGACGCGTTAGTTGCAGCCGCGCCTGCTCGAGGTGGTTGGCATAAAGATGCACGTCGCCGAACGAATGCACGAACTCTCCCGGCTTCAACTCCGTGACCTGCGCCACCATCATGGTCAACAACGCATAGGATGCGATGTTAAAGGGCACGCCGAGAAAGGCGTCGCCGGAGCGTTGATACAGCTGGCACGACAGCTTGCCGTTGGCGACATAGAACTGAAACAGGCAGTGACACGGCGGCAGCGCCATCTTGTCGACCTCAGCCGGATTCCACGCACTGACGATCAGCCGCCGCGAATCCGGATTGCGCCGGATCATGTCGATCACGCCAGCGATCTGGTCGATGCGGCGCCCGTCCGGGGCGGGCCAGGACCGCCATTGCGAGCCATAGACCGGGCCGAGATCGCCGTTGGCGTCTGCCCATTCGTCCCAGATCGAAACGCCGTTGTCCTTGAGGTATTTGATGTTGGTCTCGCCTTTGAGAAACCACAGCAGCTCATGCACGATGGCTTTTAGCGGCAGCTTCTTGGTGGTCAGCATCGGGAAACCGGCTGCCAGATTGAAACGCATCTGATGGCCGAAGATCGACAGCGTGCCGGTCCCGGTGCGGTCGCTTTTCTCGACGCCGTCCGAGAGAATCCGTTCAAGTAGATCGTGATACTGATTCATGATGTTGTGTCAGTGGATGTAAGTACATTCGTGTTGTGTCATCGCCTTCCGAGAAGGCGAATTTAGCGCCGCGGCGGCCATTCGGCAGCGCCGATTCGGCGGAACCGCCCGATTATACCGGAAAAATGAGTATCCCGGCCACAAACGGCAAGGGCGGAAGGACCGTCCGACCTCGTGGGTAACGCGCCATACAATCCCATCACCCGCCGAGAGACGGCGACAGATCAGGTTTCCGATTCGACGAACACCTCGTCGCGCTTCTTTCGCAGCGACGGCAATACCGCGAGCACCAACAGGAACGCGGCCATCGCCATCAGCACCGCCGACAGTGGCCTGGTCAAGAATACCGACCAGTCGCCGCGCGAGATCAGCAGCGTCCGGCGAAGGTTTTCCTCCATCAGCGGCCCGAGCACCATCCCGAGTAGCAGGGGCGCGGGTTCGAAATCGTGTTTGATGAGCCAATAGCCGAACAGCCCGAATGCGCCAGCGAGGATGACGTCAACCGGAGCGTTGTTGAGGGAATAGATGCCGATCGCGCAAAAGATCACAATCGAAGGGAACATCAGGCGATACGGTACGCGCAGCAAACGCACCCAAACCCCAACCAGCGGCAGGTTGATGATGATCAGCATCAGGTTGCCGATCCACATTGAAGCGATCATGCCCCAGACGAGTTCGGGCTGTTTCTGCATCACCTGCGGTCCCGGCATGATGCCGTGAATGGTCATAGCCCCGACCATCAGTGCCATCACCGCGTTAGGCGGGATGCCGAGCGTCAGCAGCGGGATGAACGAGGTTTGCGCCGCCGCGTTGTTGGCGCTCTCAGGGGCGGCCACGCCTTCGATCGCGCCGCGACCGAACCGCGACGGGTCCTTGGCAATTTTCTTTTCGAATGTGTAAGCCGCGAATGAGGCGATCACCGCGCCGCCGCCCGGCAGAATGCCGAGGATCGATCCCAGTACCGTGCCGCGCAGAATAGCGGGCGCCGAGTCGATGAGGTCTTTTTTGGTCGGCATCAATCCGGTGATCTTCTGCTGCACGAGATGCCGATCCATTTCCGCACCGGCGTCGAGATTGCGGATGATCTCCGCGAATCCGAATACGCCCATGGCTACCGTCGCGAAGCCGAGGCCGTCCGCAAGCTCTGGAATATTGAACGCCATGCGCGATGCGCCGGTCTCGATATCGGAGCCGACCATCGACAGCAGCAAGCCGAGCACGATCATTGCGATCGCCTTCAGCACCGATCCCTTTGCAAGCACGACCGCGAAGATCAGGCCGAGCACCATGAGCGAGAAATATTCGGCGGGGCCGAACGCCAGGGCGAGTTTTGTCAGGGGAGCGCCGAGCACCGCGATCAGCACCGTCGCGACGCATCCGGCGAAGAACGAACCAATCGCAGCGATCGCGAGCGCCGGACCGGCGCGACCCTGCTTGGCCATCTGGAAGCCATCGAGCGTCGTCACCACCGAGGTTGCCTCGCCGGGAATATTGACCAGGATCGACGTGGTCGATCCGCCATACTGCGCGCCGTAATAGATGCCCGCGAGCATGATCAACGCGCCGACCGGCGGCAGGCCGAACGTGATCGGCAGCAGCATGGCCACCGTCGCGATGGTACCAATTCCAGGCAGCACGCCAACTAACGTACCGACCAGCGCGCCGATCAGGCACAGCAGAAGATTGATCGGCGTGAAAGCGACCCCAAAGCCGAGAGCCAGATTGGAAAAAAGCTCAGCCATTCCGCCCTCACTGAATCAAAAAGCGAGGAAACAGCTGCAGCGGCAGCCCCAGCGCGTACGGAAAAAGCAAACTACACCCGATCGTGAGGCAGACGCCGACGATGATGGTTTCACGCCACCGGGTTTCCGGCGTGCCCAACGCTGAAATCATGAAGCTTGCGAAAGCTGAGACCACCAGACCTAGCGGCCGAATGGTGATTGCGAACGAAAGAATGGAGAGCGAGACAAACAGTGGCCCTCGCCACGCGTAAGCGGCCAGCTGCGCTCCCTCGGTGAGGATGCCGACGACGGTGATGGCGAAACCCAATCCGAGCAACAGGCCGGCAAACATCCGGGGGGCGGTTCCCGCGCCGAATGAAAACCCATGCATCCCCTGCAGATCGCTCGAAGCCCAGAACGCGAATAGCGCGATCGCCATCAGCGCGATGCCGCCGAAGAAATCCTGCGGGGAGCGGACCCATGTCGGCATCATGGATTGCCCCTCACCGTGACCTGGCCTGTCACTCATCGTCATCTCCCCCGCACGAGGGCTTTGCGCCCATTCCGTTTCGATGGCGGTTGCTTCGAATCCTGCGTACCGATTTTCGCTAGATAAGGCCAGCAAAACCCAAAATGCCTCCGGCCAGCAATAGCCAGAGTGGATGCAGGCGCGTCGCGAACGCCAGCGCCGCGGTGGCGGCGGTGACAAGTCCCGCAGCCCAGGTCCGGTCCGACGTCAGCGCCAGAATGAGGGCGCTGGCGCCCATCAGCCCGATCGAAAGCGGAACCAGCGCGCGTTGGATGATGGAGGGCCAACGCGATTGGGTGGGGCGCCTCAGCATGCGGCTCACCCAGTAGGCCAGCACCGCGGTCGGTACGCACATCGCAAGCGTTGACGCGAGCGCCCCCGGGATGCCGGCGACAGAATAGCCTATGAGCGTGACGATCAGCACGTTCGGACCCGGCGAAAGCTGCGAGATCGCGAACACGTCCGAGAATTGCTTGTCGCTCATCCAGTGCTGGACCTCGACCGCGACCCGGTGCATTTCCGGAATGGCGGCGTTGGCGCCCCCGACCGCAAACAGCGACATCAACCCAAAGGTCCAGACCAGAGCCCAGACCGGATCGCTTTCCGAATTCATCCTGATACCTTCCGGACCATCGCAAAGCTGATGCCAATGCTGAGCGGGATCGAGGCCAGCAATACAGCCGGCAATGGGAACCGCAGCACTCCGATCGCGACGAACACCGCCGCCATGATCGCAATGCCGATCCAGTCACGCTTCCTGATCAGGGGCATCATCATGCGAAAAAGCGCCGATATCAGGAGGCCAACCGCTGCGCAGGAGATCCCGGCCAAAATTCGCCGAAGGGCATCAATTTGGCCGAACCTCGCATAGAGCACGGCAAGGACCGTGACGATGACGACCGGAGGACCCAGCAGCCCGGCAAAGGCCGCGATACCGCCTAGCGGGCCGCGAAAACGCGATCCGAACACCACGGAAAGGTTCACCACGTTCGGACCGGGCAGGAAATGGCACAGCGCGAATGTTTCGTTGAATTCCTCGGCGGTCATCCACCGGTGTTGGTCGACGATGCCGCGTCGCGCCCACACGAGCACGCCGCCGAAGCCGGCGAGCGACATCTTTGCGAACGCGACGAACAGCGCGATCAGGCTCGGCGGGGCTGATGGCGGAAGTTCCGGCGCCGCGACGGCAGCCGGCGGCGAATCCGGGGACATGGGGCCAGATTTAGAACGAAGGATTCGGTCAGGCCAACCGAATTCAGCGAGTTCCACCGCCGAACGGCGCCTTTTCGGGCTCTATTTTTCTCAATCTTTGCATCCTATATTGAGAGCGCCGGTTCGCCGGCTATGGAAATAAATTGCCGTCGTAATAAACCATTCGGACCCGGGGGCAGTACCCGGCGCCTCCACCAAAGCCCGAACCAGCTAATCCGGCGGGTTTCGGCGGGGGCGAAACAGGATCGACGAGGGCGTAAAGGACGTGTTTTTTCCCGGTATAGTTCCGCCGTTATCGGGCTATGCAATAGTTGCAAACGACAACTATGCTCCGGTTGCTCAGGCCGCGTAAGCGGTTTGAAAAACCAAGTCTAAAGTCCTAGTGGGTTAAGCTCCGCTAGGCGGGGTTCGGAGGCACCTGGCAACAGAAGCCTCCACTTCATTTGCTTGATGAACTGAGCGCGTCGCGTTCCATCGCAACGGAACTGCTTTGCGAGAAGATCGACGGCAAGCTGTTGATCGAAAGCTAGTTCTTGCGGCTGAGTTTCACTTGAACGAAGCCGCGTGTGGCCCGCGATAGCTGCTGGAATTTCTGTTGGTAACGCCAAGTCTGCTGATCTTGAGCCGCGCGCGGAGTAGCATAGGCGAACGGGCGAGTCGGACGGGCGGCAAGGCCGCGGACCAACAATCGAACGTGACAGGACTGACAATGGCGACCGATCATATCCGATACGACGTGCTGGCGCGCGATGCGCTGCGTGGAGTGCTGCGCCGTGTACTGACCGACGCAGCCGAGCATGGCCTCCCCGGTGAGCACCATTTCTTCATCACGTTTCTCTCTACGGCGGAGGGCGTGAAGCTCTCGCCACGACTGCTTGCGCAATACCCGGAGGAGATGACGGTGATCCTCCAGCACCAGTTCTGGGACCTGGTGGTGACCGAGGACCGGTTTGAAGTGGGCCTGTCGTTTGGAGGAATTCCCGAGCGGCTGGTCGTTCCATTCAACGCGATAAAGAGTTTCTTCGATCCCTCCGTACAGTTCGGCCTCCAATTTGAGGCGTCCGATCCCGCCGATGAAACATCGGGGGCGAAGCTTCCGACGGTCCCTGCTCCATCCTCGCTGCCGGTCGCCGCGCCGGCGCCGGAAAACCAGGACCAGCCGGGCAAGCCCACCGAGGGCGCCGAAGTCGTACGGCTGGATCGCTTCCGCAAGAAATGATAGCGCAGGATATCCGCGCGATAATCTGGAACCGGCGTGCCGCTCGGAGCCGCGGTCAACCGCGCGAGGCGAGCGTCGGGCAATGGACCTATTCATGGCTCGATCCCCTGCATCTCCGAAACCCGGTTCGACGCGAACCGAGACCGATAGCTTCGGCCCGATCGATGTCCCCGCCGACCGTTATTGGGGCGCGCAGACCGAGCGTTCCCGCCAGAATTTTCGCATCGGGCAGGACCGGATGCCGCTTGCGATCGTTCGCGCGCTCGGCATCGTCAAGCTGGCCTCGGCGGAAACTAACCGCGAGCTCGGGCTGATCGACAAGCGTCGTGCCGGCGCCATCATCCGGGCCGCCCGCGAGGTGATCGACGGCAAGCTCGACGATCATTTTCCCTTGGTAGTGTGGCAGACCGGCTCCGGCACCCAGACCAACATGAACCTCAACGAGGTCATCGCCAATCGCGCCAACGAGTTGCTCGGGGGCAAGCTGGGCGCCAAGCAACCCATTCATCCAAACGATCACGTCAACATGAGCCAGTCGTCGAACGATTCGTTCCCGACGGCCATGCATATTGCCGCCGCGATGCGGATCAGGGCCGATCTCATTCCGGCGCTGGACGAATTGCATCGTGCGCTACGCAAAAAGGAAAAGGCGTTCGCCCGCATCGTGAAGATCGGGAGAACGCATACGCAGGATGCAACGCCGCTGACGCTCGGGCAGGAATTCTCCGGTTACGCCGCCCAGGTCGAAAACGGCATCAAACGGCTGGTCGTGGCGACAAATGATCTTTACCCGCTGGCCCAGGGCGGCACCGCGGTCGGAACGGGGCTCAACTCAAAACCCGAATTCGCCAAGGCGTTTGCCAGGCACGTCGCCCGGCTAACGAAAACGCCGTTCACGAGCGCTGCGAACAAATTCGAGGCGCTGGCCTCGAACGACGCCTATGTTTTCGTCCACGGCGCGATAAACTCGGTCGCGACCGGCCTCTTCAAGATTGCAAACGACATTCGCCTGCTCGGTTCAGGCCCGCGTTCCGGCCTCGGCGAATTGATCCTACCCGAAAACGAGCCGGGTTCCTCGATCATGCCGGGCAAGGTAAATCCGACCCAATGCGAAGCCTTGACCATGGTGTGCGCTCAGGTGTTCGGCAACCACACCACCATCACGGTCGCCGGCAGCCAGGGCCATTTCGAGCTGAACGTGTACAAGCCGGTGCTGGCATATTGCATGATGAATTCCATTCAGTTGCTTGCCGATGCGGCCCGGTCATTCACGGAGCACTGCGTCGAGGGTATCCGCGCCGACGAAAAGCGCATTCGGGAGTTGATGGAGCGCTCACTGATGCTGGTCACGGCGCTTGCGCCAAAGATCGGTTATGACAATGCCGCCAAGGTCGCCAAATCCGCGCATGCGCACGGAACGACGCTCAAGGAAGAGGCGGTACGGCTGGGCTTTGTGTCCGCAGCGGAATTCGACCGCCTGGTGCAGCCGGACAAAATGACACATCCCGGCTGATCGGAACTGCGCGTTGAAAATAACTATGGACGATTGCACCCAAAGAATGAGACTGATCATCTATTGTCATTGCGGCGTGACCTGCTACAGCAAAAATCATTGATTTTCGCAGAGCGAAACAAAACTTCTTAGTGTTACCAAAGGGCTATTGACGGGTGATCTCCGGATGAGAAGCGGGCGCGCCAAAGCCGAACGCCATCATTCCAGGCTTTTTGTGAAATTCTTTCAGGCCCCAAGTTGATTGCATGATGGAGACAGGCATGGGGGACGTGATTAACCTGAAGCGATTCAGGAAACGTGTTGAACGAGAACAATCCTCGAAGCAGGCGAAGGCCAATCGGGCCCGGTTCGGCAGGACCAAATCCGAACGCGATCTGGAGAAACGGCGTGCCAAGCGCGCCAGGGACTTGCTCGACCAGCACCGGACCGATGGCGAGGACGCGTCATGAAATCGCCGGTCGTGAAACGCTCGATAGTCGTCGCCGGCCACAAGACCAGCGTCAGCCTCGAAGAGGCGTTCTGGAACGGCATGAAAGAAATATCGGGGTTGCGTGAGATGACGTTGTCCGAGCTGGTCGGCGAAATCGACAGCAACCGCCAGCAGGGAAATCTTTCGTCCGCCATTCGCCTCTTTGTCCTGGATTACTTTCGCACCCGGGCGATGGCCGCAGCATCGGATTCAAAACTGCCGTAAAGCTAGAGCGTCAAGCACACTGGTCTCGTCCGAGCTCCAGCACGTCATTGTGGGCGCTGTTTATAATCGCTCTAAGGTGCAGCTTCACCTTCATCGCTGAGCTTGACCGCACCCGCGGGCGATCGGAAATACAGATATGACCAAACGCAATGGCACTCGCCCGCATTTGCCGCTGGGGCTGGCCCAGCGCGGTTATTCAGGCGTTATCCAGCATCTCGATGCCGCTGAAGCCGGCTCGTCGCTTTCGGCGGTCGAACTCGAAAGCCGGCTGATCGAGCTGGGCTTTGTCGAAGGCGCCAAGGTCGAGGTGCTGCATGAGGGCATCGTCGGACGCGATCCGATCGCGGTCCGGGTCGAGAACGTCACCGTTGCGGTACGGCGCCGCGAGGCCATGGCCATCATTGTCGGCTGACGCAATTGTCGGCTGACGCGAGCGGATCTTAAAGGGATGGAAGCTCCGTTGATGCATCTTGCTCTGGTGGGCACGCCCAACAGCGGCAAGACCGCGCTGTTCAACGCCCTCACCGGCAGCCGTCAGAAGGTTGCGAACTATCCTGGCGTGACGGTAGAGCGCAAAGAAGGATCGTTCGTCACGCCCACCGGTCGCCAGGTGTCGATCGTCGATTTGCCCGGTACTTATTCTTTGCGCGGTCGCAGCCCGGATGAAGAGATCACCCGAGACATGGTGCTCGGCCGCAGCCCCGGCGAGGCCGTGCCCGACCTGGTGCTATGCGTCGCCGATTCCACCAATCTTCGCCTGACGATCCGCCTGTTGCTAGAGCTAAAGAGCACAGGCCGTCCGGTGATGCTGGTGCTCAATATGTTCGACATCGCCACACGGCGTGGCGTCAGCGTCGACATAACGCGGTTATCAGAGGCGCTTGGGGTACCGGTTGTGACATCCATCGCCGTGCGCAAGGGCGGCACCGCCGAGTTGTTGCGCC
>NZ_DATEPI010000161.1:0-7470 GCF_035273305.1 Bradyrhizobium sp. | reverse complement strand
CGAGCCGGGCCAACAGCCGCAGCATTGCGGATTTGGTCATCGAGACACAGCCCGCGGTCGGACCAAAATTATCTCGAGCCAGATGCAGGAACACCGCGCTGCCTCGTCCCGCGATTCGCGGACAGGTGTTGTGATCGATCTCGATGATGAAATCGTACAGGTGGTCTTCTCGCTTCAGTCGATCGCCCATCGCACCGCCATTTGCTCGTAGCGGTCGGTTGTAGTGGCGGCTTTGCGGGTCTTCGCACCAGGCGTCTTCAGGCCCGATGGGGCGGACCGGTAACAACGTCCGCGGCCGCGAATGACGATCGGCGCGCCACCACAACCGGCGCGGCCTGAACGTGCCTTTCGGGGTGGACCCGTCGCCTTCTCGCTTATTGGCCCTGATCCCCCCTCGCCCGAGCGCGACTGGCACGACAAGGCCGCCCGCGCTGAGCCAACCCCGGCGCTGATTGCCAGCGACGGCGTGAATCCTGATCGCGGCAAGCGGCCGATTTCCAGGGCTTACCCGGCAAGGAGCTGAAACAACATGGGTTTCCATGGAATTATTATAGACCCCGCGGATTGTCGGATCATTGACGATGCCTTATTTCGAGGCATTACAGGACATTCATCTCATCGCGTTCGAATTCTGGGGTAGACTGCGCTTCCGCTTGTCAAACTGTAACACTTGCCTACTTCATGACGAATAAGACCTAACCGACCCCGCCAGACCATCCCATATGAATTGAAGGCGCCTTCATCGCACCCGCCGCCGCAGAGGATTGTACCCATGGCCAATGCCCGCAAGATCCTGATCGTTGATGACGATACCGATCTGCGCGACACGCTGGTGGAGCAGCTCTCGTTACACGAGGAGTTCGAAGCTTCCGCCGTTGATACCGGCGCCAAGGGAGCCAGCGCGGCCAAGGCCAATGCACCTGATCTCGTACTGATGGATGTCGGGCTGCCGGATACCGATGGGCGGGAAGTCGTGCGCTCGCTGCGCAAAGGCGGCTTCAAGGCGCCCATTATCATGCTGACGGGACACGATACCGATTCGGACACTATTCTCGGGCTGGAATCCGGAGCCAATGACTATGTCGCGAAGCCGTTCCGCTTTGCGGTCCTGCTGGCGCGCATCCGGGCGCAGCTGCGGCAGCACGAAGCCAGCGAAGACGCGGTGTTTTCGGTAGGTCCGTACAGTTTCCGGCCTGGCTCCAAGATGCTGACCGGAGCGAACGCCAAAAAAGTGCGCCTTACCGAAAAGGAAACCGCGATCCTGCGTTTTCTTTATCGGGCCGGCCAGCTTCCGGTGTCGCGCGAGACGCTGCTTCAGGAGGTCTGGGGCTACAATTCGGGGGTCACCACGCACACGCTGGAAACCCACATCTATCGGTTACGCCAAAAGATCGAAAAGGATGCGGCTAATCCCGAGATATTGGTGACGGAAGCCGGTGGATACAAGCTGGTGCCGTGATAGCATTGGCTCCGCCTGATTAGTTCCACTGGCATGCGCGGATAGCGCGCCCGATCATCGGTTATCCATGTCGATCGAAGACGACGTTGCCCTGCTCGAGCGCGTTCCCACGCTGCAGCTATTGGGCACGACCGCACTGCGGATGCTGGCCATCGGCTCCGAGCAGCGCATGTTCAGGCGTGGTGATGTGCTGTTCAAAGTAGGTGAGGATGCTGACGCTGGATTTATCGTTCAGCGCGGCGCGTTCCGCGTTCAGGGCGGCAACGGTGCCGAAACAATCGCCGGCCCGCACGCGCTGATCGGCGAACTGTCACTGATCACCGAGATGGTGCGGCCGGCCACAGCGACTGCAATTGAACATTCCGCAGTGATCCGGATCGCTCGCAGCCTTTTCCAGCGCGTGTTGGAAAACGACGCCACCGCGGCGCGGCGGCTTCGCGATGAATTAGCCAGCCGGACCAGCCAGATCGCCAGCGAAATATTGATGGCCGGGACCAAGATGAACGTTTAGCGGGTGGAACGAACGCTGGTCGGGTGTTCACACGTCCAGCGTCACCGTGACCGGCACGTGATCGGACGGCCGCCCCCAGCCGCGGGCATCTCGCGTGATGCGGAAATCAGTGACGCCCTCCTTTAACGCGCGCGATACCCAGATGTGGTCGAGCCGGCGACCGCGATCGGCCAGCGTCCAATCGGCGGCGCGGTAACTCCACCAAGTATAGACCTTCTCCGATAGCGGAATCCGTTCCCGGGCTACGTCGATCCATTCGCCCTGCGCCTGCGCCGCCAGCAGCTTCTCGCATTCGATCGGCGTATGTGACACGACCTTCAGCAGCTGCTTGTGCGACCACACGTCATTTTCGTGCGGTGCGACATTGAGATCGCCGACCAGGATATGACGGTCGTCGCCGCGCGGATGCAACGGCTCGCATGCTTTCATCTCGTCAAGGAATTGCAGCTTGTGCTCGAATTTGGGATTGAGCGCTGGATCAGGAATGTCGCCGCCGGCCGGTACATAGAAATTATGCAGCACCAGCGGCTTCGATAGCTGCGCTTTATCGGCGAACGCTACCGAGATGTGGCGCGAATCGATCTTCTCGCAAAAGGTGCGGATATCCGTGCTCTCGAAAGGCAGCTTGGAAAGGATGGCGACGCCGTGGTACCCCTTCTGCCCATTGAGGGCGACGTGCTCATAGCCAAGACGCCGGAAACGTTTCAGCGGAAATACATCGTCGATGCATTTGGTTTCCTGCAAGCACAGCACGTCCGGCCGCACCGCCTTGATAAACCTTGCGACAAGATCCATGCGCAGCCGCACCGAATTGATATTCCATGTAGTCAGGGAAAGCCGCATTGGACTCTGCAAGCCATGAACAATTGTGCCCGATGACGCACGTCTTCGGCTTGCAATCAAGAACGATTTTTAACCTGGCGAGGTCGGATATCTCGTGAAGTCGATCTTGAACAGGCTTGGATCGATCTTCTTGCCGGGGTCCAGATTATAAATCGCCACGGTGGTGTCGTAGCCCTGCGGGTCCGTCACCGTCCATTGTTTGAGTTGACCATCCTTGGCGCCGACCATCAGCATCAATCGGCTGGTGCCGATCAGCGCCTGCTTCTCCTCGATGGTGACGGTAATGAAAAGGTCGTCGGACGTGACGTTCACAACGTTAGTGTCCTTTAGCAGATCGATGCGGTCCGACAGAAGGTATCGCAGTGGCGTCTGCGAAAGCGGGTAGATATCCTGGGTCGCCAGCTTGCGGTCGCGCACCGCGACCGATGATCCATCGGCGACAATGTCGATCGGACTCGGCTCATCATATTCGAAGCGCACCTTGCCGGGCTTCTGGATATAGAAGTCGCCCTTGGACCGGCTGCCGTCGGGTCCGACCTGGACAAAATTCCCGACCAAGGTCTGCAGCGAGGATAGGTAGGCGCTGACCCTGGCGGCTTGCGCCTTTTGGTTGGCATCGAAGCTCGAAAAGATATTGGCGGGCACGTTCCGGCGCGGATCAGGAATGATGGGCTCCGGTGCCATCCGCGAAGTCGCCCCGGTCGTCGTCGGAGTTGGCTGAGCATCCGACGCGCTCATCTGAATGTTGCCGCGAATTTTCGGCGCCGGCTTCGGAACAGGCACAGTCTGCGCGGAACTAGGCGCGATCACGCTAGCGGCGAATAGTAAGGTCAATCCGGTGCGCACCGCGCCAGACGCAAATTGCTGACGCATTCGAAATCTGAAATTTCTGTTCAACGCGAATTCCTGTCTAACTCTTTGTCCATTTTATTCGGGTTTTGGCGAAACGAGATATCGTTTTTGCGTGAAAATAGAATGTCAGGTCGCGATACCTGGGCTCGCCATGCTGCTCAAAATCCGCTTTCTTCCTCTTCGATCAGAATCTCTCGTTTGCCCGCGTGATTGGCCTGGCCAACGATGCCCTCAAGTTCCATGCGCTCCATGAGCGAGGCGGCGCGATTATATCCGATCTGCAGCCGTCGCTGAATGTAGCTGGTGGAAGCTTTGCGGTCGCGCTTGACGATTGCGACCGCTTGCGTGAACAGGTCGCCGCCACCATCGCTGCCCATACCTGTGGAATCAAACAGCGCGCCGCCATCTTCGTCAGTGGGTTCTTCCGCGGTGACCGCTTCAAGATATTCCGGCTGGCCCTGTGTTTTGAGATGTCGCACGACTTTCTCGACCTCTTCGTCCGAAACGAAGGGTCCGTGCACGCGGCTGATACGCCCGCCACCGGCCATGTAGAGCATGTCGCCCTGCCCTAGCAGTTGCTCGGCTCCCATTTCGCCGAGGATGGTGCGGCTGTCGATTTTGGAAGTGACCTGAAACGAGATACGGGTCGGAAAGTTTGCCTTGATAGTGCCGGTGATGACGTCCACTGACGGCCGCTGGGTAGCGAGAACGACGTGCAGGCCAGCGGCGCGCGCCATCTGCGCCAGCCGCTGCACCGCGCCCTCGATATCCTTGCCGGCAACCATCATCAGGTCGGCCATTTCGTCGACAATGATGACGATAAAGGGCAGCGGATCGAGATCGAGTTTTTCTTCTTCGTAGATCGCCTTGCCGGTTTCCTTGTCAAAGCCGGTGTGAACCGTGCGGGTCAGTTCCTCGCCCTTCGATTTGGCTTCCAACAAGCGCGCATTATAGCCATCGATATTGCGGACGCCGAGCTTGGACATTCTCTTGTAGCGCTCCTCCATTTCGCGCACCGCCCACTTCAGCGCGACCACGGCTTTCTTCGGATCGGTCACCACAGGTGTCAGCAGATGCGGAATGCCGTCATAGACGGAGAGTTCGAGCATTTTGGGATCGACCATGATCAAGCGGCATTGATCGGGACGGAGCCGATACAACAGGCTCAGGATCATGGTGTTGATGGCCACCGATTTGCCGGAGCCGGTGGTGCCGGCAATCAGCAAATGCGGCATGCGTGCGAGATCGACGATAATGGAATCGCCGCCGATGTTCTTGCCGAGGCAGAGCGGAAGCTTCGCGACCGTTTCGTTATAGTCTTTCACCGCCAGCAATTCGCGCAGGTAAACTTTCTCGCGATGCGGGTTTGGCAGTTCGATGCCGATGGCATTGCGACCGGGCACCACCGCGACGCGCGCTGAGAGCGCGCTCATCGAACGCGCGATGTCGTCGGCGAGGCCGATCACGCGCGAGGATTTGATCCCGGGCGCCGGCTCCAGCTCGTACAGCGTCACTACTGGTCCGGGATGGGCTTTAACGATCTCGCCGCGCACACCGAAATCTCCGAGTACACCTTCCAGCGCGCGAGAATTGGAATCGAGTTCGGACTTGCTGAGCGGCTGACGGTCGGACGCCCTCGGTGCCGATAGCACCGAGACCGGCGGCAGCTCGAAGGAGGATTTGCGCGACGGCAGGCGCGGCGTGGGCTTCTTGCGCACCGCGCGGGCTGGCGCTTCCTCTTCCTCCTCGTCCTCTTCTTCGTAGTGATCCTCGACTTCCGGCCGCACCGCGCGGCCGCCAAGAGTTGGTTCCTGCCGCTCAAACATAGCGACGCGTTCCGGAGGCGCGCTTGCCACCAGCTTTGCATATGCGACGGTCAAGAGCCGCCACAGCCGCGCCTTCGCGCTCATCGCGGCGTGGAATGCCCATCCCAGCGATACAGAACCGTCCTCATCTTCTTCCTCCAGTGGCGCATCATCGTCCGCGATCCCTGGAGATTGCTGTTCTGGCGGGCGCGATCCGATCCCGCTCGCGATCAGGAATGTCCCGACGCCTGCGGTGAGAAGGAGAATCCCGAGCACCAGGCGATAGACGAAACCGGGCGGGCCGAACACCACAGCGGGGGCGCGCACCAGCGCATCGCCGACAACGCCCCCAAGCCCGGTGGGAAGCGGCCATGCCGCGCCATGCGGCCAGCAGCTCGCGAATCCCGCCCAGGTCATTGTGCACAGGATCCAGCATGCGATCCGCAATGCGTGGCGGTCGAACGGACGGTGGGTCAGCATGCGCCACCCCCACACCGCGACCGGGAGGATCAGCATGATCGAGCCAAGTCCGAGGATCTGCATCAAAAGATCGGCGCCGATCGCGCCGGGGTGACCGACGACGTTGCGGATTGGCCGCGAGGTCGCATGGCTGAGGCTGGGGTCTTGCACGGACCAGGTCATCAGGGCCGCCGTCGCGACTCCGGACAGCGCCACCAATCCCAATCCAGCGAGCTCGCGCAAACGTCGCGCCAGCGCCTCCCGTATCGAGGAAGGCAAATGGCCGACCAGGGGAATGACACGTTCGATCGCGGGCATGCTCATGGGCTTTGCGACTAATCCAGAATTTCGACCAGCCGGTGCAGGGCCTCGGCCGTTGTTTCGCTGTCCGATACCAGTGCTAGACGGATGTAACCGGCCGCGGGATTGCTGCCATCGAGTTGGGTCCGCGCCAGATAGCTGCCGGGCACGACGCGCACGCCCCCGTCCCGATAAAGCTTGACGGTTGCCGCTTCGTCGTCGCCGTGCTCCGAGACATCGAGCCAGACGCAGAAGCCGCCGGCGGGCCGACGATAGCCATAGCGATTACCGAGGATCTGGTCGGCGAGATCGAACTTGATCCGATACAGCCGCCGGTTCTCCTCGACATGCGCCTCATCGCCGTAGGCCGCGACCGCGACATGCTGCAGCGGCACCGGCACTTGTGGAGCGGCAACGTTGCGCAGCTCGTGAAACATCGAGAGAAATTTTTTGTCACCGGCGGCAAAGCCTATCCGCATGCCCGGCAGATTGGAGCGCTTCGACAGCGACTGGAAAGCGATCGCATTGCTAAAGTCCGGCCCGGCGCATTCCAGCACGCTGCCCGGAGCTTCCCTGGTGTAGATCTCCGAATAGCACTCGTCGCTCAGGATCAGGAACCCGAACCGGTCGGCGAGTTGTTTCAAGCGGCTGAAATAATCGCGCGAGGCCACCGCGCCTTGCGGATTGGCTGGTGAGGCGATGTACATCGCCACCGTTCTTGCAAGCGTGGAGTGATCGAGCGCCTCCAGATCGGGAAGAAATCCATTGGCGAGAGTGGTCGGCAGATAAATCGCCTCGCAGCCTGCAGCGCGCGCCCCCGCGGCGTAAGCGGGGTAAAATGGATTCGGAATCAGAATCGCGGGTCTACCCTTGCGCTCGCCGACATAGCGCGCCGCGGTCAGCGCCGCAAAAAACAGCCCCTCCCGGCTGCCGTTCAACACCAGAAGCTCGCTGTCGGGGTCGATCGGCCGCGGTAAGTGAAATCGCGTGGACAGCCAGTTTGCCGCGGCCAGCCGGAACGGCTCGATGCCCTTCGCAATGGGATAGCGGCCGAACTCGGCGATGTGGTCGGCGAGCACTGGGCCAACAAAGGCCGGCACCGGGTGCTGTGGTTCGCCCAACGAAAGCGTAATCAATGGCTTAGCCGGTTTGTACGGGGCCAGCAGTTCGGTCAGCCGGGCGAATGGCGAGCGCTCGCTTTGCTGGGTACCGGCGTCTTGCGGCGCGCGGGATGAAGCGGT
>NZ_DATEPI010000160.1:0-13184 GCF_035273305.1 Bradyrhizobium sp. | reverse complement strand
GCGGGTCGCATAGCGAGAAGCGCTGGCCGAGCACGACGCCGCCGCCAGGAGCGCGCTGCTGCGAAACTAATTTTCGTGTCAGAAACTGTCACATTTGTCATTTGAAAACATTGGACCCTTTGGCTCTGCTTCGCGTCTTCTCGTTGCGGCGGAAATCGTCGCGCTCATTAGATCGAGGAGGAATTGGGATGAACAACAAGGTCCTTAATTGCCTCGTTGCGTGCGCCCTTGCCACAGCGCTTGGTGTTGCCTCGCCGGCATTGGGTCGCGGTGGCGGCGGGGGCATGGGTGGAGGCGGCGGGCATGGCGGCGGAATGGCAGGTGGCATGGGAGGTGGCATGGGAGGCGGAATGCACGGGGGTGGATTTGGTGGTGGGATGCACGGCGGATTTAGCGGTGGCATGGCAGGTGGGATGCATGGCGGCGGCATGCATTTCGGTGGAATGAGCGGAGGTCCGCGTTTCGTCGGCGGAGCCCGTTTTGCCGGCGCGCCCTTCGCCCACAGCGCATTCTCGCCGCGAGTCTCACATTTTGGTTTCCGGGACCACGGCTTCCATAATCGTCACTTTGCTTTCCGCAACCACCGCTTCCATCATCGCTTCCGCAGCTTCGCCTTTTTTGGCGGACCGTTTGTCTATGCCGCATACGACGGCTGCTGGCGCCGAAGCTGGACGCCGTACGGATGGCAATGGGTCAATGTCTGTGGCTATGACTACTACTAGGGCGTTTTTCGAGCGAAGTGGATGCCGGTTCGCGTGAAGAAGACGCGTCAAGCTAGCGCTCCGGAAAAGCCTTGCAGAGTGTTACCAACACGAGCGCGATGGCAGCTTTTACAAACTGCCATCGCGTAGCTCGCGAGCAGCGATCCAGATAAAGCGAATGAGAGGTCCCCGGCTTTCGATGAGCACTCGCCGTCGGCGGCTCACGGAGTATTTAGATTATGCGCGTTTCATCTGGTATACTGTTCGTTCTGCGACTTCCGATTTTCTGGACTGGGTTCGGCCCGACGGTCCAGTCGTTCGGACACCGAAGAAATGACAGCTCACCGCCGCATCCTGGTCGTTGAAGACGACGCGGAAACCGCCGGCCAACTCGTAGACTCGCTTACGACCAGCGGTTATCGAGTCGATCTGGCCGCAAGTGGCGCCGAGGCACTGACCCGCGGTGCCGCGGGTGATTACGCCGTGATCACGATCGACCGCATGCTTCCGGACATCGATGGCATTTCAGTGATGCGCCAATTGCGTGATGATGGCGTCGCCGCGCCTGTCCTGATCATCAGCGCGCTCGGAGAAGTCGACGATCGCGTTCGGGGATTGCGAGCCGGCGGCGATGATTATCTGGTGAAGCCATTTTCTTTTATCGAACTCCTGGCGCGCGTCGAGGCACTTGGCCGACGTAGCGACACCATCGTCAAGGAAACCTACCTAACTGTCGGCGACCTCGCAATCGACCTGATATCGCGAACCGCGAGTCGGCGCGGTAAGGACATTGTTCTCTTGCCGCGGGAATTCCAGCTTCTGGAATATCTGGCGCGCAACAAGGGACGCGTAGTGTCGCGGGCCATGCTGCTGCAGCACGTCTGGGACCTTCATTTCGATCCCTCAACCAACATTATCGACGTCTATGTCGGGCGCGTGCGCCGGAAAATTGACGATCAACAGGCCTATCCATTGATCCATACCGTTCGCGGTGTCGGGTATTGCCTTCGTGCTCCTGGCTAAAACCTTAACTTCATCGACCTTCAAACTGGCGCTGATTGCGATCGGGTTGTTTGGCCTGATCGTGTCGGCCATTTTCGCTTACGTCTATGTTTCCACGACCGGCTATGTACGGAGCCGATCGGATCGGACCATCATGCTGGAGTATTCGAGCCTGCAAGGCGCTTATCAACGATCGGGGCGCGACGGGTTGCTCTCGTTGATAAAACAGCGGATGGCGGATCAGAGTTTTTCAGACAACTTTTACCTGCTCGCCGATGCCTCCTCCACTGTGCTGGGAGGCAACATCAATTCATGGCCACCCACGGCCACGGCCGCCTACGGATGGAACGAGTTTCGCGCACCGCAACACTCGCCGAATGAGGCAAGCCGGCCCCTGATAAGGGCGATGGTCGGAACATTCCCGCCTGGCGATCGCCTGTTGGTGGGACGCGATATCAGCGACCTTGATCATTTCACCGATCTGATGAAGGTAGCGGTGATCTCAGGCGCGGCGCTGATGTTCGTGCTCGCTGCGATGGCGAGCATCCTGGTGAGCCGCCGGACTGTCGGTCGAATTGAATCGATTAACGCGACCAGCCGGGCGATCATGCTCAGCGGGCTTGACAAGCGTATCCCACTCCGCGGCAGCAACGACGAATGGGATCGCGTGGCAGAGAACCTGAACCTGATGCTGGACCGGATCGAAACATTAATGGGCGAGATCAAGCAGGTGAGCGATAATGTTGCTCACGACCTGCGGACACCGCTGACGCGAATGCGAGGACGACTAGAAAAGGCGTACCACAGCGAGCGCATTGCCAATGACGATCAGTGGCTGATCAGCGAGACGATTGCCGACCTCGATGCTGTGCTGGGAATGTTTTTGTCGATCACGCGGATCGCGCAAATTGAGACCCAGGCGAGAAAGGATGCCTTCCGCACCGTGAACCTGGCCGAGATCGCGAGCGAAGTTGTCGAGCTGTATGATGCCGCCGCCGAGCAGGACGGCACTCGTCTGGCCGTCACCGGTGAAAGTGAGGCGTTGGCGACCGGGGATCGTGACCTGATCTTCGATGCGATCGCCAATCTCGTCGACAACGCGATCAAGCACGGCCGCCCGGGAGGAAACGTCGTCGTATCCGTCGAGAACATAGACGGTAAGCCGGTCGTCTCGATTGCCGATGACGGGACCGGAATTCCGCCCGATCAATACGAGCATGTATTCAAGCGCTTTTACCGGCTCGAACACAGTCGCTACACCCCGGGCAACGGTCTCGGGCTTAGTCTCGTCGCGGCCGTCGCGCGTCTTCACGGCGTAAAAATAGAGTTGCTCGACAATTCACCCGGCCTGAAGGTCAAGTTGTGGTTTTCCGCGCGTTAAATAATGGCTGAAGAGATCACACCCACCATAAAATGCCGGCGTCGCATGTGAGCACTCCCTGTTGAGGCCCTGGAAACTGGCTTGGCTCTTGACGGGCGGTCGAGCCAGCCTAGCTCCGTAGAATGCTTCACGCAAAGCAGGAGACAGACATGGCAAGCGGAATGTTCCGTACCAGCGACGGATGGGTGCAGGTCGATTATGACGGCACCAACATCCCCATTCCGCGTTCAAAATACGAGGAGAATGGATACAAGCCTGACTTCGACAAACTCCCGCTCGAAGCGGATTATTGGGCTGCTCAGGAAAAGGCAAAAAGCCAAAACGCCAAGGGTGCCTAGGAGCGAAATGTTGAGGACGGCGCCGCTCGCCCCGTTTCCGAAGCGGCTCGTCATAAGCTCGCGCACTTTGTCCCGGCAGACCAGCCGCTCATCCCAGGTGGTCTCGACGCACGCAATTTCCAGCGCTTGGATAAGCCTCATCGACGATCAAAGGGATTGTCGCCAGGAGGGTCGGATGCGAGCGCTTCGGATCGTGACTTCACTGCTGCTGATGTCAGCAAGTTCACATTTTGCCGCCGCTGAAGAGCTTGATCGGGCAGCAGCCGGAGATTGGGCGTTTTACGGAGGAGATGCGGGAGGAACCCGCTATTCAGCCCTGGATCAGATCAACAAGGCGAATGTCGCCCAACTGAAGCCAGCATGGGAGCTCCACACCGGGGATGTTTCCGATGGCAGCGACGGGCGACGGAAAAGCGAATTCGAGGCAACGCCGATCGTTATCAGCGGGACGATGTTCCTGAGTACGCCTTTCAATCGCGTTCTCGCCATCGACCCCGAGAATGGAAAGCAAAAGTGGAGCTTCGATCCAAAAATCGATTTGCGAAAGGGTTATTCCGAGGGCCTTGTGAATCGCGGCGTTTCGTTCTGGTCCGAGCCGGGCGGGAGCGGCGGTCCATGCCATCAACGGATCTTCCTGGCTACCATTGACGCACGCCTGTTTGCGCTTGATGCGTCGAGCGGAGATCCCTGTGCCGACTTCGGCGCCGGCGGACAAATCGACCTGAAAGCCGGCATATCCAACATCCGGCGTCCCGGGGAGTATGAAGAAACCTCGGCACCGGCCGTGATCGATGATCTGGTGGTCGTCGGCTCCGCAATCGCCGACAACGATCGGGTCGATAGCCCCGATGGGGCGGTCCGCGCGTTTGATGCCAAGACCGGCAAGCTCCGCTGGACATGGCATCCAATTGAAGGAAATCTGGCGCCGACGGGTGCGGGGAATGTCTGGTCGACCATTTCAGTCGACGCGCAACGCGGGCTGGTGTTTCTGCCGACGGGTAGCGCGAGTCCGGACTATCACGGCATCAAGCGGCCGGGTGACAACAAATGGGCAAATTCGGTGGTCGCATTGTCGGCCAAAACCGGCGAACTGGTTTGGGGATTTCAGCTCGTTCATCACGATCTGTGGGACTACGACACAGCCGCCCAGCCGGTGCTCGCGATGATGCGCCGCGCAGGCGGCGAGACTCCCGTCCTGATCCAGGGCAACAAGACCGGCAATCTGTTTGTGCTGGACCGGGAAACGGGCAAGCCGGTTTTTGGCGTGGAAGAGCGCCTGGTGCCACGAAGCGAAGCAACTGGCGAGGATGCATCGCCCACTCAACCATTTCCGTCCCTGCCGCCCGCGCTGGCGCGACAGCAGCTCAGCGCGAAAGATGCCTGGGGCATTAATCCGGAAGAGCGTGAATCCTGCCGCACTCAGATCGAGAAGCTCAAGTCGGACGGCATTTTCACGCCGCCCAGCGTGCAGGGCACCATAGCATTTCCAGGCAATCTCGGCGGCATGAACTGGAGCAGCGGCGCATTTGACCATCAGCGCCAGCTATTCGTCACCAACATCAACAATCTTCCGATGGAAGTTCACCTCATCCCGCGAGACGAATTCGGACCCGCCGAAAAAACCGCGCGCCAGGGCGCCCCAGGTGCGGAAGTATCGCCGCAGCACGGTACTCCCTACGGCATGAGCCGTCAGGTTCTTCATTCGCCACTCGGATTGCCCTGCAGCCCTCCGCCTTGGGGTGAGCTGGTTGCAGTCGATCTCTCAAATGGATCGATCCGCTGGAGAGTGCCTCTCGGCACTACGGCCGATATGGTCAAAGACCCCTCGCATGTCATTGCGGGCACGCCGAATTTGGGTGGTCCGATCGTTACCGCGGGAGGCCTCGCCTTCATCGCGTCGGGCATGGACAATTATCTTCGCACCTTTGACACCGACACTGGAAAAGAGCTCTGGAAAGGCCGCCTTCCGGCCGGCGGACAAGCACTGCCGATGACCTATCTCGCGCGACAGAACGGCAAACAGTTCGTGGTGGTTGCCGCCGGCGGACACGGCAAGCTCGGAACTAAGCTGGGGGATTCGGTGGTCGCGTTTTCGCTGCCCTAGTCACTGCTGTTGATCGTTGGCCAAGCCGAACCACGCCAATGGGAGCGCGATGCCGCAAAGGGCTGCCATTGGGAAGAACGACGCGCCTCCGTACCTGGCGTATAGAATTCCTGACAGCAACGTCAGCGCGGCGGTGGTGAACCCTGCCCCAAATGCGTAGATGCTTTGAGCCGTCGCGGACAAGCTAACCGGAACGAGCGCCCCCATCATTCGCATGGAGGCAAGATGGAGCAGCGCGAAACTCAATCCGTGCAGCGGCTGCACAAGCGACAGCGGCAACACCGAGGTGGTCACGCCGGCAACAGTCCAACGTATCGCACCGGCGCTCGCGGCCAGCGCCGCCGCGCCACGCGGTCCGATGCGGGCAAGCAGTGCCGGGCCGATGATCAAGAATACAATCACTTCAGCGGCAACCGCCTCCGACCATAGAATGCTGATGACCGACGCGTCCATACCGGCATCGCTCCACCTGATCACGGCAAATGCGTCATGCATCGCGTGACTTCCATAGATCAAGGCCGAAACCAGAAGAAGGATGCGAAAGCGCGATATCCCGAGAAGCCACGACACGCGATTCCCGGCGGGCAACGCACCGGCGGGCGGGCGGGATTGGTCACTTGCATGAGGCAACAATGCCGTTGCGGCCGCCGCCGCAAGTAGGAGCGCCACATTCATCCAGATGATCGGATTGAGGTAAGTGCGGCTGATCAGTTGGCCGATGACCAGCGTACCCAGCACGAAAGCCGCCGATCCCGCGCCTCTGATCCAGCCGTATTCAAATGGCTTGCCCGCCCGCTCCGGCTTCGCTGCATTGACTGATAACGCGTCCGCAATCGAGGTGGTGGGGGCAAGTGCCGCAGCCTGCACCGAAGCTACCAGAAGCAATAACCAGAAACTGTTTGCCAGCAACAGTGTCGCGGCCGTAGCACCCGCCACGACGGCGCAGGCGGCGAGCGCAACGCGTCGTGATCGCCAGAGGTCGGCAAGCCTTCCGACCAAGGGGCCAGCGCCGAGCCGCACCAGCATTGCAGCGCTCAGAATAAAACCTATCTGCTGCGAACTTAAATCTCTCGTTTCGAAAAACTTCGGCCAGAACGGCGAGGCAACGCCAAAGGCGGCGTACAGTGCGCTATAAAGAAGGATGTAGGCAACAGGTCCACTGATGCGCACTGTCGGAAGCATACTATTTCGATTTCGGCTTTTTTGGCTTTCCGTCGCCTTCGCTCTCGAGCGCAGTGCGCACCTGCTTGAATTCCTGCAGCGACGCCGCGTCGGCGTGGGGGAATCGTAGGTCGAGCGTTTCGAGCGTGCTGACGATCGCGGAGCCGATCACCACCCGCGCAAACCATTTGTGATCGGCAGGAACCACATACCAAGGCGCCGCCGCCGTTGATGTGTGTCGCACGATGTCCTGATACACGGCCATGTATCGCGGCCAGAGCGCACGCTCGGCGATATCGTTCATCGAAAACTTCCAGTTTTTCGACGGCTCATCGAGCCGGTCGAGAAACCGCTCGCGCTGCTCCTCCTTGGAAATATGGAGGAAGAACTTCAGGATCACCGTACCGTTGCGAGTCAAGTAACGCTCGATCGCTGAAATGTCCTCGAACCGCTCGCGCCAGATGTTCCTGCTCACCAGCGGGTCCGGGATTCTTTCCTTGGCGAGCACATCCGGATGCACCCGCGTCACCAGGCATTCCTCGTAGTAAGAGCGATTGAATATTCCGATGCGGCCACGCTCGGGCAGCGCAATCATGCTGCGCCACATGAAATCGTGATCGAGCTCACGGGAGGAAGGCTGCTTGAACGAATAGACCTCGCAGCCCTGCGGATTGACCCCCTGGAAAATGCTTTTGATCGCACTGTCCTTGCCGGACGCATCCATGCCCTGAAGGATCACCAGCAATGACCAGCGATCGTCCGCGTACAGCCGTTCCTGAAATTCAGTCAGCCGCGTCCGGTTCGCTTCGATGATCTTTTCAGCGCTTTGTTTATCGAGCCCGCCCTTCTCGTCGGTCTTGGACGATTTCAGGTGAAACTTGCCTGATCCGTCGAAGCGGAACGGCGCTATGAACGGCTTCAGCTCGACCCCAAGCGATCGCGAAGCTTTCTTGCCCATGGACTAAGACCTCCACTCACCTGAATTGATCTACGCGGCTATCTCTGACTCGATGAATGCAGTCACAAAGCGCGGCATCGCCGGCGTGAGATCGCGCTTCTCGCGCACCAGATGGATCCGGGATAGTTCCGGTTGCGATTGCCGTGCAAGATTGGCTTCAATCCTTGCGCGCAGCATTTCGCCGGTGACATCGACCTCCAATATCCTGATCATCGCGATCACCGCGCCACTGACGACGCAGTCCCAATGGGCGCTGGCCCGGTACTCTTCTGGCCTCAGACCGGTTTCTTCCTCAACCTCCCGCGCGACGCTGCCGGCAATATCGACCGCACCTCCCTTGAGATCGTCGGGATCAGGCGTGCCCGAGGGGAAATAGACCCGCCCCGCATTGGCGGTATGCCCGGCCATTTCGCCGAGCACGAATGCTCCGTCCGAGCAACGCAGCGCGCCCATTCCGAAGCCGTTGAAAACGCTACCGTCGGGAAAGCCCCAGTCCCGCCAGGCCAGGAAACTTGCGAAATCCGCATCGAAATAACGGGCGCTGAACCGCTTGGTGGAAAAATCGGGATCGCGCCCGAGCAGGATGCGCCCATTCCAGATCGGCTTTTCGCGCTTCTTGACCGCAAAATGCGCCTCGATATCGGCGCACTTTTCGTTGGCGAATGGCCAGGGCCACGGCTCAAACCCTAGATCGAGCGTCCTGACGCGATGAATGGTCGGATGCGTCATGCCGCCCGACCGGGCTTATTTCGCATTCAACCCCGTGGTCTTCTTGGCACGTTCGACATATTTGTTGGTGAAGGTCTTGCTGACGTCGATATTCGCCTTTGCCACTTCAGGCGAGCTCTCGCTGAACACCGCCAGCACTGCGTCCGCGCCCTTCGGGTCCATTTTGCCGGTTTCCGAATACATCGGGATCGTGTTCTTGAGCGCGGCGAGATAAAGCTCCTTGTTCTTGCCGACCACTTCCGGCGGCATCTTGGCCATGATGTCTTCCGGTGAATGCGAATGGATCCACCCAAGCGTATTCACGATCGCATTGGTCAGTGCCTGTACTTCCTTGTCATGTGAGGCGACCCAGGCGGCGGTGCTATAGAGCGCGCCACCCGGATATTCGCCGCCGAACACGGCAAGCGTATCCTTTTGCGTGCGGGTGTCACTGAGGATGCGCAGGTCCGGATGGCTGCCCTGCAACACCGTGACCGATGGGTCCAGCATCACGGCAGCGTCGATCTGGCCCTGCTCCATCGCGGCAACGGCGGTCGCGCCGAGGCCAACGCCGATCACGGCCGTGCCGGTGGGATCGAGACCGTTTTTCTTCAAAAGATATTTCAGAAAGAAATCGGTCGAGGAGCCCGGCGCGCTGACGCCGACTTTCTTGCCGGCAAGATCCTTGATCGATTTGATTTCGCCGTTGTGCGACGGAGAGACCACCAGCACGAGGCCGGGATAGCGATCGTAAACCACGAAAGCCTGCAGCTCCTGCTTCTTGGCGGCGAGGTTGACGCAATGATCGAAGTAGCCGGAGACCACATCGGCGCTGCCGCCGAGCACCGCCTTGAGGGCGTCCGACCCGCCCTTGAGGTCCACCAGCTCGACGGCAAGGCCGGCCTTCTCGAACTCGCCAAGCTGCTTGGCCAGTACGGTCGGCAGATAGCACAGGCAGGAGCCGCCGCCGACCGCGACGGTGATCTTGGTCTGCGCGGCCGCGAGACCGGCTGTCAGCACCAGCACCGACAGCGCCGTGGCCAGTCTGCCCAAAATCGTTCTCATGGTCTTCTCCGTACTGTTCATTATTCCTGCAGGATAGAGCAGCGCGCCTGCCTTGAGAAGACAGCAGCGTTCCGACTTTAGCCCCTGTTTTCAATGGGCTCCGGCCGCCACACCAGAAGCCGCCGCTCGACATGGGTCACCGCCAGATCGATCAGGATGACGAATGCCGACAGCACGAACATGCCCGCGAACACGCCGGCGACGTCGAATACCCCTTCGGCCTGCTGGATCAGATAGCCCAGCCCCGCCGCTGAGCCGAGATATTCGCCAACGACCGCGCCGACGACCGCGAACCCGACCGAGGTGTGCAGCGACGAGAACATCCATGACAAGGCCGACGGCCAATATACGTGGCGCATCAACTGCTGCTCGCTCATGCCGAGCATGCGGCCGTTGGCGAGCACCGTGCCGCTGACCTCCCGGACGCCCTGATAGACGTTGAAGAACACGATAAAGAATACGAGCGTGACGCCGAGCGCCACCTTGGACCAGATGCCAAGCCCGAGCCAGAGCGTGAAGATCGGCGCGAGAACGACGCGCGGCAACGCGTTTGCCATTTTGACATAGGGGTCGAAAACCGCGGCAACGAGCGGCTGGCGCGCGAACCAGAAGCCGACCAGGATGCCGCCGAGCGAGCCGATCGCGAACGCCAGAATAGATTCCCACAGTGTGATCAGAAGGTGCTTCCAGATTACGCCGGTTGAAAACCAATCGACGATCTGGCTGCCGACGTCGATCGGATTGGAAAAGAAGAACGGCGGCAGCAACAGGTGCCCGAAAACCGGCACAGTCGAGAACAATTGCCACAACGCCAGCGCCACGACAGCGACCAGCAATTGCAAGCCAAGCAGTGCGAGCTTCGACACGCCTCGATCTCTCCCTTTTTCGCGCCCGGCGGCGCAATTCCTTGTGCCGAAATCCACGCACACCCGCGCCCTCACCCGGCGGATTGCGCGTAGCCTTTCATCACCTCATCCTTAAGCACACCCCAGATCTCCCGGTGCAGTGCATGAAATTCATGGTCTAGCCGAACTTCCGAAATGTCGCGCGGGCGCGGCAGCGGTACGCGCCAGTTGCCAATGATGCGCGCACCGGGCCCCGCCGACATGATCACGACACGGTCCGCAAGCGCGATCGCTTCTTCCAGATCGTGGGTGACGAACAAGACCGCCTTGCGATCCGCGTTCCACAGATCCAGCAGCAGATTGCCCATGATCTGGCGGGTCTGCGCATCCAACGGCCCGAACGGTTCGTCCATCAGCAATATCTTGGGGTCGCGGATCAGTACCTGCGCGAGGCCAACCCGCTTGCGCTGGCCGCCCGACAGCATATGCGGGTAGCGGTTGCCGAACGCCCCGAGACCGACCTTCGTGAGCCAGCGTTGCGCCCGCTCCAACGCATCGACGCGCGGCGTGCCTTTGACCTCCAGCCCGATCGCGACGTTGTCGATCGCGGTTTTCCAGGGAAACAATGCGTCGGCCTGAAACAGATAGCCGGCGTCGCGATTGAGCCCGGTCAGCGGCGCATCGAAGATGCTGATAACTCCGGAAGCCGGTTTCAGCAGCCCGGCCGCAACGTTCAGTAGGGTTGATTTTCCGCAACCGGTCGGCCCGACAATGGCGACGAACTCTCCGTTCTCGACCGCGAGCCGCGCTTTTTCAACCGCGGTGTAAACGCGGTTATGGGCCAGCGGGAAGGCCACCGTCGCCTCATGAAGCGCAATCGCCGTCGGCTTTGCGGTGATGTCCGCCTGCACGCGCATTTCTCCATCCATTGCCATGTGCGGAATACCGCCACGCTAGCGACAATTCAACCGATCGCCGCGATAAGCAAGCGCTGCATCCGCTTGGTTGCCCAAGGCCGGTGTGATAGTCCCGGGAAATGACCGCTGCTTCGCCACTGATCGCATTCGCGCACGTCGGCAAGAGCTTCGATGACGGGCGCGTCAAGGCTGTAGACGACGTCACGCTTGATGTCGCCGCTGGCGAGTTCGTCGCCATCGTCGGCGGCTCGGGCTCAGGCAAGACCACGTTGCTGCGACTGGCGAACCGCCTGATCGAGGCCGATAGCGGCAGCATCACCGTGGAAGGCGAGGACGTGCGCGCGCTTGATGCCGTGTCCTTGCGCCGCCGCATCGGCTATGTGTTCCAAAGCGGCGGATTGTTTCCCCACATCAGCGTCGGCGGCAACATCGGAATTACGCCGAAACTGATCGGCACGCCCGTGCCCGATATCTCCGCGCGCGTCGACGAACTCCTCGATCTCGTCCAGCTGGATCGCGCGCAATACCGCGACCGCTTTCCCCATGAACTTTCGGGAGGACAGCGGCAGCGCGTCGGGGTGGCCCGCGCACTGGCGGCAAGGCCCCGCATCGTGTTGATGGACGAACCGTTCGGCGCCCTCGACCCAATTACTCGCGATACGCTCGGTGACGACTACCGCAGCCTGCACAACAAGCTTGGCCTGACCACGGTCATGATCACCCACGACATCACCGAAGCCATCTTACTTGCGGACCGCATCGCCGTGATGCGAGCGGGCCGGTTGGTCGCGCAGGGCACGCCGGCAGAGCTCTCGAGCAGCGACGAGGCGTACGTGAGCGAGCTCCTGCGCACGCCGCGCCGCCAGGCCGACCGCCTGAGAGTGCTGCTGCCGCGCGAGGCTGGGGCATGAACCTGCTCTCGGATCCGCGCTGGGGTGAGGCGCTGGCGCATTTGCCTGACTACCTCGGCAATCATGTCCGCGTCAGCCTGACCGCGCTGACGCTGGGACTTGTGGTGAGCCTGCCGCTTGCGATTGCTGCGCGTAACCGGCCGGTGATGCGAAGCGCGCTGCTCGGGGTCGCCAGCATCGTGCAGACGGTACCCGGACTTGCGCTGCTGGCACTGTTCTATCCACTCTTGCTGGCGCTCGCATCCTTGTCGCTGGCCTGGTTCGGATCCGGCTTCTCGGCGTTCGGATTTTTGCCGGCCGTGCTGGCGCTGGCGCTGTATTCGATGCTGCCGGTGTTGCGCAACACCATCACGGGCTTGCGCGGCGTCGACGCGAGCATCGTCGAGGCTGCACAGGGCGTCGGCATGACGCGTCGCCAATCGCTTTTCATGGTTGAACTGCCGCTGGCGCTGCCAGTGATCATGGCGGGTATCCGTACCGCAGCGGTTTGGGTGATCGGCACCGCGACGCTGTCCACGCCAATCGGGCAGACCAGCCTTGGCAACTACATTTTCGCGGGCCTACAAACTCAGAACTGGGTTTTCGTGCTGTTCGGCTGTCTCGCCGCCGCGGTACTGGCGCTCGCGGTCGATCAATTGTTGGCCCTGATGGAGACCGGGCTTCGGCAGCGCAGCCGCGCCCGCGCAGTATCGGGCGCGATCGGTATGGCTGCCCTGATAGCGGCGACGCTGGTGCCCTCTGTAGCGCGGTCGCCGTCGAGCTATATCGTCGGCGCCAAGACGTTTGCCGAACAATATGTGCTGTCGGCTTTGATCGCGCAGCGGCTCCAGGCAGCCGGCTTGAGCGCCAACACACGGGAGGGGCTTGGCTCCAACGTGATCTTCGATGCGCTGGTCTCAGGTGATATCGACGTCTATGTCGATTATTCCGGCACGCTGTGGCTGAACCAGTGTCACCACACGGACATCAAACCGCGCGACGAATTGCTGCGCGAACTGAAAGCGAAACTGGCGCAGCAGAACGTGACGCTATTCGGCGAACTTGGGTTTGAGAATGCCTATGCGCTCGTCATGCCGCGCAAGCGCGCTGAAGC
>NZ_DATEPI010000159.1:0-27348 GCF_035273305.1 Bradyrhizobium sp. | reverse complement strand
CCCTTCTGGATAATTTGCAATCGCGCGGCATCGTGGTATTCGGCGCCGACCTTTGGGCCAGCGACTGGAATCCAATGACCCCGGCGCAAGAGTTGAAGCTGATCACCGATCGGCTGAAAAGCGCCGGCAGAGGAATCATCCTGTTTCACGACTCCAAGGCCCGGACGGCGACCATGCTGCCGGCCTTTTTGCGCTATTTGCGAGACCATCATTATCGCGTGGTTCACATCGTGCCGGGCAGCGGTGATACGGCTTTTGGCGCAGGGCCCTAGCGGTTCGAGCCAAGTACGCAATCCGAATTAAGCTCTCGTTCATGCCGCCGGTGCAACGATCGGCGGTCACAATCAGGGACCCAGACGGTGTGCTATGCCCGATAATGCCTCGGCTGGAGCTCGCAGGCTGTTGACAGCTTTCTGCATGGGCCTGCTCACTTGCATCGGCGCGCATACCGCGCGGGCGGGCGATTGTCCGGGGCGCCCGGATGCTCTCGGCACTTCGCGCACCCTCGTAGTCGATCCGCTCGAACATCCCCGGATCGGGACCATGCAATATTCCGAGACCCTGCCGCTGCGGGATCACGAGGTAGTCCTCACGTTCGACGACGGACCGCTGCCGCGCAATAGCGACCGGGTTCTCCGAATTCTTGCCTCGCAGTGCGTGAAGGCTACCTTTTTCGTTATCGGTCGCATGGCGCAAGCCTATCCGGAAGGCGTCCGCAAGCTGGTCGAAGCGGGCCATAGCGTCGGTACCCACTCCCAGAATCATCCGCTGACGATGAATCACATGTCGGTCGATGCTGCGAAACAGGAGATCGATGAGGGTATCGCCTCCGTGAAATCGGCGCTCGGGACCGACGGAGCGCCCGCACCGTTCTTTCGGATACCCGGTCTGCTGCGCGCGGAAGATGTCGAGGAGTACCTGGCATCGCAGGGGATCCAGATCTGGAGCGCGGATTTTCTGGCGGATGATTGGCGACATATTTCCTCTTCGCGAGTGTTCGAGCTCGCGATCAAACGGCTCGAGCAGAGAGGAAAAGGCATTTTACTCTTGCACGACATTCAGGCGCGAACCGTCGCCGCGTTGCCAAGAATTCTCAACGAACTGAAGGTGCGCGGATATCACATCGTCCACGTGGTGCCGGCTACATTGCAAAGTCCGGCGACACCGACCGACCCGCAGGAATGGCAGCTATATCCCGTGTCGGAAAATGTCGCGACTTCGCGCTGGCCCAAAATTCCCAATTTCGCCTTTCGCGACACCAGCATGCTACCGGCTCCGGCGATCTCGGAATTGGACTGGCCAGACGTGCAGGCGCTGTCACTTAGCGAGGAGGATCGGGGAATACCGCTCCGGCGCGGCACACCGCCAGGGCGGCTGGCGTGGCCACGCCCAACGCCTCTGCAGACCGCTCAGGCCACCACTACTCTGCCGGTGCCCGATCACACGGTCTTCCAAATCCGCGAGGGACTTCGTGCAGCAACGCGGGGGCTCAGCGCCCCTCACCGAGCGGAACAGGCCGGACCGGCTGATTACCAGGCGACCTCGCGCCATGCCCGCAATCCGCCTCTAACAATGAACGGGAAAGCCGGCCGGTCTAGCGCGAACGTCCATCAAAAGCGGCAATTGACGCACGGGCGGCGCGGGGCCGTTAAACATCTTGTCCAGGTCAGGAAGAGGAGCGCTTGAGGCTCAACTCGTCACGATCTTCGAAATGCAGAGCAGCACGATGATCGAGAGGAACAGAAGGTCGACGTACGAATTCATCTCGCCTCCTTGCCGCAGCACGCCTACATCGTTGACGATCTGCTTGCGCGCGGCTGAGGCTTGAGGCGTGTTTCCAACCAGCCCCGATAGCCGCCGTGTCTCAAGTTCCAGCCGTTCGATACGCTGAAAGAAATAGAACGATCGCAACGCCGTCGCAGCTCGCATCGCGGCGTAGAGCAGAACCAGTATCGCAATGATAGCGCGCTGGTTGTATTTTTCCATGAAATTCAGGCTGTAGTAGACCAGCGCAAGAAAAACGAAATTGGACAGACACCGATAGGAGAGGCTCAGGAGTTTCATGCGTCTGTTCCTAATGATGCTCTATCGGGCGGTCGGTCGAACCCCCGCGAGGCCACCGGCGCGGTTTTCCGAACTAACAGCACTTTCGGGTTAAGAATGGGTGCGCGGCCGAGGCGGTTGGTTGCGCGATCGGGCGCCATCGCCGCGACGGGCGAGTCCACGGGGCACCCGTGGCGCGGAGCTTGTTTTTCAACCAGGTTTCGAGTTGGTGCGCTCGGAGGGACTCGAACCCCCACGATGTTACTCACTGCCACCTCAAGGCAGCGCGTCTACCAATTCCGCCACGAGCGCTTGGGAAACCGGCCTTGGCATATGCGCCGGACCGGATCAACGGCGCGGGATTTAACAAATCAATGATGGGGGGACAAGGCCTGCCCTCGCCGTGATAGGCGCTTCGGGATCAGGAACCGGATCACCGGCTGCCCGGCAGCCGCGGCAGCATTTGCTTGACTTCGACCGCTATGCGGTTTCGGTCGACCAGCACAACACCGCTCGCGATCGGCAGGCTGTTGGCGAGAATCTTGACCTCATCCGCCTCGGTGGCGTCCAGTTCAATGATAGCGCCGCGGCTCAGCCGCATTACCTGATGGATGGGCATCGTTGTGGTCCCGAGGACCACCATGAGATCGACGCTAACTTTATCGAGGGTTGGCACTGAAAACCCGCACTGGCGTACAAATGCAAAATTGCATCGTTTGAGATCACCACGTTATGGTTAGCCAATGGTTAATGATCGCCAAAGCCTTGATTTGATGTCGCTGTCGCAACCTGGCCTAGGCGAGCCGGTGGAGTGGCTGACATCGCCGAAGACTGTGGCGTATCCGGAGGCCGTCGCGGCCATGGAGGCACGGGCGGCCGAAATCGCCGCGCATCGCGCACCTGAGTTGGTTTGGCTGCTGGAGCATCCACCGCTCTACACGTCGGGCACCAGCGGCAAGGTCCAAGACCTGCTCGACCCTCGATTCCCGACCTTTGCCAGTGGCCGCGGCGGCCAGCTCACCTATCATGGCCCCGGTCAGCGGGTGGCCTATGTGATGCTCGACCTGAAAAGGCGGCAGCCCGACGTGCGGGCTTTTGTCGCGAGCCTGGAGGAGTGGATTATCCGCACTCTGGCCAGCTTCGATGTGCGCGGCGAACGCCGGGAGGATCGCATTGGAGTTTGGGTGAGTCGACCCGACAAGGGACCCGGCTGCGAAGACAAGATTGCGGCGATAGGGGTGCGACTTAGACGCTGGGTCTCATTCCATGGCGTTGCGATCAATGTGCAGCCGGACCTGAGCCATTTCGAAGCAATCGTGCCTTGCGGCGTGGCCGATCCTCGCTATGGGGTCACTAGCCTCGCCGATCTCGGCAATGCAATCACGATGGCGGAGTTCGACCGCGCACTTCGGCGCTCGTTCGGGGATGTGTTCGGTCCTGTCGAGGCACGGCCTGCCGAGACTATCCTCTGAAGGCCTAGGCGGTATGACCAGGATCAATCTCCTTTGGGGTCTTTTTTTCCCGCTGCGGCGTCATCTTCGCGGGATCGGGCGCGCCCGGAACGCCACGCGGCCCCAGGAGTTCGCGCTGGATGTCGTCTTCGGATTTCGCGGGTTCGGTGCCGTTCGGAGGTACTTGCCTGATCATCATCATCTATCTTTCTCAGCGTCCACACGGATACGCGGGATGGACTGAGAAAGCCTGATCGGTGCAATAGTTCCCAGCTTAACGGGCTGCTTCAGCTCTTCGGCCTGCCCCGCTTGGCAAAAAACAATCCCTGCAAGTCAGCTGCGTTTCGCAAGATACCCGCTCGCTTCATGGCTTCGGTTCGTTCCACTCCGGGTTTCATGCTGCGCGCTTGCTCGAGCGCGATCACCGCTTCGGCCTCAAGATCGGTTTCAGGAGGTGAGACTTTCTTGTCGTGAACCATGTTGCCTTGCTCGACGAAGTTGGCCGCTCTCAACCCGCTATTCCAGTATCCCTAGATTGCGGATAGCCCCGTCGGACCTGTAGGGATCGCTAACCAGGGTTCCGGTTTCGGCGTGCCCGCAGTTGCGACATTCGAAGCTGCGACGCTCGAACCCGCTGGGCTCCGATTCAATCCCAACAGTGATCATTCGCGTCTGGCAATGCGGACACCGCCGCAGGTGAATCGGCAGCAGTTCCGGGTCAGGCTTTCGTATCGCCGCCATAACGTGAGAACGTTAGCGCCAGCTCGAAACGCCTGTCTGTTCGGTCTCCGACTGAGCCTGTAACGGTCGCAACGTTTCAGATTGATCAGTCCAGTTGGGACAAGGCATCGACGACTGACGTGACGAGGGAGGCCATCGTGTACGGCTTCGCCAACCATCCTAGCGGCGCATACGGTTCGGCGCGCCGTCGAGTGTGTGGATCGTCATGAGCAGTCGCAAAGATGCAGCGGATGCCAAGCTCCTTGAACAACTCCCGAGCCGCATCAATGCCGTCCCGTTCGCTAGCCAGGCGTACATCCATCACAGCCAAAGAGGGCCGCTGCGCTTTCGCAAGCGCAATCGCTTCCTCCGCGGTCGTAGCAGTGCCGATCACGTTGAATCCGGCATCCGCCAGAGCCGCCACCGTCTGCAGCCCGATCAGGAAATCGTCCTCAACGACCAGAATACGTGTCTGCGCTCGCTCCGTTGCGAGCTCCCGGCGCGAGCGACTTCGCAACGGAGGTTGCTTGGGAGGAACCGAGGGCGGCGCAAATCGCTCGGCTGGAACTCGCGAAGCTCTCGTCCGACCAGGTTTCACGAAGGCCGACCCGCTGCAAATCGGACAAAGGCCCGAGACGGCCTGCGGGTCACGTCGAACGTGCCTTGCAGCTGACCGGCAAGCCCCAGGACGAGCTGCAATCCTGACGAAGCATTTCGGACAGCGTCCAAATCAAACCCGTCCCCATCGTCTTCAACATACAATTCAAATTTGCCATCCCTTTCAGTCAAGCCGACCCGGACGGTCTCTTTCGGACGGTGCTTGGTCCCATGCTTGACGGCGTTGGTCAGTAGCTCGTTCAGGATCAGCGCCAGCGGCATCGCCGCATCATTGGAGAGTATGCCGCTTGCGGTTTCGGCGACCACCTCTATCGCCGGAGACAACGTCTGCTGAAGCGTCTGACAAACGGCACCGAGAAACTCGTTTGCACTAAAATGGCTGGCATCAATGGTGCCGTAGAGTACGCGCTGAGCGGCAGCCATTGAGGCAATGCGCCCGCTCGCCTCATCAAGCACCCGCCGCGCTTCCTCGCTCTTGGCTCTCTTCGCCGCGTTGAATACCAGCGATTGCAACATCTGCATGTTATTCTTCGTGCGATGATTGAGTTCATTGAGCAGCAAACGCTGCTGCGACTCGGCCTGCCTTCTTTCGCTGATGTCCACCAACATATTGATGGCGCCAACCACCTTTCCTGAGACATCCCTTAGCGGGGTCGGAAACGGAATGAACGGAATCCGCCTGCCGTCCGGCCTTTCAGCTACAGCCTCGGCGTTGCGTATCGACCGCCCCTCTTTCAGCGCCACCGCCATCGGGCACTGATCGTGCGGCAACGGCGAGCCGTCAGGATTGTAGAGCTTCCAGGTGACGCACCATTCGTCGCTGCCCAGCGTAGGCCTCCTGCCCGCGAGCTCGACGGCCGCCTCGTTGAAGTAGGTGATTTTACCCTCGGCATCCGTCGTGTAAATTGCGGCCGGAATTGCGGCGAGCAAGTCTTGCAAACGTTGCTCGCTTTCCAGGAGCTTGCGCTGGGTTTCTTTGCGCTCGGTAATATTTCGCGCGATCTTCGACGCTCCGATGATGCGGCCTGCGCGGTCGTACACCGGCGAAACTGTGAGAGAGATATCGACTAGACTCCCATCCTTTCGCTGTCGGACGGTTTCATAATGATGAATACGTTCGCCGCGGCGCAGACGCGCCAGAATTCCCGGCTCTTCGTCTTGACGGTCCGCTGGAATCAGCATCGTTACCGGCTTCCCGATGGCTTCGTCCGCCGTATAACCAAACAGGTGCTGGGCACCGGCATTCCAGGTTTGGATCACGCCGTCGAGATTTTTGCTGATGATAGCGTCGTCGGAAGACTCGACGATCGCTACCAGGTGCATCGCGCTACGCTCGGCAGCGCGGCGCGCCTCATCCTCTTTCAGGCGCTCCATGCTGAACCCAAGCTGGCGGGCAAGGGTAAGGGCAACCCGTACCTCCGGGTCCGAAAAGCGGTGCGGAGCATCGTAATAGGCCATGAACTTGCCGATCAGCCGGCCACTTTGCTGGATCGGAATAAAAGCCACCGCGCCGATCCCCTCACGCGCAATGGTCTCCTTCAGATCATCTGAAAGATCCGATGCGGCGACGTCCTCGAAATAAACCGGGCGGGGCTCTCTGTCGTCCTTGACCCAAGGTGAATGCCCTTCGACTGCTTGCCGATATCTGTCTGATAGACCGCGCGAAGCCACAAAGCGCATTACGTCGGCGCTGTCGAACAACAGAATGGCCGCGCGCTGGCAATCAAGCCCATGCCCGATCGCATCGAGCGCAGCTTCGTAAACTTCCTGCACCGAGGTGACGTACTGGAGTCGTTCCGAAAACTCGTACAGTGCGGCCTGTTCATGCATCCGCCGTGCGAGCGCCTGCTCTGCTATTTTTCGAGGGCTTATATCGTGCTGAACGCGAACGGCGTAGAGGAACCGGCCCGCGCTGTCCCGGATGCTCGACGAAGTGACTTCAGCCCAGAAGTATGTGCCGTCTTTGCGACGAATCCGCTTTTCGACAGAATATTGGTCAATTTCGCCTGCAAGCTGACGCCGGAATTCCTGGAGGTCGCGAGCAACATCCTCTGGCAACGTCTCCTCGAACACGGTCCGGCCCAACAACTCGGGCGGCGAATGGCCGGTCAACTGCGATAGCTGCCGATTGAGCCGCAGAATCCGCCCCTCTTCATCGACTTCGACAATTCCCGCGCCAACCTGTTCGTAGCTAAGGGCAAGTCTCTCGAGCGATTGAAGGCCTGCCAGATCCCCCGCAGGTCTTTCCTGCATATTCATCGCCCGATCCTCACGATTAATGATCCGCAATTAACTGGCTGAGTGTCGAATGAATTTGATCGTGCGGGTGATGCGTCCATTCCATCCCAATCCCCAAAACTGCACTGCACAACGAGTCGCGAGCGGGGGAAAAGGTTCCACTCCGGGCGACGAAAAAAGTTCCGGAACCACCTAGATATTTAGTTTCAGAAGCCTGGAACTTGCGTTTTCGCCGGATTTATCAGCATCACAGGAAAACCGCTCGTTTGAAAAAATCAGTCTCCTCTTCGCTTTATTAATGATTTCCGATCTGCAGAACCAGCGACCCGCAACAGGCCGTTCGGAACCAATGGTGTTATGCGAAAGAACCATGTCCGAGTCGCGGTGTTTTAGTGGCGATGCATCCAACGATGAAGGTGGCGTGGGTAGTGAAGCTCGCTTACACGGTAGGCAGCACCGAAAAGCGTTCGCCGGCTCTGCGGAGATTCAGTACATCAGGGGCCGCGTCCTCCTCTCGGATCACATCGACGCGTGCCGAGGAAGGTCCGCGCCAGCACGACCGAATCATCTCCGACACTAAGTCCGCGGAACCTGCAAACACCGCCTCGACGCTGCCGTCACGTCGGTTGCGCACCCACCCCTGAACTCCGCTCGCCCTTGCGCGGTGCTCGACCCAGGCGCGATAGCCCACGCCCTGTACACGGCCTGTGATCGTCGCCCGACGGATCGAACCGCTCATCTATTTCTTCAGTCCCAGAAACTCGCGCCCACGCGTTTTCCATTGAGGCTCGCGGGTGAGCCGGCTCGTCAGTTCGGTTGACGCCAGTCCACCCAACGCTTTCGGCGGCTGTCCTGCCCGCAGCGCTTTAAGCGTGTCGTGCACGGCTTGGGTTGCCGCGGCAAAGGGCGCATGACCTTGCAGCGCGATCCTCACTCGCTGCTCTGCAAGATAGCGCAAATCCGACATTTCTTCGGGAGCCCCACCTAAGATGATCGGAAGTTTTGTTGATTTCGCGATCGCCTCCAGTTCGGAAGCCTTCTTTATTCCTGTAAAAAACAATGCGTCGACACCCGTTGCCTCGTACGCTTTCGCGCGCGTTACCGCGTCATCGAGTGAGCTGATCGAAGCCGCCCCGGTGCGCCCGATGATAACCAGCGAAGGATCGCTGCGTGCATCGAGCGCCGCTCTCATTTTCCCGACTCCTTCTTCGAGCGTGATCAGTTGTGTTCCGCTCTGCCCAAAGGCTTGCGGTAGCAACGTGTCCTCGATGGTGAGACCAGCAGCACCGGCAGCCTCAAGCTCTTCGATTGTGCGGCGAACGTTCAGCGCGTTGCCATAGCCATGGTCGGCGTCGACCAGAACCGGCAATACTGCGGCGCGCGACATACGGCGCATTTGCTCTGCGAGTTCGCTGAGCGTGATCAAGGTGATATCCGGATCGCCTAATATGGCGAGCGAAGCGACCGAACCGCCGAACATCCCAAGCTCAAAACCAAGATCTGCGGCGATTCGAATCGAGATCGCGTCATAGACCGAACCCGGCCGAACGCACGCGGAACCTGACAGAATCGAACGTAATGATTCGCGACGCTTTCGGAATGCCATCGGTTCCTCTCAAAAATCTGCGGCGATGGTGCTGACACACGCCGAAGCTAAGCAGACACGCTGCTCAAGCAGAGCTTCTAAGCGGTCACCTACCTCAGCCTAGGCAAATTCGAGGATCAGCGCGTCGACGGCCAGTGTGGCCCCGGGAGTAGCGTGAATTTTCTTCACCGTGGCGTCCCGTTCGGCGCGCAAGACGTTCTGCATTTTCATGGCTTCCACGACCGCAAGCGTTTCGCCCGCTTTGACCTCTTGCCCCTCGGCCACGGCGATCGACACCACTAGGCCCGGCATCGGGCACAGCAGCTTCTTGCCGCTGTCGGCCTTGGCGCTGACCGGCATCAACCGTGCTGCGCCTGCCTCGAAGTCGGTGAAGACGTTGATCGCGACTTCATAGCCCTGATGCGCAAGACGAATCCCGTTCGGGATCGGACGTACCTGCATTGCCAACAGGCGACCGTCGATGGTCCCGTGCCAGACCGGATCGCCGGGCTTCCACGGTGAGACCAGATTGTGAGGATTGCCCAGTGCACCGTCGGCGCCGACGAAACGCACGATGATGCCCTCGGTATCGCGTGCGATATCGAGAGCGATCTCGGTGCGGTCCAGCCACACCGAGCGGCGGCGCTCGCGCTGCACCGGTCGGCCGGTCAGTTGTCCCGAAATCTGGCGCTTGCGTTCGCCCAGCACGTGATCGATCGCCGCGGCGACCGCGGCTAGTCGGCGCGCGATCTCACCTTCCGGATTGCGAACTGCAAAACCCTTCGGAAACTCTTCGGCGATGAAACCAGTGGAGAGCTTGCCCTCGCGCCAGCGCGGATGAAGCATCAACGCCGAAAGGAAGGGAATGTTGTGGCGGATACCATCGATGTAGAAGAAATCAAGCGCGGTCGCCTGGGCCTCAATGGCCGCCGCGCGCGAAGGCGCATGCGTCACGAGCTTGGCTATCATCGGATCGTAGTAAATCGAAATCTCGCCTCCTTCCTGCACGCCGGTGTCGTTGCGCACAGTGATTCCGTCGACGCTGCTCTCATGCGGCGGACAATATTTCACCAGGCGCCCGATCGACGGCAGGAAATTCCGAAACGGGTCTTCGGCGTACACCCGTGACTCCACAGCCCATCCGGTCAGCGTGACCGCCTTTTGCACGATCGACAGTCTCTCTCCCGCCGCCACCCGGATCATCTGTTCAACGAGATCAATCCCGGTCACGAGTTCGGTCACGGGGTGTTCGACCTGCAACCGCGTGTTCATCTCCAGGAAATAAAAGCTTTTGTCCTGGCCGGCCACGAACTCAACGGTACCGGCGGAGTCGTAATTCACCGCTTTAGCGAGGGCGACCGCCTGCTCGCCCATATGCCGGCGCGTAGTCTCATCAAGCAGTGGTGACGGCGCCTCCTCCACAACCTTCTGATTGCGACGCTGAATCGAACATTCGCGCTCGCCGAGATGGATAACGTTGCCGTGCTTGTCCCCCAGCACCTGAATTTCAATGTGACGCGGATCGACGATGAATTTCTCGATGAAAACCCGATCATCGCCAAATGACGCCTTGGCTTCCGCTTTGGCGAGACCGAACCCCTCGGCCACCTCGCTGGTCGAATTCGCGATCCGCATCCCTTTGCCGCCGCCGCCTGCGGAGGCCTTGATCATCACCGGATAGCCAATCCCGTCAGCGATCTTCACGGCATGCTTTGCATCCTCGATTACGCCAAGGAAACCGGGTACCGTCGAGACATGGGCCTTCGCGGCCGCCTTCTTGGACTCGATCTTGTCCCCCATCGCGGCAATCGCCTTTGCGTTCGGCCCGATGAAAACGATACCCGCCTGGCTAAGCGCTTGCGGAAAGGCTTCGCGCTCGGACAGGAAGCCATAGCCGGGGTGCACCGCCTGCGCGCCTGTCTTGCGACAAGCGTCGATAACTTTCTCGATAACCAGATAGCTCTCCGCGGCTGCCGGCGGGCCGATCAGGACGGCCTCATCGGCCATTTCGACATGGAGCGCATCGCGGTCGGCCTCTGAATAAACGGCCACGGTTTCGATTCCCATCCGGCGAGCAGTTTTGATGATCCGGCAGGCGATCTCGCCGCGATTGGCGATCAAAATACGTTTGAACATGTGCTTGCTTACTTGCAACTTTTAGGGCGGGATCGGCTCTCGCGAACCACCCGCAATCTGGCACGGGCGGGCGGATGTAACAATTCCGTCGTACAGCAAAACTAAGTACAGGCAACGTCTAGCCGGAATTTGCTTCTGAGGGGGAGAATTTAATGCGCCGTTCGATCGTATTGCTGTCCATTGGCATCAGCGTTCTCTCGTTCGGCAGGGCATTCGCCCAGAACGACAGGCCTCGCAACCTGATCCTGTTTGTGCCCGATGGATTGAGGGGTCAGATCGTGACGCGGCAGACGGCGCCGGCCATGGCGGAGGTCCGTGACAAGGGTGTCAATTTCCGGAATTCCCACTCGCTATTCCCAACGTTCACAACCGCCAATGCCTCTGCGATGGCAACGGGCCATTATCTCGGCGACACTGGAGACTTCTCCAATACGATCTACACCGGTTATCCAGTAGGGCCGGCGAACGGCACCGTGACGCCGTTTCTGGAAGTCGATCCCGTTATCATCGACCTCGACGAGCATCTCGGCGGCAACTATCTGAACGAGGAAACGGTCCTGAAAATGGCGCGAGCCCAAGGCTACAGCACCGCCGCCATCGGCAAGCTCGGACCTACCCTGATATTTGATCACACCGATAAGCCAGGCGCGGAAGGTCTGCATTCGATCGTCATTGATGATGCTACCGGCGGCAAGAACGGCGTGCCGCTCTCGGACGAGATGAAGGCCGCATTGACGAAGGCTAACCTGCCCCTCGCAACGCCCTCGCGCGGCGACAATGGCAAATCTGGCGACGCCAAGACGCCTGGCACCTTGGTGCCGAACACAGCCCAGCAGGCCTATTTCGCCGATGCAGCCAGCAAAGTCGTGCTGCCAATGTTCAAGGAGCGCGGCAAGCCGTTCGTGCTGGTGTTCTGGTCGCGCGATCCCGATGGTAGCCAGCATAATTCCGGCGACAGTCTTAATACCGTCACGCCCGGCATCAACGGTCCGACGTCGCTCGCCGGCATCAAGAACGCGGATAACAACCTGGCCCAATTGCGCAAGGCGCTGGATGATCTCGGCCTCGCCGCCACGACAAACATCATCGTCTCATCCGACCATGGATTTTCGACGATTTCGAAGGAAACCAAAACCAGCCCGTCGGCCAAGATGACGTACGGGGATACACCGAAAGATTTTCTGCCGATGGGCTTTCTGGCGATCGATCTTGCAAAGGCGCTTAAGCTGCCGCTGTTCGATCCCAACAACAAGAATGCGCGGGTTCCGGACAACGAGCATCCAAAAGCCGGGAACGGCCTGTTGGGAGAAGATCCGACAAAGCCCGAACTTGTGGTGGCGACCAACGGCGGATCGGACCTGATCTATTTGCCTGGCCATGAGCGCAGCCTGGCGCGGCGCACGATCAATGCGCTGCTCCAACAGGATTACGTGAGCGGCATCTTCGTCGATGACGCTCTCGGTCGCTTCCCAGGCACACTGGCGATGTCCGAACTTGGTCTAAAGGGCAAGGCGGTAACACCCACCCCAGCCATCGTCGTCAACTTTCGTTCCTACGTAGCCGGATGCGACCAGCCGACCAATTGCTCGGTCGAAGTCGCCGATACCGTGCTGCGGCAAGGCCAGGGCATGCACGGCAGTTTTAGCCGGGGCGATACCCTCAATTTCATGGCGGCGATCGGTCCGGATTTCAAAAGCGGATATGTCGACCCGCTTCCGGTCAGCAATGCCGATGTCGGCGCGACCGCGGCCAAATTGCTCGGCCTTGCACCGAAGCCCAAAGGCGATTTGATCGGCCGGGTGATGACCGAAGCGATGCCGAACGGCGCCACGCCCCGCGCCTATAGCGGTACGGCGAAATCGCAGATTTCCGCAAACGGACTCCGCACGGTGCTGAAATTCCAGCGCGTGTCCAAGCACCGGTATTTCGACGTAGCGGGATTTCGAGGGCGGACGGTCGGGTTAGACGCGGAAGGCGCCAAACAAACAGCGGCGGGGAAGTAGCCGGCAGCGCACTTCGCAGGAACGAGATCGCTTACAGGCCGATATCGAACAGATTCGGCAGTTGGGCGAGTGGCAGCGTTGCCGCCCCGATAAGTGTGGCGACCAGCGCCATCAACGTTCCATTGCCACGACGCTTGCCACGCATCTGGCCAGCGATCCACTCCAGCACTTCGGTGTCGACTCCAACAGCCTGAGTTGGTGCCCAGCTTTCAATTGCGGTGTCCGGCGCCAGCGCTACGGTGCGCAGCGGCACCGGCAGACCCGAAGCCGAAGCCGCATGATGCACGACTGCCTTGGCGAGAAGGTCATCGAAGCGCCCCTCGTCGCTTCGCTCGGCGGCCGCGTCGTTGATCTCGAACAGGGCCTCGGCTTCGGCGCGGCTGATCGGCTGGTCGTCGACAGCGGCGGCGGTCAGGATGCGGGCACACCACTCAGCGTCAAAGGCATCCAAGGCGCGGGAAAAATGGACTCGGCCCCGCGTCGTTGGTCCTTCCCCTGTGATCACGCCATCGCGCACGATAGTGAGGGCTTGCGCGGCACTATGCTGACAAGAAATCGCAGAAGGTTCGAGCGCGTCGATCGATTCAGCTAACTTAACGACAGGGGCGGACATCACTATTACTTCTCAGCTTCTTTTTGGTACAGCCAGCATTTCCATGCCGGGCGTAAACGAGCGGTTAACGATTCGAAAGTTCGGTCTCGCGCTTTTCAGTGGGTTGTGGTTTTTGAGATTTCGCGAAAGTTACAGCGGGAACATCATCACCGGGGCCGGCCTGATGACGTGCATAAACGGCAATATCGGGGCATTCGGGAGTCCCGCCGGCGTTTTGATTTTTTCGCCGTGCGGGCGCGATTGAAAAGAAGATGCTATTGATGCCCTGTGGCGGAGAACGATCTCGCCTTTTTCCAGCAGACGTTCACCTACGGCTCGCCACGCTTTATCTTAAGGACAAGAATTCACCTGCAAATTGAAGGACATGAGGTCGTAAAATGGCACTCCAGATAGGCGCTGTGGCCCCGGATTTCGAGGCCGAAACCACCGAAGGCAAAATCAAATTCCATGACTGGATCGGCAATAGCTGGGCGCTCTTGTTCTCACATCCGAAGGATTTCACGCCGGTTTGTACGACTGAGCTGGGCGCGTTGGCCAAGCTGAAGCCGGAGTTCGACAAGCGCGGCGTCAAGCTGATCGGGCTTAGCGTCGACCCGGTCGAGCGACACTCGAAGTGGGCCGAGGACATCAGGGAAACGCAGGGCGCAGCTCCGAACTATCCGATGATCGGCGACACCGATTTCAAGGTTTCGAAGCTCTATGACATGCTGCCGGCTTCAACCTCCGGCGACGCGGCGACCCGCACAGCGGCCGATAACCAGACCGTGCGGAACGTATTCGTCATCGGGCCGGACAAGAAAATCAAGCTGGTGCTGGTGTATCCGATGACCACCGGTCGCAATTTCCAGGAAATCCTGCGCGCGATCGACTCCTTGCAGCTGACCGCCAAACACCGCATCTCGACGCCGTCCGACTGGAAACAGGGCGAAGACGTCATCATCTCTGGCTCGGTCAGCGACGATGAAGCCAGGACGATTTATCCGCAAGGCTGGAAATCGCCGAAGCCCTATATCCGGATCGTACCGCAGCCGAAGTAGCTGATCCGCAGCCCACCGCAAGAGTGCAGTCGGCACGAGGTGCCGGCTGAGCAGACGGCGCCGACAATGCTGCCGCCGGGGGTCAGCCGCTTTCGGGCGGCGACTGCTCCGATGCTACTTTGTCGGCTGCCGGACGTTGCAAATGGAGCATCGGTCTGCGCTCCCGAACTCACGAGCCAAGTCGGGTGAACGCGTATTGGTGCAAGCGCGCGAGCGCAGTTGCTCAAGCACGCCAGCTATCTTTGACACCTCCAGAAATCACGCTATCGTTGCCGTGTCGACAAACCCTGGGGGACGAGATGGATAACGAGAAACCCGTAGAGCCGGTGACGGACGCGACCAGCATCGCCGAACCGCAAATAGCCACCAAACCCGCGAAAAAGAAAAAGAGATCCGCGAAAAAAACCGCCAAGAAAGCAGCGAGCAAGAAAGCCAAGGCTTCAAAGAAGTCAAAAAAGACGGCGAAAAAATCCGCCGCGGCAAGGTCCGCGAAGAAGGGACGCAAGCGAACTGCCAAGAAAAGCGCTAAGAAGAAAAAATCAAAGCGCTGATTGAGAGTGCCTCGAGAAGGAGAGCCTTCGACCAAAAGTCGGAGGCATTCTCAGGCGCGGCGGTTGACCAGGAACACCGCGGCGGCGCACGCAACCATCCCAATGATCGCGATCGGGTTAAGCCATTCGCCGAATAACATATAAGCCATCACAGCCGTCACGGCCGGCACCAGATAAAATAGGCTCGCCACTGATGTAGCCGCCGATCGCCGGATCAACCAATACAACAGACCGATCGATCCGATCGACAGCACCACTGCCAGCCAGCCGAGTGCGAGAACAAACTCGGTGGTCCAATGCACGATCCTGTTCTCGAACAACAGCGCGCCCACGGCGAAGAAGATGGTGACGCCGACATATTGCACGAGATTGCCCGCGCGCCAGTCGATCTTCCCGCAATAACGCCGCTGGTACAACGTGCCTAGGGTGATGCTGACGAGCGATACGCCTGAAGCAAGCCAGCCCCAGCCCGCCTCTCCGCTCATCGGACGATCATGCAGAATTAACAGCACGCCGGCGAGACCGAGCAGCAGCCCGGCCCATTGCAGTGGCATGACGCGCTCGCCAAGCCAGCGGTTCGCGATTGTCGAAGTCAGGATCGGCTGCAAACCCGGAATCAGCGCCGACAGGCCCGCGGGAATGGAATGCGCGATCGCGATCGCAGTACCGCCGAGATAAAATCCATGCACGAGAATGCCCGCGACGACGCTGTGGGCGATTCCGATGCGGTCAGGCCATTTTGGTCGCGCAATCGCGGCGATTACCGCCATCAGCACCACGACCAGTGCCATCCGGATCGCAAGATAGGTCAGCGGATCCGCATTGTGCACGACGTATTTGGTGGCGACAAAACCGGTACTCCAAAGCAGGACAAAAATCGCCGGCGCCGCGCGCGCGGCGAACTTGTCAAGCTCATGATGCATTTGATGGTTTCAATGCCTGATCACGTGCCCTGCGGCAATGCCGATTTGCGCGGGCCGGCTCACGAGCGATGGCATGACATCGGCCTGGGTGGTTGACGCGAAGCGGCGACGATCAGAATTCTTCCGGGCAGGGATCGACGATCTTCCAGAGTTCTACGCCGTTCTTGATCTTCTTCATTTCCGTAGTAAGCCCGCCGTTGCGACGGATCCACTCCTTCACCGTCTCGGGATAGTACGACATCAGGTCTGACGTGCCTGCCGCGCTGGTCACCTTGATTCCGAAGGTGAAGGCCTTGTCGTAATAAGCCTGGTGAAAACCAATGCTGGCGCGCGGCGTTACGCAAATTTTATTCATCGGTACGATACCGAACACCAGCGTACACGCCGAATTGCAAATGCCGTCAATAATGACCCGCTCATGGCGATCGCGGATGCGCGCATACTTTGTCTTGTATTCCTCGACATAGCCGCCGTGATCCCGGGTGATATGCAGGTCCGCCCATGCGGGGGCGGCAGCCAACACGGACAGCAACAACAGGGAAACGGACGTGATGCGCATGGATCCGTCGGAAATCGGCAGCTGAGCGGGCAACCGGACCAAACGGGACAACTCTGGCCAGACTGTGTTTGAAATTCGTTAAGCATACCGATCCGGCTAAAAAATCGCCCCCCGGCTGAAATTCCTGCATTTTTCCAGCGTTACCGGCTGGCTGGGAACCACAAACGGCCTAAACTGTCTACTTTCGGGCCTCTGGTCGGAGAATCGATATGACGCAGTTGAAGTTGATCGGCATCCTCATGCTGGGCGCATTGGCCCTGGCTCCCGGCTTCGCGCAGGCGCGGACCCACCATCACCATCATTACCGGCACCATCACCACCATGCCCATGTTCGCAATTTCGGACTGCCCTACGAAATAAGCTTCAGACATAATTACGGACCTGGCCTGCGGCCCGGTAGCTTCGCCTATTATGACGGTCCATCGAACAATTACTGCTACCAGAGCGCGGCCAGCTACGTCGGGCAGGACCACCGAAAGTATCCCTGCTCCTGATACTTTGCGCCGACCCGTTTCCTGGTAGCCCATCGCGATCAACTCTGCTAATCGACCGCCAGGGCGCTCGTAGCTCAGCTGGATAGAGCATCGGACTTCGAATCCGAGGGTCGGGAGTTCGAATCTCTCCGAGCGCGCCAACGCCATTTAGCAGTTGGTTTCGAGCAGCCTGCCCTGTCCGGAGTTTGCAGGTGGCAAACCGGTGAGCGATCTACCAAGTCATGCCAAAAAATCCAAATTGCGGTCGCTGAGCCGCCAGCATGACCGGCGGAGCTGTCCGCCGTTTCACAATTTTGCGCTTTCGAACGGTCTTCTTTTCCAGCTTTTTCGACTCGGATAGCTGCTCATTCTTTTGATCAGACGATTGCAGCTCGGCGTATGAATCGCGCGCACGTGCTTTGCTGTCAGCGACGGTGGTTGGAGCTGGGAGCATGGGCGCTACGTTGTTCGCCGCGAGCGAAGGCGTAATGGTTGGTTGCTGCGTGTCAAAGACGATCCGTTCCGGCCACTTGCGGTCGGAATGGATCCTGATGACGGATTTATCGACGCCCATGTCCAAGCTGGCCGGCATCGGCACACTCGGCAGGTACGCGTTCGAGGCCAGCAGCAACGCGAGTAAGACCGCGCCAACACAGAAGAAGTATCGCGCCACGGGCATTTCAAGACAGCTCCATCCGCGCGAACGCGCAGGCCAATCGTTTAACCGGTGATAGAGCGATTGGTTCCTGCTCACCTAGAAGCGCGCCAAAGTTGGTCGTCTGTTTCGCAGTTCCCGATATGGAGCCATCAAACGATGGGCATTTCGTCTCCCCGGCCCGATACTCCAGCTCTTACGAACTCGAGGCCGTTAACCCTGCCGCTGATCCCAGTACCCGCCCGCGGGGTGGCCATTGGCCGATGCGAGCGCTAGGATCGTCGAGCAGCCGGTGCATTTCGGGGACAAACGGGATCACGGCTGCCGGACCCGCACTAGCCGGAGATCGAGGATGCCCATCGTCACCTGGGATCATGTTCATTTGCGTAGTTCCGATCCTGAGGCAACCGCGGCGTGGCTGGAAGACATTCTTGGTGGCGTCATCATTCGGGGTCCCGGGCGGATCGACGTGAAGCTCGGGGGAGCCAATGTGTTCATCGCGCCGGTTACTGCCGGCGATGGCGTCAATGCGCCGCCGGTGACGCCTTATCAGGGGCTCGATCACTTCGGATTGGCCGTGAAGGACATCGATGCGGTTGCCGCCGAAATCAAGCGCAAGGGCGTGGAGTTCACGAAAGAGCCGACGACAATCCGGCCGGGCGTGCGCGTCTGCTTCATCCGCGGGCCGCAGGGCATCTCGATCGAGCTGTTGGAACGTGACAAGAAATATGCGTGAAGCGAGCGCGCGAGCATGAAAAACGGGCTGTATTCGATCCATGTCAGCCTGCAGGACGGGCGAAGCGGCAAAGGCAGCGGTGTGGTGATGTTCCGGGACGGCAAGATCCTCGGAGGCGATGCCTTTCTGTTCTACACCGGCACCTACAAGACCCGAGGCGATAGTTTCAAGGGCGAAGTTGTGGTGCAGCGGCATACCAGCAGCCCCGATGCCAATCCGCTGTTTGGCGGCCCTGACCCCGTCGGCATCGGTGTCTCCGGCACATTCACCGATACCGCCGGCGTGATGAACGGAACGGCTCTGGTGGGCAAGGCAAGCCAGATCTTCAGCGCAACACTGCGGAAGCTGGCCGAAATCGATTAGCCGGCTTCGCACTACTCCGCAGCCTGCTCGAGCGGCGCGACGCGCGGCAAAATGATCTGGATTCGTGTCCCGCCGCCTTGCTGCGAGTCCAGATGCAGCCTCCCGCCAAGGCGGTTGGTCACGATACTGTAAACAATATGCAGCCCGAGCCCGGTGCCGCCCTGGTCGCGGCGCGTGGTGAAGAACGGATCAAAAGCGCGGCGGCGAACATCGAGCGACATGCCACAGCCATTGTCCGAAAACAGAATCTCGACGTTGTCCTTGCCGGAGCCCCTCACCTTAATGTCCACCGCGCCGGGCTTGCCGTCGGGAAAGGCATGCGCGACAGCGTTGAGGAACAAATTGGTGAGCACCTGTCCGTAGGGCCCGGGATAGCTGTTCATGGTGAGATTGGGTTCGCAGTCGACATTGAGCGTCAGATTGTGCTTTCGCAGGCCCGGCCGCAGACTCATAACCACCTGTTCGGTCAAGTCGCCAAGATCGAACGTGCGCTGATCCGAGTAGTTGCGGTCGGCCGCAACCTGCTTAAACGAGGCAATCAGTTCGGCGGCGCGATTGAGATTGGAAACCAGCTGCGAGGAGGCGTCGCGGCTCGCTTCGAGAAACTCGTTGAGGCTGGAACGTCTGAGGTCGCCGCGCGCCACTTGAGACGCAAACAGTGCCGTCTTGCGCTCCAGCGAGGAAGCAACCGTCAGGCTGATGCCCACGGGGTTGTTGACCTCGTGCGCAACGCCGGCGACCAATCGCCCCAGCGCGGCCAGCTTTTCCGCTTCGATCAGCGAGTTCTGGGTTTCCCGCAGATTGCGCAACGCCGCCTCGGCGGCGTCCTTTGCCGCGCGCATTTCCTGTTCGCCGCGTTTGCGATCACCTATATCAAGCGCAACGGTGACGATGTTTTCGATCTCACCGTCTGCATTCAGCAGGGGAAGCTTGTTCACCACCCATTGCCGTAGGTGGCCCGACGAATCCAGATACTCCTCTTCATAGAATCCGAGCTCTCTTCCGAGAGCTAGCACACGCTTGTCGTTCTCGTCAGTCTTTTGCGCGCCATAGCGTGACATCAGATCGGTGGTGGTTCGGCCTATCGCATCAGCAGGTTCAATGCCAAAAATGCCAGCCATATAGCGGTTCATGAGGATGTAGCGGAGTTGCTTGTCCTTGACGTTGATCACCGCCGGCACAGTATCGATCACCTGTTGCAGGAGCCGCCGGCCTTCAGCGATCGCGTCTTCGGCGCGTTTTTGATGGGTAATGTCGCGCACGGTACCTTCATAGCGGACGATCGCGCCGGCTTCGTCGCGCACGGCCGTGGCGCTGTCGGATAGCCACAGAATTTCACCGCTGCGGTCGCGAACCTGATATTCAAACTCGCGTACCATCCCGTCCCGTCGCATCAGTTGCTGATATTCAGCGCGCGCCGCCGGATGAACGTAGATCGTTTCGGTGATATCCCCGATGCTTTGAATCAGTTGCTCCGGCGTGTCATAGCCCATGATTTTAGCCAACGCTGGATTGGCATTGAGTAGTTCGCCAGCCGGGGTGGTGACGTAGATACCGTCAACCGAACCCTCGAACAGCTTACGATAGCTCTCCTCCGCCAACCGCTGCTCGGCCAAGGCACGAACGGCTGCTTCTCGCGCGCTATCGGCGTCAACGAGAGTCCGCCGGAATACTTCAGCCGCACGCGCGATGTCGCCGATTTCGTTGCTCACGTCGGTAGAGGGAATGGAGGCGTCCTTCTGACCCGCGGCGAGCGCGCGTATTGAACTTGCAATCGAGACTAGCGGTCGCACCGTGCGTCGGACCACGAACAGGGCCGCAAAGATCCCGATAAGCACGCCGGCGATGCCCAGCACGATGCTCTGCCATCTCGCCTCAGTCAGCGTCCGAGCGAAGTCTCGCGACAGCACGCGGCCTTGACGCGCGCTGACCTCGCGCAGCAACTCGGTCACGCGCCCGATAAGCCGTCCCTCCGTGCCCAAGACCTCTTTGTCCAATTTACCAATCTCCGCCTCGGTCGCCGAAATCGCGGTGATGGCGCTGGCGTAAGCATCGGCCGCAGCACGAAGCGACACATCATCGATCGATAGCGTTCGCATTGCCTGCGCCGCCCGCTCCGCCCCTTCGGGATCATGCGCCAGCAAGGCCGCGGCGACCTGGTTTTGCGTCCGAAACAGGCTCCTCGCGGCCGCGCGGTCGGGCTGGCTGGAGATTGCCTGCTCGAAGCGTTCGCGCGTTGCCGGCAACGCCGATATCAATTCCGAGCGACGGGCAATCAAAGTGGTGACCCGTTCGATGCCCTCCCGGTAGTTCTGCAAACGTGCGGTGACGCCGTCGATCATCCGCTGTTGATCGGGCGCAAGCTCGAGCCGTGTTTTTTTCAAAAGCGCACTCAGTGCCGAGGCGGCCTCGCCCACCCGGTCCGGTCTGGCGCCCTGGTCAGTGACGAAATCGCGCGCCGCGAGCCGCAGCTCGTTCATGCGTCGATCGATCTCCTCGGCGAGATCACCGACGGTTTGCAACCGCTGGAGTTCGGCAAACGTAGAGTTGATGTGCCGCAGGGCAATGATGCTCGCCATGCTCGTGGCGGCGATGACCGCCAGCAGCAGTAAAAAACTGCCAAATGTCAATTGCCCGATCGAGAGCGAAAATGAACGTATCCGTGCGAGCAATGCCGCCAATGCGGATGACATAATGATCAACACCAAGCTTCAAATAATTGGATAATATATGAGACGGCCAGCGATAACATCCCGAATTCGTTTTGGTCTAGCGTCGATCGGAGCGCTTCAACCCGCCGCGCCGACCTCAAAAACGTCGCCGTCGTAGCCGGCCTCAATCGGAATCCGAAGCTGGCGGCCGCCATTCAGTTTGGTCATCACCGGCATCACCGTTACGATCTTTCTGCCCTTGCTGTCATTCAGCGCGGCTCTCACGCTGCCCTGTTTTCCCAGCCGGATGAGATTGCGCGTGGTCGGGAATGGCAGCTTGAACCGGCCGCTCTCACCACCAGCCAGCGCTTCGCGCGGAGAGACCCAGATGGAGTCGGTAGATTCCTTGCCGTCATGAGCGCCGGCCTGTTCCGGTGGGGCGGCTGCAAGAAAGAACCAGGTATCGAACCGCTTCGGCATGCCCTCCGGGGTAATCCAGTGAGCATATGGCACCAGTTCATCGAGCGCGAGCACCACTTCGTTATCAGTAAGCACCTTCAAAAACGTGGTCTTGCCCTCGCACAGAGCAGCGCGATCCCGGCCTTCTATTTCTGCAGCCCGCTTGGCCTCCACCAGCGAATTCGAACCGGCGGGACGCGCGAGCAAAATGCCGCTTTCCTCAAACGTTTCCCGGATGGCGGCGATGCGGAAGCTGAGGGAGACCGCATCGAGGCCCTCGCCGCCCGAGTAAAGCTCCGGCCTGGCAATGATCTCCTGATCACCGTTGTCGACGCTTCCGCCCGGAAACACCAGCGCACCGGAATTAAAATCGATCTCGTAGTGCCGCACCATCATGAACACTTCGATTTCGCCCGCGGCCCCGTCCCTGAGCAAGAGGACGGTGGACGCCGGACGCGGGGTGACGGCTAGTGTCATGCCATCAACCCGCCGCGCTCGATTGCGGCCGCAGGTTGGCACGCCTGTCGACACGTGCGACGCGCGAGAGCAGATAATCCACTTCGTGTTTCGCGATCGCAGTGAGGCTCGTGGCTGGTTTGCGTTGCGCGCCGGAGGCGATCACGCCGCGCTTTTGCAGCACGTATTTGCGCACCGCGAGGCCGACGCCAGGTTGCTGCTCGTACCTGATCAGAGGGAGATGCGCGTCGAACAGATCGTGCGCGGCGTCGCGCCGTGCTTCCTTGGATAATCGCACCACATCGATGAGCAACTCCGGAAAGGCATAGCCGGTCATCGCTCCGTCGGCGCCCCGCTCCATCTCGAAATCCAGAAACAGCCCGCCATTGCCGGTCAGGATCGAAAGCGGCCGCAGCGAACCTTCCTTCTGGAACGCCCGCAGGGCGGAAATCTTCTCGAGTCCGGGCCAATCCTCATGCTTGAGCATCACGCAAGATGGATTGTCCATCACGATTTTGCGGATCACCGCCGGTGTAAAGACCACAGACAAAGTCAATGGATAATCCTGCAGCACCCAAGGGATATCGCTGCCGATCGCATCTACCGCCTGCTTGAAATAGCCGATGATCTGGTCATCTGTACGCAGGCTCGGCGGCGGCGCGATCATTACACCGGCAGCGCCCGCATCCATGGAAGCGCGCGACAGCGAGCGCATGGCTGCGAACCCGGGGGCGGAAACGCCTACGATGATCTGCATGTTGCCGGCACGCTTCACAAAGCGTTTTGCAACAAGCTCTGCTTCCGCGGCTTCAAGCTTCGGTGCTTCGCCCAGAATCCCGAGCACGGTGACGCCATCGCAGCCGACCTCGCCATAAAAATCAGTCAGCCGGTCGATGGACGTTTCGTCGATCCGCCCGTCATCGTGGAATGGCGTTGGGGCGATTGCGAAAGTGCCTTCGGCCTTGTGAGTAAGTTTTGCCATTCGTACCTCTGTCTCATCTTCCGTGATCCCGGGGTGAGTTCGCCAGAACCGGGCCCCTGAATGACCGCTTCAAAATCTCCGCGCACCCATCTTGATCTCTTCATCGGAGAAGAAAATTTCGTTGGCGTGCTGGACGATATCTTCCGCCTTCCATCCGGTATGTGGCGGCTTCCAACCCGGCTTTTCCATCATCCGCATTTCGCGCACGCCGCGCGGACCGGAAACGCCAAGAACCTTGCCGGTCTGATCGCCGGATAATTCGCTCACCATGTATAGCACGGCGGGCGCAATGCCGTCAGGTCCAAGCGCCATGCCAGGATTTTCGATATAGCGCGGCAGATCCGCAGTCATACGGGTCAGCGCGCCGGGGGCGAGCGTCCAGACCCGGATGTTGTATTTACGGCCCTCGATGGCGAGCACGTTCGACAGCCCCCAAATTCCGCCCTTCGCGGCGCCGTAATTGCTTTGGCCGAAATTGCCGATGAGGCCTGATGTGGACGAGGTGTTCACGATGACACCGCCACCGTTCTCCCGCATCCAGCGGAACACGGGTTGGGTGACGCAGAACGTGCCCTTGAGATGCACTTTCAGAACCTTGTCCCAGCCGACTTCCGTCGCCTTGGCAAAGGTCTGGTCCAGCAGAATGCCGGCATTGTTGACGAGGATATCGGCTCGGCCGAAGTTCTTGATAGCGTCATCGAACACCGACTGTCCTCCGGCCATCGTCGAAATATCAGCGCCATTGGCAACCGCGCGGCCACCTTCCGCTTTTATTGCGTCGACGACCTTTTGCGCCATCGAAAGATCGGCCCCGCTGCCGTCCCGCGGGCCACCGAGGTCATTGACCACGACAGCCGCCCCCTCTCGCGCGAACAACCTGGCATAGGCTTCGCCAAGCCCGCCGCCCGCCCCGGTGATCAGCGCCACCTTGCCGTCGAGTAATCCCATGATGCTTCTCTCCTCGGCTTCTATTTCAGGCGAGCAACGTCTTTCCGCTTTTTATAACGGAGACGTTGCGGGCCTTTACCTTTGCCTCAAATGAAATCACGTTGCCGTCTTTCCACATGTCCATGGTCACGGTCTCGCCGGGATAGACCGGAGATGAAAAGCGCGCGACGTGTTGTCTGAAAGCCAAAGGATCGTAATCGGCATAGGTTTGCAGAATACCGCGGCAGGTGATCCCGTAGGTGCACATGCCGTGCAGGATCGGCCTCGGGAAACCTGCGCGCTTGGCGAATTCAGGATCCGAGTGAAGCGGATTGCGGTCGCCGCACAACCGGTAAACCAGCGCTTGATCCGGGCGGGTCGAGATGTCGATGGTCTTGTCGGGCGAGCGGGTTGGGATTTTGTGCGGCTCGGGTTGGCCTTCGGAGGTCCCGCCGAAACCGCCATCGCCACGCGCAAACCGCGAAGCCACCAGCGTGGCGAGTTCTTCGCCCTTTTCGTTCTTAAGCACGGTCTTGTGCCGGATCACCGCACCCTTTTCCTTGCCCTTGTCGAAAACGTCCAGAACGCTGGAATCCGCGATGATGTGAGCGGACACAGCGAGCGGCCTGTGGAAGGTGATGTCCCGTTCGCCATCGACCACCATCACCCGGTTCAGGTTCATTTCTCCGGGCCCCGCTCCCCAAGCGGCGACCGAAGCGAAGGTCGGAATCACTTTTAGTGCACGCGGCGTGGCAGTCGCCTCGTTGACGAAGGCAAGCTCCCTCTCGTCCATCGGATCCGCGCCCATCCCGATGCCACAGGCGTACAGCATCACTTCACGATCGGTGTAGGCGTATTTCTGCCCGAAATTCTTCAGCGCCATCAACTCATCGTACTTGATCGGCATTGTGATGCATTCCTCCAGAGATTCTTGATCCCTCATTGTGATGAGGTGCCTTCGCGCCGTCGCAAACCATGAGAGCGGTTCCGCTTGGAAGCTTGGTCTCATCCTCAAGACGCGCGCAATTGCCCCTACGGGATCGAACAATCAGCTCATCGGCGTGAAGAACGGCAATGGCGCGCCGTCAGTCGTTTTGAACACTACTTTTACCTTCTGCCCAATCTTCAATTTCGCCGTGTCGCAGTCGACGAAATTGGTCAGCAACGACGGACCCTCCTTCAAAGTCACATAGCCAATCGCGTACGGGCCGCTTGCGGATTTGCGCATCAGGCTGAATGTATAGATCTCGCCCTCGCCTGAGCTTTCCTCCCAAACCGTCTGATCGGAAAAGCAGAACGGACATAGCGAGCGTGGAAAGTAATGCGCTTCACCGCATGCCTTGCAGCGCTTGATCAGCAGTTTGCCTTCGACTGTCTGCTCCCAGAAATGCTTCGTTTCCGGATTGCCCTGAGGCATCGGATATTTGACTTTGCTGTCCATTACACGCGCTCCAGAATGCAGGTTGAGGCAGCGTGACGGACGCCGAGCAAGCCGCCCGTCCCGTGCGCAATCGCGAGATCGCAATTTGCCACCTGCACCTTGGGATGGGCTTCACCCCGAAGCTGTCGCACCGCTTCAATGATCTTCGTCATGCCGCCCCGGTTGACTGGATGATTGCTGCACAGGCCACCGCCGTCAGTGTTAAATGGCAGCTTGCCGACACCGGAAATCAGATTGCCGTCGGCGACGAACTTGCCGCCTTCGCCTTTCTTGCAGAAACCGAGGTCCTCGAGCTGCATCAGCACAGTGATGGTGAAGCTGTCGTAGATGGACGCATATTTGATGTCCCTGGGCGTCACGCCGGCTTCTTCAAATGCCTTTGGGCCCGACCACACACCCGCTGAGTAGGTCAGATTGAGATCCTTGCCGCCGCGGGGACCTTTTAATGCCTCGCCGTGCCCGATCATTCGCACCAGCGGCTTCTTCAAGCCGCGCGCGATCGCTTCCGTGGTAACGATCAGCGCGCCACCGCCATCGGTAACGACGCAGCAATCCATCCGGTGCAACGGATCGGAGATCATCGGGGAGTTGATGACGTCCTCGACCGTGACGACATCGCGCAGCATCGCATGCGGGTTATATTGAGCATGATGAGAGGCCGCGACCTTGATCCAGGCCAGCTGCTCGCTCGTGGTACCGAATTCATGCATGTGGCGCATGGCGCACATGCCATAAATGTTGTGCGTGGTGGCGCCGTAAGCAGCCTCAAAATCGAGCTCCGCTCCGGTCGCGCGCGCTGGCATCGCCCCGGTGCGGGGCTTTCCGGCGAGTGTAATCAGGGCGATGCTGCATTTGCCGGCGGCTATGGCCTCCGCGGCGTGGCCGAGATGGACGAGATAAGAGCAGCCGCCGGTATCAGTGGAATCGAAGTGGCGAACCTTCAGGCCCAAATAGTCTGCCATCGCCATGACCCCGCCGGGGGCGTCGCCAGCGCAGAAATACCCGTCGACATCAGCCTTGGTCAGGCCTGCGTCTTGCAGTGCGCCCTTGGCGACTTCGGCATGTAGCTGTGCGGTAGATTTGTCCGGTGCGTGCCGGGTTGGATGCTCGTAGATTCCGGCGAGGTAGGCCTTACCTTTGATGCTCAACTGGTTCTCCGCTGCCGTGTCCTGGTCCCCATCGGTTTCTCGCCTTTCGAGCTTGCCTTGGCAAGCGCCCCGGCCAGAGGACAATCCCGCGAGGCGGAATACGCAGGCGCAGGCTGGTCCACCGGAGCAGCCACCGCCCGTCACATCGTTCGCTCCGCTCACGAAGTGCCACCCTCAAAGCGAGCTTCGCTCGTCTCGACCCCACAAGTGGGAAAGAGGCTGTTCAACCACTTCGATCAACCACTAGGCGCTGTGGTTATGGGTCCCTGCGTTCGCAGGAACGACGCTGAGAGAGTTGGCGCGCACCGCGTTTCCCGTTGTGGCGAGCAAAGCTCCCTCTTTCTTCTCGCCCCCGTTTGTGCCCCGCAAGCGGGGCGAGGATTGCTCTTTCTTATCCCTCCCCTTCTTTTATGGGGTCGAGACGAGCAAAGCTCGCTCTGGGGTCGCGCGAAGCGCCGGGTGGGGTTGCCTCATACACACGAACAGCCCCCCACCCTGCACATCGTTCGCTCCGCTCACGATCTGCTTTCCCTCCCCACCACAAGTGGCAGGGATGAACACCGCCGATGCGGTGGTACTG
>NZ_DATEPI010000158.1:0-19371 GCF_035273305.1 Bradyrhizobium sp. | reverse complement strand
CGCACGTCGGCTTCGATAGCGCGGCCTGGGCCAGCGGCAACGCCGCAGCGCATTTCAAAAGCTCACGTCGATTCATCGGCTGTTATCTCCCGCTGTTTTCCGCCACCGTAGCTGATGTGTCGAGGTGGGCAAAGGCGCTGTTCGCCGCGCGCTACGGACATTGAGTCGTCACTTTTTCTTCGCCTTACGAAAATGGCTGATCAGAAAATCCGTCAAGGCTTCGACGCGCGCGGGACGCGGGCCGGTTGATGGCGTCACCAGATGCAACGAGCCTTCGGTTTGCTTCCAACCTTTCAGGATCACCTCGACCTTGCCCGCGGCTATGGCATCGCCAACAACGAACTCAGGCAAGTCGGCGATGGCAAGCCCGGCGAGTAGCGCGGGCAGCAGAGCCTCGCCGTTATTGACACGCAGCGGCCCTGCCGGCCGAACGCTCACCTGCTCGCCCGCCGCATTTCTGTAGTGCCAAACACCCGCCGTCGAGAGATATGCGTAACCGAGGCACTTATGCTCGGCCAGTTGCATCGGATGCGTGGGCCTGCCGTGACGCTTGAGATAGGCCGGTGAGGCCACGGTGTAGCGCGGTATCGAGCACAGCCGCCGCGCGATCAACGACGAATCCGGCAAGGTCGCGATCCGCAAGGCGGCGTCAAAGCCCTCACCGATCAGATCAACCATGGCATCACTCAAATGGAGGTCGATGCTGACATCGGGATATTGTTGCAGAAACGCCGGCAGAATCGGCGCCACCGTCATGATCCCGAAGCTCATGGGCACCGCCAGTCGCACCAGGCCCCGCGGCGAAACCGACTGCGCCAATGCCTCGCTCTCGGCCGCCTCGCCATCGGCCAAAAGGCGCGCGGCGCGTTCTGACAATTTCTGCCCCGCATCGGTCAAGGCGAGCCTCCGCGAGGTGCGATTGAACAGGCGCGCCCCCAGCCGCTTTTCCAGGCGGGTAACCGCCTTCGAAACCGTGGCCTTGGAAAGCGCAAGTTCGCTTGCCGCGGCTGCAAACGATCGCAATTCCACGACTTTCGCGAAAATTGCGAGGCCTGCGAAATCAGGGAGCGGGGCCATCAGACAACCCTATCATGCCAAGAATAGAAACAATGCATTTCCTTTGTTTCTATTCTTAACAGGGCTGGGAACGCATATCCATCACTCAGTGAATTTCATCCGGAGGAACCATGCGATGATTGAACTCAGGCCATTTTCAAAGCTCGGCAGCGCCGATCACGGTTGGCTGAAAGCCAGGCACCACTTCTCGTTCGGCAGTCATTACGATCCCGCCAACATGGGCCACGGCGCGCTGCGGGTTTGGAACGACGACGAAATCGCACCGAACAGCGGGTTTCCCGCCCACCCGCACGCGAACATGGAAATCATCACCTACGTCCGCGAGGGCGCGATCACTCATCAGGACAGTCTTGGCAACAGGGGTCGCACCGAAGCCGGCGACGTGCAGGTGATGAGCGCCGGCTCCGGCATTCGTCACTCCGAGTACAATCTGGAGCCGACCAAGACCAAACTGTTTCAGATCTGGATCGAGCCATCAACGACGGGCGGCGCACCGACCTGGGGCGCGAAGCCTTTCCCAAAGTCGGATCGCACCGGAAAACTCATCACCATCGCGAGCGGATTTAGTGACGACAAGGAAGCGCTACCGATTCGCGCCAAGGCACGGGTTCTCGCCACCACGCTGAAAGCTGGCGAGAGCACGGAATATGCGGCGCCGCCGAAGCGCAATCTCTATCTGGTGCCGGCAACCGGCGCCGTCGACATCAACGGCGTTCGCATCAACAGCCGCGATGGGGCCGCGATACATGATGAACCACGGCTCAAGATCACGGCGCTTGAAGACACCGAACTGGTTCTCGTGGACGCGGCCTAAGGCCAACTGCTCGTTCGGCGGCGCCGCGCGCAACTCCCTGGAACAACCGATCAAACTCAAGAAGGACCACGTGCCATGACGAAAGTTCTCGTTCTCTACTATTCCGCCTACGGTCACATCGAAAAAATGGCGAACGCTGTCGCCGAAGGCGCGCGCAAGGCCGGCGCCATCGTCGACATCAAGCGGGTGCCGGAACTGGTGCCTGAGGCCGTCGCTAAAGCATCGCACTACAAACTGGATCAGCCGGCGCCGATTGCGAAAATTGAAGAGCTTGCCGAGTATGACGCGATTATCGTCGGTACCGGCACCCGCTTTGGCCGGATGGCCTCGCAGATGGCTAACTTCCTCGATCAGGCCGGCGGTCTCTGGGCCAAAGGAGCGCTGCACGGCAAGGTTGGCGGCGCATTTACCTCAACCGCAACCCAGCATGGGGGCCAGGAGACCACGCTGTTTTCAATCATCACCAACCTGCTGCATTTCGGGATGACTGTTGTCGGTCTGAACTACGGATTTGCCGGCCAGATGAAACTCGACGAAGTTACAGGCGGCTCGCCATATGGCGCGACCACTATCACCGGCGGCGACGGCAGCCGGCAACCTTCCGAGAATGAATTTGCAGGCGCTCGCTATCAGGGGCACGTGATCGCGCAGACCGCAAACAAACTGCATGGCTGATGCGATGGACGTGGCGTTCCATTTTGCCGGTCCTGCCCCCATCTGCCATCGGGGGCCGGCCGGAGTTCGCCATGATCGAAATTCTTTATATTTATCAGATGGCGCGCGCTCCAGTGCAGGTGTTCGCACGGCGCTGGTGGTGCCGAAGCCTCTTCCATGCCACGCGCGGCAAGCGGCGATGCCCGGACTGCACCAATTCGTGAACTGACCTGCCCCGTTCGTGATACGCTTCAGCACCTCGTGATTTCCTGCCAGTCAGCCACAACGTCAGCATGAGCAACGCCGCGCCAGCCGCCTGGCCTGAACTGCCGTTCGCCGGCTGGCGCGACACTTATGAGACGCTGCATCTGTGGACTCAGATTGTCGGCAAGATTCGTCTGGCCCGCGCTCCCTGGCTCAATCATTCGTGGCATGTTGCGCTATACGTCACCGCTCGGGGGTTAACGACATCGCCGATGCCAGATGGCACCAATACATTTCAGATTGATTTCGATTTCATCGACCATGCGCTGCGGATTTTGACGAGCCAGGGCAGCCGGCGGGAGTTGACGTTGCCCGGAAATTCCGTGGCGAGTTTTTACAGCAAGGTAATGGTTGCGCTGTCAGAGCTGGGCATTGTCGTAGCCATTGACGAGATGCCCAACGAATTGCCCGAACCAATCCGGTTCTCGCAGGATGAGACGCATGCCTCCTATGATCCCGATGCCGCGCGGCGCTTGCTTCAGATCCTCGTTAACGTCGATCGGGTGTTCAAACAATTCCGCACCGGCTTTCTTGGCAAAGCGAGCCCGATCCACTTCTTCTGGGGGAGCTTCGATCTGGCGGTCACGCGCTTTTCCGGGCGCCGTGCGCCGCTTCACCCCGGCGGAGTACCGCATTTATCCAATGAAGTGGCATGCGAAGCCTATTCGCACGAGGTGAGCAGCGCCGGATTCTGGCCAGGGAGCGGCCCGATCGATTTTCCAGCGTTTTATTCCTATGCATATCCCGAACCGCCCGGCTTTCGCACCACGCGAGTGAAGCCCGGTGCGGCCTTCTTTAGCGAGCAGCTCGGCGAATTTATTTTGCCTTACGATACGGTGCGCACAGCCGCGCAGCCGGACCAGCTGCTGATCGAATTTCTCCAAAGCACCTACGAGGCTGCAGCTAACGCCGCGCGTTGGGATCGTGACGAGCTGGAATGCACATTGGGCCAGCCCGGGATTGTGCGGCAGATCTAGTCTGGCCGGTACGCCGCATGGGAAAACAAGCAAGCATTTTGCAGAAGCGCCGCCACTGGCGAGCGCCGGGCGTAACCGACGCTCGCTGATTCCGCTCACGGGAGCCCCTACTCTTCCGCGCAAACTAAAGTGGCTTGATTTGTACTTTTCGGAATTTCACCACGCCCGATCCATATTGCAGGGCGATTGGACCACTGGCGTGTTTTGAGTCCTGCGCATCGACCGTCTTTTGGCCATTGAGCACGACGATGAAATGCTGGCCCTGCGCGGTGATTTCATAGGTGTTCCACTTGCCCGCGGCCTTCGGCATCGGATCGACTTTGCCGACATCGACGATCGCGCCGGTCCCGTAGGTCGGGTCGGGCCGCTTGTCGAAGATGTTGACCTCATAGCAAACCTTCGAATCGATCTTCTTCGATTCAGAGCAGCGGATAAAAATGCCGCTATTGGCTTCTTCATCGGTCCAGAATTCGGCCTTGATCTGGAAATCCTTGTAGGAATTCTTGCTGACCAGATAAGAAAGCTCCTTGCCATCAAGCTTGTCGGCAACCAGCGCGCCATCTTTCATGGCCCAATTGGCTTTGCCGACCTCATCCCAGTCGCCCATCTTGTTGCTGTCGAGCAGTGTAATCCATCCGCCGTCGCTCTGCCCGAACACTGAATTCGAGAGTGGGATGGCGGCTGTTCCGATCAATACGCCGATCGCAAGCGTCCCTAGGCGGTTCATAAAACGTTTCCCCTGTTGTTTTGGTTCGCAGCACGTTAGCACCGCGCGTGAGTCCGTGAAATGGTTTTCATGCTGCAGTTGCGTCCAGCTGGCGAACCTGAGTCCTCCTGATCACGGGCGAAGGTCCGGCAACGGCCGCCGAAGAGAAATGATGACGCACTCGCAACCTTTACCCTGCATTCCACGTTCTTCATCTCCGATGTTTTGCCCGGAGACAGAGATGGTCGATATCTCGCTGATCAAAACTCATATGGATGTGATTTCGTCCGATCTGAAATCGGTCGGAAAAGTCGACCAACTCGAGGGCACCGACAGGATCAAGCTGACCAAACAGAGCGCACCCGATGGTCAGCATCACCATTTCATTCCGCTATCGTGGGTCGATCGTATCGACCAGCACGTCCACCTCAATAAATCGGGCGCGGACGTGACCTCACATTGGCAACATGGCCGGCAATAGTCCGATCGCCTCGCGAGCGCATTCCGGCACAGCGGGAATTTCCATGCGGTGATCGCCGTCGGCAGCTCCACATCTGCATGGTTTGCCACTTGCCCTTGCGCCACCGCTTTGAGACCATGCCCGCGAAGCCAAGCAAGACCCGCCTTCCACGCGGGCTTCACGCCGAGGAAATCCCATGCCGCTGGTGCAGGCCGACCGTCTCACGCGTATTGGCGCGGCATTGCTCAGGGCTGCCGGAGCAACGGAAGAGGAAGCAAGCGCCGTTGCGGCCGGTTGCGTCGGTGCCAATCTCGCCGGCCATGACTCGCACGGGGTGATCGCGATACCCACCTACATCGATCGTATCAGGGTCGGACATATCGTTCCGGGCGCCGAGTGGAAAATCGTGCAGGAATCTCCCACGACGACGGTTATCGATGGCCACTGGGGATTCGGCTTTCACGTCAATGCCAAGGCGATGCAGCACACGATCGAAAAGGCGAAGGTGGCAAATGTCGCCGCTTGCACGGTATTCCGCCAAAGCCATGTCGGACGGCTCGCCGCCTATCCGATGATGGCTATGCGTGAAGGCATGATTGGCGTCGCGACCGCCGATTCCGGCCGTTCACCAAAACACGTCGCGCCGTTCGGCGGCCGTGAGGCGCGGCTCGGCACCAATCCGATCTCGATCGCGGTGCCGTCGGATCTCGACGCTCCCTTCTACCTCGATATGGCAACTTCCGCCGTTGCGGCCGGAAAGATCCAGCTTGCCGCGGCACGCGGCGAGCAAATCCCGACCGGCTGGATCGTCGATAGTGAAGGCCGCCAGACCACCGATCCCAGACAGTTCCGGAAGGGCGGCGCGCTACTGCCCCTGGGTGGCACGGAGGGGTACAAGGGCTCGGGATTGGCCGCGATGGTAGAGGTGCTCTGCGGCCTGCTCACGGGGCTCGGCTTCGGCGTCGAACCGAGCGGACGGCACAATGACGGATGCTTCATGGCGGTATTCAACGTCGCCGCCTTTCGCCCGCTGAACGAATTCAAGCGCGAGGTCGCCGAGTTCGCGCGTTATCTCAAGGCAACACCGCCGTCGGAAGGTTCACCCGGGGTGTTCTATCCGGGTGAGGTCGAATACTTGCGCGAGCAGCAGCGCAAGGTCTCAGGCATCGAGGTAGAAGACGCCACCTGGGACAAATTGCGCGCGCTGGCGGCCGAGTACAAATTGGCTGCCGAATTCGATGCGGCTTGAGAGTGCATCCGGCGGTCTGAGGGAGGAGAGCATGACAAGGCAAATGGTGATGGTCGGGTTTCTGCAGGCGCAGAACTGCACCAATCTTCCAAGCTCATGGCGTCACCCGCAGTCGCGCGACGATTCCATGTCGGCGGATTACTATCAGGAGATCGGCCGCATTCTCGAGGCCGGCAAATTCCACATGGCATTTTTCGACGATCGGCTGGCGATGCCCGATCGCTACGGCAACGATCACGCCCACACCGTGGAATACGGAATCCGCTGCGTGAAAATGGATCCTATCGTTGTGCTGACCGCGATGGGAATGGCAACCGAGAAGCTCGGGCTGGCCTCCACCTGCTCGACAACTTACTACGAGCCGTTCGACGTCGCCCGCCGGTTTGCGACCCTTGATCTGATCACCGGCGGCCGCGCTGCCTGGAACGTGGTCACATCCGTGAATGACGGCGAGGCTCACAACATGGGCAAGGACGCCCATCTCGATCACGATTTTCGTTACGACCGCGCCGATGAATTCATGGAAGTGGTACTCGGGCATTGGGATTCCTGGGAAGATGGCTCGCTCCTGATCGACAAGACGAGCGGACGTTTTGCCGATCCGACAAAAGTGAAGCGCCTTGATCACAACGGTCGATTCTTCAAGTCGCGCGGGCCGTTCACTGTGCCGCGATCGCAGCAGGGACACCCAGTGATCATCCAGGCCGGCGCCAGCGGTCGCGGACAGCGTTTCGCCGGCAGGTGGGGCGAGGTGATCTTCACGGCGGCGCGCAATCTGGCAGGCGCCAAACAAGGTTATGACGCGATCCGGAATGAGGCGGCGAAAGCCGGCCGCGATCCCGACCAGATGTTTCTTTGCAATCTGACCACCCCGGTGTGCGGCGCGACCAAGTCGGAGGCCGAAGACAAAATGGCCGTGATCGACAAGCTGCCGCTGGAAATAGATGCATTGTCGCTGCTTTCCGAGGGGCTGAACTACGACTTCGCTTCAAAGGGCATCGACGAGCCACTGACCACGCAAGAGCTTGAGGGCATGCAGGGCATTCTCGGCATTCGCGACGGCGTGCTCAAGAATTCCGGCAAGACCAACCCAAGCGCGCGCGATTTTGTCACTTTCAGCGGACGTGGCCAGACCGCAGACGCGATCGTCGGCGGTCCCAAGGACATCGCCGACAAGCTGGAGGAGATGTTCGCCGGCCGGGGCTGCGATGGGTTCGTGATAGCGGCCACTTACGTTCCCGGGTCTTACGCCGATTTTGTGCGTCACGTGATTCCCGAATTGCAGCGCCGTGGCCTTTTTCAAAAGGACTACGCTGGCAAAACCCTGCGTGAGAATCTCGGGCTTCCGCGACCGTCCGCCGGCTCATGGAAAACTCAGCCGCGGGCGGCGGCGGAATAAAACAGGCATCATCATGCGCTGGCTTCAATTCACTGCAGATGGGCAGACTTCCTGGGGCGTTGTCGAAGCGGAGCGCGCGATCGCGGTCAGTGGCGACCCGTTCGGCGCATGGAAACGTACTTCGCGTTCGCATCCGCTTGCGGAAGTCAAGATTGAAGTGCCGGTCATGCCGCGCACCTTCTATTGCGTCGGGCTGAACTATCTCAAGCACCTCAAGGAGGCCGCCGACAAGCGCGGCGAGGTGCCCAATGTTCCCGATCGGCCGGAGATCGGTTACCGCGCTCAAAATGCATTGATCGCGCACGAAGAGAACGTGGTGATTCCCGCGACGGCCACCGAAAAAATTCATTACGAAGGCGAACTCGTTGTCGTCATCGGCAAGAGGGCGAAGCATCTTACCGATGCCGACGCGATGTCCTGCGTCTTCGGCTACACGATCGGCAATGATGTGAGCGAGCGCACCTGGCAAAAGGCTGATCGCGGATTGTGGCGAGCAAAGAACGCCGACACGTTCAAGCCGATGGGCCCCTGGATTGAAACCGAAGTCGATCTGGACAGCATGGAAACGATCGTGAAGGTCAACGGAGCGGAGAGTAACCGATTTCGTACCAATGACATGATCTTCGGAATCAAGCCGTTTATCGTCGAACTGACGAAGTATTTCACGTTATGGCCCGGCGACGTGATCTGGATGGGGACCGATGGCGCTTCTCCGGACCTGAAGGCTGGCGATATGGTCGAGATCGAGATCACCGGCATCGGCACCTTGCGAAATCGGTTCGTCAGAGAAACGATAGCGAAAAACCCCAAGGCATGAACCTGGTGAATCCCGGCGCTTCCGTCGCGCCGGCATTGACGGCAGCTATTTCACCACCCTCGAAAGAGCTGCAAACTCCATTCGATCCGGTTCTGATCAAGCTTATTCAGGCTTGATGCCTGCATCCTGAATTACTTTGCGCCAGTGCGCTTCTTCGGCCCGAAAATAGCTATCGAGTTCTTCTGGAGGACGGGCAACCATAATCAGCCCTTCATTGACTCCCAACTTCTTGAACGCCTCGGCCTGAATTGACCGCGCTGCAGCTTCGTTGAGGCGCGAGATGATGCCCTTCGGTGCTTTCGCCGGCGCGAACAGGCCGTACCAGCTTTCCGCGGAGTAGCCGGGAAGGCCGGCCTCGGCCAAAGTCGGCAGGTCTGGAAATGCGGGAGAACGTTGCTCCGAGGTTACCGCGAGCGCGCGCAACTGTCCTGCGGCTATCAGTGACGCCGCACTTGCAACGGTCGTAAACATCACCTGAATCTGGCCGCTGATCAAATCGGTAATAGCGGGAGCTGCGCCCTTATAGGGCACCGTGGTCAGATTGACATGAGCAAGACTCTTGAACAGTTCGCCGGCGAGATGCGCTGAGGTGCCGGTGCCGTATGTTCCGTAGGACAATTTGTCGGGTTCAGCCTTCGCCGCCGCGATCAGATCGGCAATCGAGTGAAATGGCGATGCTGGATTGACGACGACGATATTGTAAGATCGCGCGATCAGCGCTACTGGCGCGAAATCGGAATAGGGATCGTACGGCAACTTGGCTTTGAGGCTGGGATTGACGGCGTTGGCGAACGTTCCCATCAGAAGGGTGTAGCCATCCCCCTCACTGCTCGCAACCGCCTGTGTACCGATGATAGTGCCCGCCCCCGGTTTGTTTTCGATGACGATGGTCGCGCCGAGATCCTTTGCCATCTCTTGCGCCAAGGTGCGCGCAATGACGTCGGTGCCGCCGCCAGCCGCAAACGGCACGACGATCTTGATGACACGCTCGGGATAGGCCGCCAGCACCGGCGCTAGCGAAAACGCCGCGAACATTGCTATAAGCGCGAATGAAAACATCATTCGCCTTGTTGGCTCAAAATTCATGCGCATCACTCAACTTCGATCGACCCGTTGGCAGGATCGAACGCTCAAAGCTGCCGGCCAGCTTACTCTTTAGACGCGTCTTCTTCACGCGAACCCGCGTCCACTTCACTCGAAAACGCTAATGATCAAACCGCGCTGGCGCGGGCGAACTCGATATAGATGTTGCGCAGCCGGCCCGTCATCGAACCGGGCTTGCCGTCGCCGACCGTCTTGCCATCGATCGAAACCACGCCCTGCACGAATGCAGTGGCACTGGTGATGAAAACCTCCTTTGCCGCAACTGCCTCCGCAACGGTGAACGGTCGTTCCTCGACACGAAGCTGGCGTTCTTCTGCCAGCGCGACCACCGCCTTGCGCGTGCAGCCCGGCAAGATCGCCGGCGAATTATGCCGGGTCACCAGCACGTCGTCATGGGTCAGAATGAAAGCGGATGACGAGCCACCTTCGGTCACCATGCCATCTTCGATCATCCAGACCTCTCCGGCCCCCGCTTCCGCTGCCGCCTGTTTCGCCAACACCTGCGCCAACAGCGCCACGCTCTTGATATCCCGCCTCGGCCAGCGAATGTCCGGCACCGTGATCACGTCAACGCCCGCGCCCGCCCCCGGCCCGTTCAGGTTTTTGACGGAAGTGAACATCACCAGTGTCGGTTTGACGCCTTTCGGAAACGCAAAATCGCGATCCTTGTCGGCGCCCCGGGTCACCTCGAGGTACACCAGACCTTCAACCAGATTGTTCCGCGCGACCAGCTCCTTCTGGATTTCCTGAATTCGCTCCGTCGTCTCCGGCAGCTTCAGGGATATCTCACCGACAGATCGCTGCAGCCGAGCCAGATGAGACGCATTGTCGATCAGCTTGCCTTCCAGCACGGCGGCGACCTCATAGATGCCGTCAGCGAACAGGAATCCGCGATCCAATATCGACACCTTGGCGTCGGCGATCGGCATAAAAGACCCGTTGACGTAAGCGATCCTGTCCAAGCGAATTCTCCTGTGGGGCGAAGCAGTTGCGGGGCTTATATACGAAAACTCTTAAGGCATGCTCGAACAATTGGAAACAGAGGGCAGCCTTCCAGGCTAGTGCGACAAAATCTTTGACAAGAATTTCTGCGCCCGGTCGCTGCGTGGACTGCCGAAGAAATCTGTTTTGAGCGCATCTTCGACGATTTCGCCGTTGTCCATGAAAATGACGCGATGCGCGACCTTGCTGGCAAATCCCATTTCGTGGGTCACCACCATCATCGTCATGCCCTCGCGAGCCAGGTCGACCATCACGTCCAGTACTTCGCTGATCATTTCAGGATCAAGGGCCGAGGTCGGCTCGTCGAACAGCATCGCAATCGGGTCCATCGCCAACGCGCGCGCAATCGCTACTCGCTGCTGCTGCCCGCCGGACAATTCGGCCGGATATTTGCGGGCATGGCCCTTCAGGCCGACGCGGTCGAGCAGCTTTGACGCTTTAGCGACCGCTTCCTGATGCGAGCGTCCCAACGCCTTTTCCTGCGCCAGGCAGAGATTCTCCATGATTCTCAGATGTGGAAACAGTTCAAAGTGCTGAAACACCATGCCGACCCGGGCCCGCAGCTTGGGCAAGTTGGTTTTGGGATCGTTCAGTGCAATGCCATCGACGATGATTTCTCCCTTCTGGAATGGCTCCAGCGCGTTGACGCATTTGATCAGCGTGGACTTTCCCGAGCCCGACGGTCCGCACACCACCACGACCTCTCCCTTGGCCACGCTGGTCGTGCAATCCTTTAGCGCCTGGAAGCTGCCGTACCATTTGTCGACATGGCTGATCTCGATCATGAAACTCTCGTTAGTGCACAAAGGCGATGCGCGCCTGCAGCCGCCTCACCCCGAACGACGCAACACAGGAAATGATGAAATACACTGCCGCCGCGAACAGATACATCTCCACCAGCCGACCGTCGCGCTGCGCGACTTTGCTGGCTGCTCCCAGGAAATCCGGGATGGACAGCACGTAGACCAGGGAAGTGTCCTGGAACAGCACGATGCTCTGCGTCAGCAGCACCGGCAGCATGTTGCGGAATGCCTGCGGCAACACAACGTAACGCATCGTCTGGCTGTAGGTCAGGCCGAGCGCTTGCGCCGCCGCAGGCTGTCCTTTCGAGATCGACTGGATTCCGGCGCGCATGATTTCAGAGAAATATGCCGCCTCGAACATGATGAAGGTGACGAGCGAAGAGGTAAATGCGCCGACATGAACCGGCCGCGATGCGCCGGTCAGCCATTGCCCGATATACGGCACGAGGAAATAGAACCAGAAGATGACCAGTACCAAAGGCAGCGACCGCATCAGATCGACATAAAGCCCGGCGATCCACCCAAGCAGCCTGAAGCTCGACAGCCGCATCAACGCGATCAGCGTCCCGAAAATCAGCGCACCAACGACAGCAAGCCCCGTGAGCGTCAGCGTGAAGGTCATGCCGTCGAGAAACAGATATCCGAGCGAGCGGCGGATGACATCGAAGTCGAAATTCGAAAACATCAGCGGCTCACTTCCCGGTAATGTAGCCAGGAACCGCCACCGCGCGCTCCAGGAGGCGCATCGCGATGACGACGACGATGTTGATCATGAGATAAAGCATGGTCGCGGCGGTAAACGCTTCGAACACCTGGAAGGAGAATTCCTGCATTGCCCGCGCCTGGCCGGTTAGCTCGATGAGCCCAATCGTAATGGCGACGGACGTATTCTTGATGGTGCTGAGGAATTCCGAAGTCAGCGGCGGCACCATAATCCGAAACGCCATCGGCAGCAGCACGTAGCGATAGGTCTGCGCGCCGGTCAGTCCGAGCGCGGTCGCGGCCAGTCTTTGGCCACGCGGCAACGAATTTATTCCGGCGCGGGTTTGCTCAGCAACGCGTGCCGACATGAACAGGCCGACGCCGATCGCGGCTGTATAGAACGGCGCGTTGGGCATCTGCTTGAGCCACAGCCCCATCCCGCGCGGCAACAGTTCCGGTAAAACGAAGAACCAGACAAACAATTGAACCAATAGCGGCATGTTGCGGAAAAACTCGACGTAAGCGAACCCGGTCCAAGACGCAGTTTTCGAGGGCAGTGTCCGCATCACGCCGATCACAGACCCGAATGCCAGCGCGATGATCCACGCGCAAATAGCAGTCTCGATGGTCAGAACGAGCCCGGACAGCAGCATGTCGAGGTAGTTGCCTGTCCCGTTTGGGGCCGGCTCCCAGAAGATGTGCCAATTCCAGTGATAGTTCACAAAGCTTTCCGTGTGGCAGAACTAGGCGAAGGCCGCATCTTCAAATAATGAGACCTCACATCGCCTTGTAGGAATCCGGATCGGGTGAATCGGACGGCTTGGCGAATTCATGCTTCAACTCCGGACCGATCGGCGTGTTGAGGTTCAGTCCCTTGGGCGGGATCTTCTGCATGAACCATTTGTCGTACAGCTTCTGCCCCTCGCCGCTCGTATAGAGCGCGGCGGTCGCGGCATCAGCCAACTTCTTGAAGGCGATGTCATCCTTGCGCAGCATGATGCCGTAAGGCTCGGGCTTCGAGAACGCGTCCGTCGAGATGACGTAGCTGTCCGGATCTTTCGATCCGGCAACGAAGCTGGCCAGCAGGATGTCGTCGAGCACGGCCGCAACGGCGCGATCGGTCTCGACCATCAGGAAGGATTCGGCGTGCTCTTTGGCCGGGATGATGTTGATCCCGAGATTGCGGGCGGCATTGGCTTCCGTCAGCTGCTTGATATTGGTGGTGCCGGAGGTCGAAGCCACCGACTTGCCCTTGAGATCATCGATCGAATTCAGCTTGCTCGACTTCTTTGATACGAAGCGCGTCGCAGTCAGAAAATGGGTGTTGGTGAACCAGACCTGCTTCAGGCGCTCAGGATTGTTGGTCGTGGAGCCGCATTCAAGGTCGATGGTGTCGTTGGCCAGCAAGGGAATGCGGGTCGATGATGTCACCGGATTCAATTCGATCTTGAGCTTGTCCAGCTTGAGTTCCTTCTGCACGGCCTCGACGATTTTGTGGCAGATGTCGATCGCAAAGCCGATGGGCCTCTGATTGTCATCCAGATAGGAAAACGGAATCGACGAGTCGCGATAGCCGATCGTGATCGCGCCTGTTTCCTTGACCTTTTTTAGCGTCCCGGTCAGTTCTTCGGCGCTGGCGCCCCCGGCCATTAAAATTGCGGCGAGCGCTAGGTCAATGACGGGCAGACGTTTCATTCGTGTTCTCCTTTGGGGCCAGCGGGGAGCGCTTGCGACATTCGCGCCGGAATCAGTCCGGTCCGTAACCGATATCAACCCGATGCAATGACCGGGCCACCTGTGGCCCGGCATCGCTTCGGCAGAATATCTAGCTTGCATGATAGGAGTCGGGATCCGGCGAATCCGACGGGTTCGCGAACTCGTGCTTCAACTCCGGACCGATCGGCGTGTTGAGATTCAGGCCCTTCGGCGGAATCTTCTGGGTGAACCATTTGTCATAGAGTTTCTGGCCCTCCGGACTTTTGTAAAGCGCGGCCGTCGCGGCATCGACCACCTTCTTGAAAGCCGCGTCATCCTTGCGCAGCATGATCCCATAGGGTTCCGGCTTGGAGAACGCATCCTTGGAAATTACGTAGGCGCCCGGTTCTTTTGATCCCGCAACGAGGCTGGCGAGCAGGATGTCGTCCATCACGAATGCCACCGCGCGATCGGTCTCAACCATCAGGAACGCCTCGGCATGATCCTTGGCCGGGATGATGTTGATACCAAGGTTGCGCGCAGCATTGGCTTCGGTCAGTTGCTTGATGTTGGTTGTACCCGAGGTTGATACGACGGACTTGCCCTTGAGATCGTCGATTGAATTAATCTTGCTGGCCTTCTTGGAGACAAAGCGGCTTGCGGTCAGAAAATGGGTATTGGTGAACCAAACCTGCTTCTGGCGCTCGGCATTGTTGGTGGTAGAGCCGCATTCGAGATCGACGGTGCCATTGGCCATCAAGGGAATCCGGGTCGCCGACGTGACCGGATTGAGTTTAATCTCGAGCTTGTCGAGCTTAAGCTCCTTCTTCACCGCATCTACGATCTTGTAGCAGATGTCCATCGCAAACCCGATCGGCTTCTGGTTATCGTCCAGATACGAAAAAGGAATCGACGAGTCGCGAAAACCAAGAGTGATCGCACCGGTTTCCTTGATGTTCTTCAGCGTCCCCGTGAGCTCCTCGGCATCGGCCTGTCCCGCGTAAAGCGCCGCGGCAATCGCAAGGCCAATCATGCGCAGATGTTTCATTTTCCCTCTCCCGGTGTAGTTGACTGCGACAATGCTGGCATAAATCCAGCCCGAATAGAACGTAAGTTTCCGCCCTGCGGCGATAATGTCGCGCCTGTCCATTCGTTGTGTCTGCTCCGGTCCGCTATAACGGAGCCGGCATCTCACCTAAATCCCAGAACAGGCCTGCCATGATGCCAAGTGCCTCCTCGGTGACCGACAGCAGAATGTGTTCGTCGGGCGCGTGCTGGCAGCAGCCGGGATAGGAGTGCGGCACCCAGATCGTCGGCAGACCCAAGCCTTCCGAAAACACGTCATTGGGAAGCGAGCCGCCGAAGTTCGGCAAAACCGCGGGCGCTTTTCCAGTGGTCCGATGGATCGACCGCGCTGCCCAATCGATCCAGGGACTGTCGAAGTCGGTTCGCGAGGCGGCAAAGCTTTGCGTCGCACTCACCTCGACCATGGGAAACCCGCGGGCCTGCAACCGCGCTCTGATCGCATCGACAGCCCTTTCAAAATTGGTGCCCACGACAAAGCGGAGCTGCAGCACGGCTCGTGCCTGTCCAGGAATCGCATTGGCCGGTGTCTCGATATTGCCCGACGATATCGCCAGTACTTCGAGCGTGTTCCAGGCATAAAGCCGCTCCGCAGCCGAGAGGCCCTCCTCACCCCAATCTGTTGAAAGGGCAGGCTCCTCGGGCGTCGGCTCGATCTTCACGTCGGCAAGCGCCGAACGGATCTGGTTTGAAAGACGCGGCGGCTTCAATTCATCCAACAACAGACGGCCTTGCGCGTCGACCAGCGTGGCGATGGCGTTCGCCAGGATCGTCGCGGGATTGGCGAGGACGCCACCCCAATTACCGGAATGGTGCGATCCCTCGCGCAAATTGACATCGAGGTGAATTCGAATTCCGCCACGACAGCCGAGAAAGATGGTGGGCCGATCGGCGGCAAGCCGAGGACCGTCGGATGCCAGAAACAGATCGGCCTTGAGATCTTCGCGCAGTGACTCGCAAGTCTGGCGCAAATCCGGCGATCCGATCTCTTCGCCGGTTTCGACGATGAACTTGGCGTTGAAGCCGAGCCGGCCACCCCGTGCCTCGCGCACGGCGCGGAGCGCGGCCAAATTGATGCTGTGCTGTCCCTTATTATCGGCGGTACCACGCCCATAAACGCGATTGCCTGACGTCGTGGTTTGCCAGGGATTGAGATCGTCACGCCACTGTCCCACCATGCCATCGACGACGTCGCCATGTCCGTACATCAGAACGGTCGGCCTGGTCAGGTCTTCCCGATAGTCGGCGAGCAAATAGGGATGGTTGGCTTTCGCCGATTCAATCAACCTGGTCGAGAAGCCAAGCTGCGAAAATGCGGGCTGCAGCTCGGCCTCGAGATAGGCGCGCAGGCAATCGCGCCGCTCGGGGTTCTGGCTCTCTGTTGGATACGCCACCCTGCGGTCGAGTTCTCTGAGAAATTCGCCGGAATGAAGATAGCCGTGCGCCAGCGCGACAGCGTCAGCTCTGGTCATGTCGTTCTTTCAAGATTCGCGAATTTCTCTGAGACCAGGGTACCGAACCACGGTTTCGCCGGAAGCGCCGGCCGAGATTTTGCCTTGCCAACGCCGGCCCGAATGCAACAAGTTCGGACGGTGCCCGCTTTGAGGCGGGGCGATCTCGGGACGGCCTTATGAAAAAAGAAATACGGCTCAACGCCTTTGCCATGAACTGCGTCGCGCATCAATCGCCGGGGTTGTGGACCCATCCGCGCGACCGGACGGCGGAATACAATCGCCTGCCCTACTGGACCGATCTGGCGAGAACGCTTGAGCGCGGGCGATTCGATGGCGTGTTTCTGGCGGATGTGCTCGGCGTCTATGACGTGTTCGGCGGCAGTCCGGACGCGGCCTTGCGAAACGCCACCCAGACGCCTGCCAACGATCCGCTTCTGCTTATTTCGGCGATGGCCGCGGTGACTGAAAATCTCGGGTTCGGGGTCACTTCGAACCTGTCCTATGAGCCGCCCTACACTTTCGCGCGACGGATGTCGACGCTCGACCACCTTACGGAAGGCCGCATCGGCTGGAATGTCGTGACCGGTTATCTCGATAGCGCGGCGCGCGGTGCCGGCAAGGAAAAGCAGACCGCGCACGATGACCGCTACGACGTCGCCGACGAATACATGGAAGTGGTTTACAAGCTTTGGGAAGGAAGCTGGGAAGACGACGCGACGCTTCGCGACCGCACGCGCGGGATTTTCGCTGACCCGGCGAAGGTGCATCGGATCCAGCATGAGGGAAAGAATTACCGGCTCGATGCCATTCATCTTTGCGAGCCGTCGCCGCAACGAACCCCAGTGCTTTACCAGGCGGGCACCTCGCCGCGCGGACGGCAGTTTGCGGCCGAGCATGCCGAATGCGTGTTCATGTCGGGACCGTCCGCCAAAATCATAGCGCCGCGAGTCGCTGGCATTCGTGACCTTGCGGCGAAGGCCGGACGCGATCCGAGTGAAGTGCTGATGTTCAGCATGTTGACGATCATTCTCGGACGAACCGAAGCGGAAGCGAAAGCCAAATACGCCGACTATCGTCGCCACGTCAGTCATGAGGGCGCACTTACCCTGATGTCCGGATGGACCGGGGTCGATTTCTCCACCTACGATCTGGACCAGCAAGTTCGTCACGTCCAGAACGACGCCGGCCGCACGGCGATGGATAATATCACCCGCGCCGATCCCGATCGGGTATGGACCGTGCGCGAGGTCGCCGAGCACGTCGGTATCGGCGGCATTGGACCGGTGGTGGTCGGCACGCCGGAGCGGGTAGCCGACGAGATCGAAGCCTGGTTCGACCAGACCGACGTCGATGGCCTGAATGTCCCGTTTGCGATTTCGCCCGGCGATTTTGAGGACATCAGCGACATGCTGGTTCCTGAGCTGGTTCGGCGCGGCCGCTACAAGGCCGCGTATCGGCCGGGGACCTTGCGCGAGAAGCTGTTCGGCGTAAACCGCGCGCGGCTCTCCGCGCCACATCCGGCGGTACAATACCGGCCTCGGAGCGGTGCAAGAGCGGCGGAGTAGCTTGCGTCTGCGAACTACACCGACCCATCGACCATGACCTCGATCAGTTTCGCTCCCGGGCGATTGAACGCCGATGAAAGTGCGGCCTTCAAATCCTTTGGCGCGGTGATACGCGTCGCTTCCAAACCAAGCGAGTTTGCCATGCCGACAAAATCGACTGGCGGGTCGACAAAATCCATGCCGACGTAGTGATCATCACCATGAAACGCCAGCAGCCGCTGCTTGATGATCCGATAGCCGCCATTGTTCACGATCACCACCGTGAGCGGCAGCTTGTGATGCGCGGCGGTCCACAATGCCTGGATCGAATACATCGCGCTGCCATCGCCGGAGAAACAGACGACCGGCCGATTCGGATTCGCCATGCTGACTCCGACGGAGGCCGGCAGTCCCCAGCCGATGCCGCCGGACGCCAGCGCGTGATAACCATAGCGATCCCGATGCGGGCGCAACGCCAGCATCTGCCTCGAGGAGGTCAAGCCTTCGTCGACCAGAATCGCGTTTTCCGGCATGGCCTGGACGATTTGTAGCGCCAGGAAGTCCGGGTCGATCGGCAAGCGACCGCCATTCTTTGAGATTTGCTCGACCAAAGTCGTCCGCCGCGCCGTCCAGTTCTTTGAGACCAGCGCCGACATCGCTTTTTTGGCGCGAGTCCCCAGCGCCGCGCCGCCGGCTGCTTTCAGGGCCGGCACCAGGACGCGCAGGGTTTCCCTGACGTCGGCCTTCAGGGCGATCTCGGCGCCGTAATTCTTGGCAAGATCCCATTCGACCAGGCCGATCTGCACGATCGGCAATCCCTCCGGCAGCGGATCGACCTCGCTATGCACCGACATTCGCAGCGGATCGGCGCCGAGCACGATCATGAGATCGTAGGGCGATAGCACCTCGCGCACCTGCGTTTGCAGGCGCGACAGCGCGCCCATGAAGCATGGGCTTTCCGATAGGAAGTGCGCCCCGTATGGCGTCGATTGCTGATAGGCCGGACAGCCGAGCGTCTCGGCCAGCATGGCTGCTTCCTGCAGCGCGTCGCTCTTGACGATTTCATCACCGGCGATGATCACGGGGCGTTCGGCTTTGAGAATGCGCGCGGCGAGTGCCTGCAGTGCTTCATCGGATGGTCTGACCCGCGTATCGACGCGCGTCGAGCGGCCAAGTTCGATGCCCGCCTCGGAATTCAGGATGTCCCCAGGCAGCGAGATAAAGACCGGTCCGGTCGGCGGTGTGGTTGCGATCTTCGCGGCGCGGCGCACGATGCGCGGCAGATCCTCTAGGCGCGTCACCTCGACCGCCCACTTCACCAGCGGCTCGGCCATCCGGACCAGCGGACCGTAGAGCAACGGCTCCATCAGCCCATGACCCTGTTCCTGTTGTCCGGCGGTCAGGATCATCGGCGTGCCGGTGAAGCTTGCATTATAGAGTGAGCCCATCGCATTGCCGAGCCCGGGCGCAACGTGGACGTTGCAGGCAACGAGGCGCCCCGAGGCGCGGCTGAAACCATCGGCAATCGCGACCACCAGGCTTTCCTGCATAGCCATGACATAGGTTA
>NZ_DATEPI010000157.1:0-2819 GCF_035273305.1 Bradyrhizobium sp. | reverse complement strand
AATCCCAGATCATCGGGAGCGGCCGTGCCCGGACCGACACCGCGTCCGTGAGCATATGGTAACCATGGAAAGGTCAACAAAAGCAAAGGCCCGGATCGATCTCCGGGCCTTTCGTAGAATCTGCGGCTTTTTCTCTAACCTGCGCGCCTATTCATCCTCTTCCGGCTGCTCTTCCGGTGGGGCCAGACCCTCGAGCCCCTTTAGAAGCTCCTCTTCGGTGATCCGCTCAACGGCGACCTCGGTGTCGTCGGCGTCGACGCTGGCGCCGGCCGAGCCGATCAGAGGCACCGTGTCGGGCTCGGGCTCATCCACCTCGACGAACTTCTGCAGCGAATGGACCAGTTCTTCCCGGAGATCTTCCGGGGAGATAGTCGAATCGGCAATTTCCCGCAGCGATACAACCGGGTTCTTGTCGTTGTCCCGATCGACCGTAAGCTGTGACCCGGACGAGATCATGCGGGCACGGTGGGCCGCCAAGAGGACCAGGTCGAACCGGTTATCGACCTTATCAATGCAATCTTCTACGGTGACGCGCGCCATCGACTGTCGCTCCGTTAACTGGGACGAATATGTTGATTATGCCCGCTAGTTATAGAGGCCGAGGCGGTTTCGCAAGGCCATTTTGCGCTCTGCCCCCTACCTTCGGACGACACGGCAAGGATAGAGCCGGTCTGCGACAAAATAATGTCGCTGTATACCATACCCAACTCATGGCCTTTTTGCCTTTGGCGTACCACATTGCGGTGGTGCCTGTCGGGTCAATTCAACCCGAAATTACAAGGCAGCAATTTTGGGAATGCGCGGTCGGTTGCCGCTGCGCCAATAACTTCAAAAAAAGCGAGCACTGAATGTCCGTCTCCCCTACCAGCAAAATTGCGCTGTTTATTGATGGCGCCAACCTTTACGCAACCGCCAAAACGCTTGGTTTCGATATTGATTACAAACGCCTGCTCAAGGAATTCCAGAGCCGGGGAACGCTGCTTCGCGCGTTCTACTACACGGCGATCATTGAAGATCAGGAATACTCATCCATCCGGCCGCTGATCGATTGGCTCGATTACAACGGTTACACCGTCGTCACGAAGGCGACCAAGGAATTCATCGATGCCAGCGGACGCCGCAAGGTGAAAGGCAACATGGACATCGAACTCGCAGTCGATGCCATGGAACTCGCCGAGCATGTCGACCAGATTGTGTTGTTCTCCGGGGATGGCGACTTCCGCTCGCTGGTCGAAGCAGTACAGCGCCGCGGTGTGCGCGTGACCGTGGTATCGACAATTTCAAGCCAGCCGCCGATGATCGCCGACGAATTGCGGCGCCAGGCTGACGTGTTCACGGACCTCGTAGAACTGCAATCGAAGATCGGCCGCGACCCTTCCGAACGCCCCGCCCCACGCGAACCTCGTCATCACGCGCCGCAATTCCTGCAGCGCGCCACAACGATGGTGCCGAGGGGCGATGATGATTTCGACGATTGAGAACAAGACCAGGGCGAAGCCCGCAAGCGGGAATCCTCTGCCTGCGGTCCTCCGCGGTCAACCCGATCGCGACTGTCCATTATGTCCCCGACTTCTGAGCTTCCGGCAAGCCACGCGCGCGCGTGAACCGGATTGGTTCAATTCTCCGGTACCCTCGTTCGGTGATGCCGACGGACGGCTTTTAATTGTCGGCCTGGCGCCCGGCCTTCAGGGCGCCAATCGGACCGGACGTCCCTTTACCGGGGATTTCGCCGGTGACCTGCTCTACGCAACGCTCATTGAATACGGTTTTGCCGAGGGTGCCTACGAAGCCCGACCGGACGACGGGCTGAAGCTGATCGACTGCCGGATCAGCAATGCGGTTCGCTGCGTGCCGCCGCAGAACAAGCCGCTGCCGGTTGAGATCAGCACATGTCGCCAATTCCTGTCCGCAACCCTGGCGTCGATGCGAAACTTGACCGCGATCGTGGCGCTTGGGCGCGTTGCGCACGAATCCACGTTGAAGGCGCTGAATGTGCGCGGCGTCGAAGCCCCGTTCGCGCACGGTGCGATCCACCAGGCCGGCACCTACAAACTATACGACAGCTATCATTGTTCGCGTTACAACACCAATACGCGGGTGCTGACGCCGGAAATGTTCCGGCGCGTGTTTGCAAGAGTGCGCGCGGATCTGGGTTGATAGCCTCGTGAGGCTCAAACCCGGTTGTCCTTAAGCCACGATAGCACGTCCCCGGCATTTCGATCGGGCGGAAACACCGGGTAGAACACGTGACTGATGCGCCCATCATCGATGATCAGCGCCAGTCTTTTGATCAGCGTGAGACCTGCAACCTGCATGGTCGGCAGATCGAGCGCGCGGGTAAGCTCCAGCTTCTCGTCTGATAAAACCGGAAACGGCAAATGCAGACGTGAGGCCATTTCGGTCTGATAGGTATTGGTCTGTGTCGACAGGCCGAACACGTGTCCTGCGCCGGCTGCCTTCAATTCCGCGAACAGGTCACGGAACGCGCATGTTTGCGGCGTGCACCCGCGCGCTCCCGGAATGAGGTCCCAGTCGTCAACCAAGGCGATCTTGCCGGGTTCACCGGTCCTCGGATACGCGAACACCACAGTGCGACCCGGCAACGAGGCAAGGGTCACCGATGTATCGTCGGTCGCGACCAGACTGATCGGCGGGATGCTCATGCCCTTGAGATGCGCCGCCGCCCCGTCATCGGCCGGCGCCGGAATCGTGCTCCAATCGACCTCAAGGAGATTTCTCTGGTTCATAGCATCCTCGGCTGGTTGATTATCCGCGCGCCCGCAGCAGGCGGCCTTTTTCCCTGCTCCAGTCGCGCTTCT
>NZ_DATEPI010000156.1:0-2739 GCF_035273305.1 Bradyrhizobium sp. | reverse complement strand
TTTCCATTTCCTCCGGCTCGATATCCATAAAATCGGGCGCGGCCATTTCGATCGCTATCATATCCAGTAACGCGTCGTCGTAAGCGTCGGCAGGCTCAGCGTTTTCATCGTTTGCTTCAGACGACATATCAGCGGCGTCCTCGGCGGTCGCGCTGGCGGCTTGGGGTGGCCCTTTGACGACCTCGTCCATCACTTCCGGTGGTTGAGCAGTTTGTGGAACCGGCTCAGCCTCCATAGTGGCCGCGGCTTCAAAGTCCTTTGACGCGGCTGCTTCTTGCGAGATTTCGGCGGCAACACCAGGCATTGGGTCCTGTGCCGCCGTAGAAGCGTTCGGAGAGACCGGCTGGGCAACCGCCGCGGCGAATTGCGCGGGGGCCACGACGTCGCGTTGCTCGAATTGAGCAATCCGAGCCCTGATCAGATCGAATGCGGCGTTCAAATCGGCCTGGGGGCTTGTCGCGGAGATTTGCCCGCACGCGCTTTCAATGGCGCTGACCTGGGAATCCAGCAGGTCGCATATTCGCCCATCGGCGCCGATTTCTCGCCATCGCCAGCTAATTTCCCTGATGATCCGGGCCGCCTTATGCACCGTCGCTAATTTTTCCCCGATTTCGAGGCCCTCAACCGCGCTGCTGATGGCCGTTTCCGCCTGCTCGACGGCGGCGCGAATGGAAGTCAGTGCGACTGGCAGCAGGTTTTCTGGTGTCGGTTGCTTCTGCGCGGCGAGTGTTTCTTCAATCCGGGCCACCGCGTCGAGCACCATGCGGGTGTCGGCGTTGCGGTTGCGCTTGGCGTATTCGCCGAGAAACCAGCGGCCGCGTGACGTCTCCATAAACGCCTGGCTGATCGCGTCATAGTCTTCCTCGCTGGGCAGTACCGCGCGGGCGGAGATCGGCGATAGGGCGAATACTTCGTCGGCCATTGCAAACTCGTTGCGCAAATCATCGCGCATTAGGCTAACGATCATCATGATATCGACCGAATCGCAATTGGTTTGATGCCGCCCGAATCAGTAATCCCCATCGCATCTCAGGTGACCTCGAAACGATTCGCGGCCAGGCTGGCCCTGTTCTACGGCACTCTGTTTGGCCTGATCGGCACCCACCTGCCGTTCTTTCCGGTATGGCTGAAGGCGGTCGGGATCGACTCGTCCTGGATTGGAATCATTAACGCCGTTCCTTCGGTGACCCGGTTTACGATCCTGCCACTCGTGACCGGCCTTGCCGAAAGGCGTCAATCGCTACGCGCGGCCCTCATCGTCACGGCTTTTGCAACTGCAATGGGATTTTCACTGATCGGAACGGGTCATGAGCCGCTGCTGGTTTTCATCGCCTATGCCGCGACAGCCTGCCTGTGGACCCCCATGGTGCCTCTGACCGACGCCTATGCATTGCGAGGCGTCGCGCGGTTTGGCCTCAACTACGGCCCGCTGCGGCTGTGGGGATCCGCGGCCTTTGTGGTTGGCGCGCTGGTTTGCGGCGTGCTGGTCGATTTCATCGCGGCGCTCCACTTGATCTGGGTCATCGCGGCCGTGGGTGGCCTTGGCGCGCTCGCCAGCCTCGGCTTGCAGCGGCTCGACAATCCGAGAACAGCGTCCGCGGCGCGAAGCCATGAAGGGGCACTGCTGCGCGATCCGGGATTTCTCGCCATGATCGTTTCGGCGGCACTGATTCAGGGCAGCCACGCTGCGTACTACACTTTTGCGTCCATCAGCTGGCAGGCGACGGGCCTCGGCGGGGTGACCATTGCGGGGCTTTGGGCGATCGGAGTGGTTGCCGAGATCGTGGTGTTTGCGGTCTCACCCCGACTTACGCTTCAGCCGTCGTCCCTGGTGGTGATCGGCGGCCTTGTGGCCCTCGCGCGCTGGTTGATAACCGCCCAGGAGCCCTCGGTAACCGCGCTGTCGGTGGTTCAATTGGCGCATGGGTTCACCTACGGCCTCACGCAAGTCGGCACTATGGGACTGTTAGTTCGACATGTGCCGGCCCATTCGATGGCGAGAGGGCAGGGCTATTTCGCCGCGTGTAGCGGCATCATCAGTTCGACGGCCTCGATTCTGTCCGGGGTGATCTACGCCCGGTACGGGGATCGGGTTTATTACTTGATGGGCGCCATGGCGCTCTCAGGAGCGGTCGTGATGTGGCTGGCGCGCGATCGCATCCGGAAGGAGATCGTACCTCCGTTCTGATTGATACGATTGGAAGTCCCCGATCACCCCCATAGCGCGGCTTCGGGCGGATAAACTGTGCTGCCCTCGTAATGCAATCCATCGCGGCGGTCGCGCGTCAGCAGCAGCGGGCCGTCGAGGTCGACAAAGCGCGCCCATGGCGTCAGCAGCATCGCCGGCGCCATCGCCAGCGATGTGGCGACCATGCAGCCTACCATGAGTTCAAAACCCAACGCTCGCGCCGCATCCGTCATAGCAAGCGCCTCAGTCAGGCCGCCGGTTTTGTCGAGCTTGATGTTGATGGCGTCGTAACGTTCGCGCAGTCCCTCCAGCGAAGCGCGATCGTGCACGCTTTCGTCCGCGCAGATGGCCATGGGCCTGCGGATATTCGCAAGCGCGTGATCTTCGCCGGCCGGAAGCGGCTGTTCCACCAGCCTGACGCCGGCTCGCGCGCACTCGCTCAGGTTTCGCTCGAGATTGGTCGACGTCCACGCCTCGTTCGCATCGACGATGAGTTCGGATTGGGGAGCCGCCTTCCGCACTTCAGCGATCCGCTCGCCGTCGCCGTCGCC
>NZ_DATEPI010000155.1:0-5429 GCF_035273305.1 Bradyrhizobium sp. | reverse complement strand
GTTGCAGTCCTCAGCGGTCGGGCGCCGCTGAAAGGTTTTGCTGGTGCTGGGCTTGGCATCATGCTGGCGATGATCGGTTCGGGTTCACAGACGGGCGAGGAGCGCTGGACGTTCGGGACTCTGTATCTCTGGGATCACCTGCCGTTGGTGCCGTTCACGCTCGGCCTGTTTGCGATGCCGGAGCTCGCCGAGATGGCGATCCTGCGCACGAGCATCGCCCGAAATGCCGCTGACGTGGATTTCTCGTTCGCCGCACAGTGGGAAGGAGCGCGCGACGCGCTGCGTCACTGGTGGCTTGTCCTCCGCTGCGGCTGGCTCGGTGCGCTGCTCGGCACGGTACCTGGCTTGGGTGCGGCATCGATCGACTGGATCGCCTACGGACATGCGGTGCGCACGGAGAAGAAGGATGCCGCTTTTGGCAGCGGTGACATCCGCGGCGTGATCGCGCCGGAATCGTCTAACAATTCGAAAGAAGGCGGGCATCTCGTCACCACCATCGCATTCGGCGTGCCCTCCGGCGTCTCGATGGCCGTGCTGCTCAGCGCATTCCTGCTGCACGGCCTCGTGCCGGGTCCAGATATGCTCACGAAGCATCTCGACGTGACGTTCCTCATCGTGTGGAGCCTCACGCTCGCGCATGTGATCGGTGGTGCAGTTTGTCTTGCCGCGAGTGGCACATTCGCACGGCTTGCGCGCGTCCCGGCGGGCAAATTGGTGCCGATCGTGCTCGCACTGATGTTCCTCAGTGCATTTCAAGGGTCGCAAAGTTGGGGCGATCTGTACTCCCTCGTCATCTTCGGCGCCATTGGCTGGCTTATGAAACTGTTCAATTGGCCACGGCCGCCGCTGATGCTCGGATTCGTGCTCGGCGGGGTGTTCGAGCACAACCTGTTCATCTCAACCGAGATCTACGGTTGGACTTGGCTTTACCGCCCCGCTGTGCTGGTCATTCTGACGGTGACTTTGTGGCTCGTTCTCGGCCCATTGCGCAACAATCTGCGCGACGTGATCCGCAGCTTCCGCAGTCACGATGGGGTACGGCTTCAGGTGACGCCATCGGTCGCGTTCAACGCCGTCTTGCTCGCCATCACAGGCGCAGCCTTCTGGCAAGCCAGCGTATGGCCGTGGCAATCGAAGCTTGTGCCGGATACTGCGGCTTATGTCGTGCTTGCCGCTGGCACGCTGAACTTGATCATGGAATTGCTTTTCGCGCGCGCTCCGGAGGGAGAACCGCACACGCACGGAGCAATGGACTCCGTTCTGGCCGGACCAATGCCGCTAGACCGCACATTGCGGCATTTTGCCTGGATGATCGCCTTCCTCGCGGTTGCTTACGGAATCGGTCTGCTGCCGGGTCTGTTCGTCTTGATTCTACTACACAGCCGTTTTGAATTCGGCGAACGCTGGCAGACCGCATTTATTTCCGCTGCGGTGGTGACCAGTTTGTCATGGATCGTGTTCGAGAAGATATTTGCGCTGGTTTGGCCCCAGTCGATCCTCGGCGACATGATGTTGAGCCTGGCGTCGAACTGGCGCATCATCTGACGGGCGACCGTTAAGGGAGGCAAAAATGAAAAAGAAACTCTACAACATCGCTATAACACTGGCGTTCTCTTCCGCCACGGTATTTGGCGCTGCTTCGGTTCGGGCTCAGGACGTCGCTTCCTTTTATAAGGGCAAGACCATCAGCGTGGTCGTAGGCTTCAGCCCAGGCGGCGGCTACGATCTCTATGCGCGCGTGGTCGCGAAATATCTGAGCACGCACATACCGGGCGAGCCGACCCTGATTGCGCAGAACATGCCGGGCGCAGGTTCGCTGCGCGCCGCGATGTATCTCTACTCGGTCGCGCCGAAGGATGGCACCGCGATCGGAATCTTCTCTCGCGGCATGCCGCTCTCACCTTTGTTCGGATTGCCCGGCGCGCATTTCGATGCGACCAAGTTCACCTGGCTCGGCAGCGTCACGAAGGATACGGTCACGTGCATTTCGTGGAAAACGTCGCCGGTGAAGGCATGGGCAGACTTGTTCCAGACCGAATACAGGGCGGGAGGCGAAGGTAAGGGGGCGGATCCAGACGTCTACGCGACCCTGATCAAGAACTCGTTTGGCGCGAAGGTGAAGCTGATCACTGGCTATGCCGGATCCTCCAACATCTCGCTTGCGATGGAGCGCGGCGAGCTCGACGGCATGTGCGGGATTTCCTACAGCACGTTGCGCAGCACGCATCCGGACTGGCTGAAGAACAAGGACGTGAACCTGCTGGTACAGGGCGCGCTGGAGAAAGATTCGGAAATGCCGAACGTCCCCTTCATGCTCGATCTCGCTAAGTCTGGCGAACAGAAACAGATGTTGCGGCTGACATTGGCTCCGCAGGCGATGGCGAGGCCGTTCGTGGCGCCCCCGGGTGTACCGGCGGAACGGGCCAAGGCATTGCAGAAAGCGTTCGATGATACGATGAAGGATCCAGATTTTCTTGCCGAAGCCAAGCGCCTCAACTTGGACGTCAACCCGATGAGCGGTCAACAGGTGAGCGAACTGCTGACGAGCCTCTACGCCACACCTAAGCCGCTCGTGCAGCAGGCGAAGGCCGCGCTCGGCTACTGAGTCCACGTGCACCACGCAAGGCATAACCCGTCTAGCGTGATCGGCGCATCGATTCCGCGTATCGAAGACAGACCCCTGCTCACTGGAAAGGGGCGGTTTGTCGACGATATTTCGCTCCCTGCCTTGCGGCATTGCGCATTCGTGCGCAGCACTTTGGCACATGCCGTGATTGGGAACATTGACACGAGCGCGGCTGCCGTGCTGCCGGGCGTGCAGGCCGTGATGACCGTTCGTGATTTCATGCCGGTCATCACGGATGCGCGCATGCCCCTCGGCGCTATCGGAGCGGGCAAGAAGAACAACAGTACGCCGTTCGTACTGGCAAAGGGCGAAGTCGCCTACGTGGGCGAGCCGATCGCATTGGTGATTGCCGAGAGCCGGTATGTCGCGGAAGACGCGGCCGATCTCGTGCATGTGGATTACGAGCCGCTGCCGGTGGTCCATGATGCGCGGCAGGCGATCGAACCCGGCGCGCCAACCGTCCGTCGTGAGCTCAGTTCCAACATCCTGAACACGCTGAAGGTCGCTTACGGCGATATCGACGTCGCGTTCGGCAATGCAGCGCACGTGTTCAGCGACGAGCTTCTGCAGCATCGCGGTTGCGGGCAATCGATCGAAGCGCGCGGCGTGCTCGTTGAGCCGCGTCCTTCGGACGGCAGTCTATGCGTGTGGTCTTCGACGCAGATGCCGAACGACGTTCACGCCATGCTCGCGCAGGTGCTCGGGATAGATGATACCCTCATTCGCGTGATCACTCCTGACGTTGGCGGCGGCTTCGGCCCGAAATACTGTGTTTACCCGGAGGAGATGGCCTTGGCTGCGGCGGCGCGCCTCGCCGGCGTTCCCCTGAAATGGATCGAGGACCGGCGGGAGACCTTTCTGGCTTCGATTCAGGAGCGAGACCAGTATTGGACGCTGCAAATTGCGGTAGACGCAGACGCGCACATTCTCGGCATCCGTGGCCGGCTGCTGCACGACCAGGGAGCCTATGCGCCGAAGCCGGTCAATTTGCCGTACAATTCTGCGACAGCGATGAGTGGACCATACATCGTGCCTGCTTATGCGATGGACGTGGTGATCGCGCACACCAATAAGGTGCCGGTCTCCTCGGTGCGCGGCGCAGGTTACCCGCAGGCTGCATTCGCAATGGAGCGGATGCTTGACCTTGTCGCGAACGAACTCGGGCTCGACCGTGCGGAAGTCCGGCGTCGCAATCTCATTCCGCCAGACAAGATGCCGTACAAAAAACCGCTCAGCGTCCGCTCGGGCGCAGCGATTGTCTACGACAGCGGCGACTATCCAGCCGCACAGGCGAAAGCTTTGGTGGCCGCGGATTGGAATGGATTTGCTGGGCGTAAGAAGGCGGCGCTTGCGCAAGGCCGGCATATTGGCATTGGCCTAGCCAACGCTGTGAAAGGCACTGGCCGCGGACCGTTCGAAAGCGGAAGCGTGCGTGTGAGCCCGTCGGGACAGGTCAGCATCTTCACCGGAGCCGCCGCGATGGGCCAAGGCTTGGCCACCGCGCTGGCGCAGATTTGCGGTGCGGAGCTGGGCATCGCGCCGGAAAATATCCGTGTAGTTGCTGGAGATACGGCGACTTCACCCTTGGGGCTCGGAGGCTTCGCCAGTCGGCAGCTCGTCACCGCCGGGTCGTCGGTGCATCTCGCCGCTAAATCCGTCGCGGCGAAGGCGAAGCGGCTTGCCAGCCACATTATGGAGACTGCCGAAGACACCTTGGAGCTGACCGACGGACATGTGCGCGTGCGCGGTGGGAATCGTAGCCTGAGTCTCGCCGAGCTGGCCGGCATCCTAAGGGGCGCTCCCGGCTACGGATTTCCGAGCGACATAGAGCCCGGCCTGTCCGCCTCCATGCATTGGCGCACCGATGCTCTCGCGTACGCAAATGCGTGCCATGTCGCCGAAGTAGAAGTCGACGTGGACTGCTGCGCCGTGCGCATTCTGCGTTACGTCGCATTCAACGACTCCGGTCGCATGATCAATCCGACCATCGTCGAAGGCCAAGTCGTCGGCGGCATAGTACACGGCATCGGCAATGCGCTATACGAATTGATGAATTACGACGACAACGCGCAACCGCTCTCGACCACTTTTGCTGATTATCTGTTGCCGTCACTGAGTGAAGTTCCGTCCATCGAGTGCTTGTATGAAGAGACGGATTCGCCGATGAATCCGCTCGGCGTAAAAGGCGTCGGTGAGGCCGGGACCATACCCGCGGCTGCCGCGATCTTGTCGGCAGTCGAGGACGCGCTTTCCCCGTTTGGAATCAGAATTTCGCGCACGCCGATGCGGCCGAAGACGTTGTTTGAAGTCATCGCGGCGGCGCGCAGCAAGCATTCCAGCAGGCCACAAACGCGGATGCTTTAGGGTTTAGCCTATGCCAAGTTTCGACGTCCTCGAACCACGCTCACTCGAAGAGGCCTTCTCATTTCTCGATCCCGAAGATTCGTCGGTCCGGCCCATCGGGGGTGGTACGGCCCTGATGTTGATGATGAAGGCGCAGATCTACAAGCCGACCCGCCTCGTCAGCCTCCGCCGATTGAACGGCATGTTCACAGGTATCGACCTTAGAGACGATGGGAGCATCTTTCGCCTCGGAGCGATGACAACCTTCGCCGAACTGGAACATTCGCCAGAAATCGGGCGCCGCTTGCCTGTCATCCCGCGTACGATGAGCACGCTAGCTAACGTGCGCGTCCGCAACGTTGCCACCGTCGGCGGCAATCTGGCGCATGCCGATCCGCACCTTGATCTCCCGCCTGTGTGGTTTGCACTCGATGCGAAGGTCAAAGTTGTGGGACGGAGC
>NZ_DATEPI010000154.1:0-31093 GCF_035273305.1 Bradyrhizobium sp. | reverse complement strand
AGACGCGGCGCTTTCGCGAGGCCGCGCTGCCGCACCTCGACGCGGTCTATACATTGGCGCGCTATTTGCTGCGCGATCCCTCCGACGCCGAGGACGCCGTGCAGGAATGCTATCTGCGTGCTCTGAAGCATTTCGATGGCTACCGCGGCCCGGCGATGAAGCCATGGCTGCTTGCGATCCTGCGCAACGTATGCCGCGCCGAATTCGCGCGGCGCGCGAGTGCTCCCAGCGAGCCGATCGATGAAACCAGCGACAAAGTCGAACAGCCGCCCTTGTGGAGCGAGGCGCAGGAAACCGTGGAGGCGCAAATGATGCAGCGATCGGACGCCAGCACGATCAGGCGGCTGCTGAACGCGCTCGCCGAGCCGTTTCGGGAAACATTGGTGCTGCGTGAAATCCAAAATCTTTCCTATCGCGAAATCGCAGATGTCGCGGAAGTGCCCGTTGGCACGGTGATGTCTCGTCTCGCGCGCGCCCGCGCCATGCTGCGCTTGGCATGGTTGGCGGAACAGGAGCAACCGAAATGACCTGCGACGACGCCGAGGTTCTTCTTCACGCGCTGATCGACGGCGAGCTCGACGCCGGGCATGCGCGCGAGGTGGAGGACCATATCGCCACCTGCCCGCGCTGCGGCCAACGGCTTGCCGCCTATCGCGAGATGAGTAAAGCGATCACCGCCGCTGATTTGAGTTACACGGCGCCCGCCTCGCTGCGTCGGCGCATCGAGGCGACGCTTCCGGAAATGCATAAGCCAAGCCGTCGCGCGGTACTGCGGGGCTTTGCAATGGGATCGGCCGTCTCGGCGATCGCGGCGAGCGGCATTGTTGCTATCGTGCTGCGCAGCGATGATGAAGCGCGGATGAAATCGGAGATCGTCTCGGCACATCTGCGGTCGCTCCAGGCCGGACATCTCACCGATGTACTTTCGACCGATCAGCATACGGTGAAGCCGTGGTTCAATGGCAAACTGGATGTTGCGCCGCCGGTCGTCGACCTGACGGCTCAGGGCTATACGCTGATCGGCGGTCGCCTCGATTATGTCGATGCTCGCGCAGTCGGCGCCATCGTTTACCGTCGTCGGCTGCATGTCATCAATTTGTTTGTTACCCAGACCGCCAGCACCGAGCACCGCCCCGCCCGAACCGAAACGTTTCAGGGATTCAATATCAGGACCTGGAGCGACGGCGGGCTGAACTACTGGGCTGTCAGCGATCTCGCCGCCGATGAACTTGCGGAATTCGGCGACAAATTCCAGGCCGCAATGAGAAGCAATGCTTCGGGATGAGATCGAAAGGATCATTGTCTCGAGGCCCCTCTAGCTTTCTTGTTTGCCGAGTTGGCCATGGATTGCTTCGTTGCGTTCGCTCCTCGCGATCACGGCCTGCACTCTTTCTTCTTCTTATCCCTCCCACTTTGTGGGCGAAACGAGCAGAGCTCGCTCTTGGGGTGGCTGGCCGAAGGCCAGTCGGAGGGGTTGTTACGTCGCACACCGAAACACCCCCACCCGTCACATCGCCCGCCTTGCTCGCGACGTGCCCTCCCTCCCCACAGGCACAGGTGGGAGGGATGAAGACCGCCGACGGCGTGGCACTGTACGAAACGACAGGCGCGGATGTTCACAGCACGCCTCCGCGATCTCGCCGCGTGATCCGCGCGAGTTTTGATAAACGTGAAGCGCACCTGAAACACCAGAGGGCGCAGGGAATGCCGGACGCTCGATGCACCCGCAGCCTCGCATGCAAAATAAAAAAGCATACGAGCATAGTCACCACGGTCACGCCGGATACACCCGGCATTCCCCGCGCAATGGTGTTAACGGTTTCCTTCGTGCTCTTCCCGGTGATCGGGCTTGGTTGTCACCGTCGCCAGTGAGATACCTCTCACTAACTTGAACGCCAGCGTCGAGGCGTCAGAACCACACGACTTCGCCGTCCGCCTCACGCGCTGTTCGTCCGCAGCACATCAGCGTCCATCGCATCCCACCCCGCGTTCGTGACGTTGCGCAACGCCCCTCGTCTGGAGCAGGACCAAATCGCTCTATTCCTGCGTCTAACCTCGCGTCAAGCGAAATTCTGAAAATCCGAATTAAATTCCAGCACGACTGACGGGCAAAAAGTCGCGCTACACGAAGCTTGGCAGCACCACCTCGGCGAGTACGGCACGCGCCACGGCGCTCTGTTCGGTGAGCGGCCGGTGATAGTTGCCGCAGCTGATCGTGACCACGAGGTCGAGTTTTGGAAATAACAACAAGTATTGTCCGCCCCACCCAACCCCGCCGATCCAATGATACGGCTGGGGTGGGCTGCCGGCAGGGAAACCGCCGATGTACCATTGATACCCATAGCTGCGGCTAGCATCGATCGGGACCACGGGCTTGGTGATGCGCGCTATCCACTCGGCTGAAACGATCTGGTCGTCCTTGCCCGAGGCGCCGGCGAGCACGAGTTTACCCAGCTTCAACAGATCGCGCGGCAGTAGGCGCAGCCCCGAGTCCGCGCGGGCCTCGCCGTCTCGTCCGACGGTCCATTCCGCCGGGCCAAAACCGAGCGGGTCAAACAGAGTACGACGGGTGCAGGTCAACAGCGGCTCGCCGTATCCTCGGGCAATGAGTCGGCCGAGCAGCGCCGTTGCTCCACCACAATAATTCCATTTAAGGCCGGGTTCACCGACCATGGGTCGCTCAAGCACGAAGCGCAGACGATCAGGAGCCGCTTCCATGACCATGTCGCTGTTGCGCGGATTGTCGTAGCCCAAAGTGAGTTCGTCCCACTCCAGGCCGAGCGTCATGCTGAGCGCATGATGTATCGTGAGCCGATCGCGCCCAGGCTGGGCGGCGACGTCCCGATATTCCGGAAATTGCGCATAGAGCTTCGCCTCGGGCGGCGGCACCTTGCCCGCAGCGAGAGCAATGCCATAGATCAGACCAACGACGCTCTTCGACACCGAGCGGACGTCGTGCAGCACGTCAGGCGCAAAGTCGATCACCCCAAGCGGGCGGCCCCAAATCTCATCCTCGCCGCGCCCATAATGCTCGAACACCAGGTCGCCGCCGCGGCCGACCAGGAGCGCATGCAAGCCGCTCACTTTCCCGTTCTGAAGCGCCCGCGACAACCGTTCGCGGATGTCTCTCTCGACAGATTGGCCAATCGCGGGCCCCGCAACGAGCCCCGCTGCGATCCCGCCCAGCACGCTGCGACGACTGAAATAAGTCATGCTTCATTCCTGGCGTGAGTAGCGAGCGGGACGCATCAAACATCTATGGTGATGATAGCACATCTCTGAGCGCAGCTTGCCGCCGAACTCCGCGGGACAACCAAGACGCTGTGGCTCAGTCCAGCTTCCGACACAGCACTTAGGCCGACTTGCGAACCGCGTTGTCGACCAGCGTCTTGCCGAGCGACCAGATCGCGCCGGGCACCTTATGGCTGGAGGCGATAACGGCATCAAACGCCGTCTCGATCCAGTTGCAATCCTCCTCGGTGATGGTCAGCGGCGGCAGCAGCTTGATAGTGTGGCTGCCGTGGCCGGAAACCTGGGTGAGGATTTTGTGATCCTTGAACAATGGCACCGTGATGAGCTGGCAGAACAACCCTTTGCTGGCGGTCTCCAGCACGCTCCACGAAGCTTTCAGTCGCAACGACTTCGGCGGACCAAACTCGACGCCGATCATCAGGCCCTTGCCGCGAACCTCCTTCAACAATTCGTATCCCGGAACGAGCCGGGTCAATGCCAGCCGAAGCTCGGCGCCGCGTTTGGCGGCGGCCTCGACCAATTTTTCTGACTCGATCACCTCAAGGGTCGCGATACCGGCGGCCATTGCGAGATCGTTTTTCGCAAACGTGGATCCGTGCACCACGGCCCGGTCCATTTGGTTGAAGATCTTGTCGAAGATCGACTTGCGCGTGAGCAACGCGCCTACCGGCACATGGCCGCCAGACAGGGCCTTGGAGAGCAGCACCATATCCGGTTCGACGTTCCAGTGTTCGACCGCGAGAAAGCGCCCGGTGCGACCCATCCCGGTCTGGATTTCATCGGCGACGAACAACGTGCCGTACTTCCGGCACAGCGCAGCGGCACCCGGCAGGAATTCGTCGCTGGGCATATTGACACCCTTGCCCTGGATCGGCTCGACGATAAACGCGGCAACCTCGCGCGACGACAACGCATGCTCGAGCGCGGCGAGATCATTGAAAGGAATAGACGTGCAGCCCGGCAGCAGCGGCTCGAAGCCTCCGCGAAAGTTGGAATCATCAGTCAGCGAGAGCGCGCCATAAGACAATCCATGGAAGGAATGAGCACAGTAGACGATGCCCGGGCGGCCGGTAGAACCTCGTGCGAACTTGATCGCGGCCTCAACACACTCCGCGCCGGAGTTGGCAAAGAAAACCTTGTCGAGGTAAGGAACTTTTTCCAGCAGACGTTCCGCCAACACGCCGGCAAGGGTCGATACATCGAGCTGAACCAGATTGGGCAGATCGCTATCGAGCACGCTCTTCAAGGCGTGGCGCAAAGCTGGATGGTTCCGTCCAATCGCAAAAACGCCAAAACCACTGAGTAAATCCAGATAGCGTGCGCCATCTCGATCATAGAGGTATTGACCTTGTCCCTTCTGAAAGCCGACGTCGTAACCGATGGTTTTGAGCACCCGTACCAGTTGCTCATTCAAGTGACGCGCATGCATGGAACTGCGCTGCGCCTGACGGTCCACAAACATCTCGGAAACGTCTAGATTTGAATATAGCATCCGCTACATACTTCGGTTGATAGCCATTTCGTCAACTGAATTCGTCAACTGAAAACGCCTGATGCGGCGTTTTGACCCCCAAGCGTTAAGTCACTTAGCAGGACAGAAAATGTTGCACTGCCCGTTCATACGCTCAGCAGTATATTCCGGCTTGTTTTTGGCGACGAGTCTTGCGCCCGCGCTCGCGCTGGATCCTACCGGTGACTGGAAGGTGGCGGACGGCGTTGCCGATATCCGGGTCCAGCAATGTAATGGAAGCATGTGGGGTGCCGTTGTGTGGGAACAAACGCCGGGCGGGCGCGACACACATAATCCCGATGTTTCAAAACAGAACAGGCCCACCCTCGGAATGCCGATCCTGATCGACATGAAGAAGAAGGCTGGCGTCGATCAATGGGAAGGCCAAGTCTATAACGCGAAGGATGGCCAATACTACAGCTCGACGATCAAACCGATCGATCCCGATCATCTCGAGATTCAAGGCTGCGTGCTCGGGTTTCTGTGCGGCGGCGAAACCTGGACCCGCGTCGCCGGTCCGATCCCGTCGAGCCCTGCCAACAGCATGGCGAAGAGCTCGCCGAAAGCTACTGCTCCATCATCCAAGACCGCTGCACCGAAGAACATGGCAGCGGCCCCTAGGACCACCGGGTCTGTCAATGCCGGGGTCAAAGGACAAAAGCCGCCAAATTCCGCGCAGTCGACCGATCAAGTAGGCGACATCTGCCTACTTCCCGATATCGCGGGGTTTACCCATTAGCGCCGGCTGGAACAGCAGCACCGCAGCCAAAGTGGTGACGAGCGACATGGCGAGAAGCTTGCCCATGCTCGCCGTTCCCGGATGACTCGATAACCACAGGCTTCCGAACGCGGTCGCGGTGGTCATCGCGCTGAAGAAAATCGCGCGGGTGAGGCTCGACTGCAGGAGGTTGGTTCTGCCCGAGCGCCAAGCGGTCACATAGTAGATCTTGAACGCAACGCCGATGCCAAGCAGCAACGGCAACGCGACGATGTTGGCGAAGTTGAGCGGCATTCCGATCAGCACGCAAACTTCCAGCGTTACCGCCCCGGCGACCAGCAGCGGCACCAACGTCAGCAACACATCGGTTATGCGACGCAAGGCAAGCCACAACAAGACGCTGATCACCAGCAGCGCGGTGATGCCGGCGTGAATGAAGGCCTTCACCACCGTGTCACCCGATTTGAGGATCGAAACCGGGCCTCCGATCGCGTTCGGCTCGGCCGCCAATACCGCCGACGCGAACTTGCGCAGCGTATCATTGTCATTTGGATCGCCACGCGGCATCGCCTCAATACGCTGCAAGCCGTCCTTGGTCTTCCAGGCACTCACCAGATCCGCCGGCAAATTATTAAGGCTGACCGGCTGAGCCTGAAGCAGATTTCTTAGCTGATCGAACACGATCTTCATGGGCTTGACGAAGATCGCCTGGGTCTTGTCGCGCGTGGCTTGATCGGACTGCGCGAGCTTCGCTAGCGCATCGGCCAGGCGCCGTGATGCGACCGCGCCCGGCCCGTTCTCGTTGCCGGCAGTCCTACGCAGGCTTGCCGCCGTTCCGTTCAACGCCTCGACGTTCTCCTGGTCCGAGGGCGGATCATCTATCGAGTCCGGATTGAGAGCTGGATCAAGAACCTTGGCCCCTTGCGCGATCAGCTTCAGCTTTGCCGGCTGGTCTTCCGGCACAAAGCTGTCCAGCGATACCACCCGCAGGACTTCGGGCAGCTTCTCCAGTCGGGCCTTGATGTTTTTCGCGTCCTCTTCCGAGTTCGTCAGCACATTGATGGCATTGGCGCCCGTGTTGGGGTCCCTTCTCAAATCGAGGAAGGTCGCGATCGATTCAACCTTGGGACTGCGCAGATTTATCGGATTGAAATCAAAGTGCAGGAAGTAAAGCAGCGGCAGGCCGGCGACAGCGACCAGAAGCGTTCCGACAATAATGATGACCCGATGCTTTTCTAGAAATTCATCGACAGGCGCCAGGAACGCGTAGCCGACCGGCTCACTTTCACCTGGCGGGTTAAGCAGCTTCAGCAGCGCCGGAAGAACGGTGATGCTGGAAGTAAAGGCAACCAGCATGCCCACGCCCGCGATCTCGCCCAGTTCCGAGATGCCTTTGTAGTCGGTCGGCAGGAACGACAGGAATCCCGCCGCGGTGGCCATTGCGGCCAGCGAAAGCGGCACCGCTGAGCGTTCGGCGGCCTGCACCAGCGCGCCCCTCAGATCTTCGGTCTTGAAGCGTTCGGAGCGATAACGAACGCTGTACTGAATGCCGAAGTCCACGCCCAATCCAACGAACAGTACCGCGAATGCGATCGAAAGCAGGTTGAGCGATCCCACCATCATCAGGCCGAGCGCCGTGGTGATCGACAGCCCGATAAAGAGATTGGCGAAGACCGCAAAGATGATCTTCGGCGAATGCAGCGCCAGCCAGAGAATGACAAGCACGACCAGGATGGTGCCGAGCCCGTTGACCACCGCGCCGTCCTGGACCGTGGCGTATTCTTCATTGGCGATCGGGATCGGGCCGGTCAGCCTGACCCGCGCGCCGTATTCGCCGGCGAAGTTGAGGTCCTTGGCTGTCTGCCTGATAGCGTCGGTTGCGGCTTTGCCAGGCTCGAGCGCGTTGTAGTCTAGTACAGGTTTAAGTTCGATGAAGCCGCGCCGGTCGGCATCTGTCAGAGGCTTATCGCTGACAAGTTCACGCCAGGAGAAGGTCCCCGAACCGGTATTCAAGACGTGTTCGATGGTGTCGGAGATGAGGTTGAACGGCCTCTCGGTGCTGTCGAGCTTCACCTGTCCGCGCTTGATCCCGGCGAGCCCGGTTTCCAGCGCGCCGGTCAGGCCACGGATGCTGGGATCTCCGGCCATGATTTCAATCAGCGGAGCAGCCGATTCGAACTGCCCGGTCAGCCGCTCCACCTCCGCCTCGGGAAGGAACAGCAACCCATTTTTGTCAAAGAACTCTCCAGCGCCGAGCTGCTGGACCGACTCGAAATTCTTGCTGTCGGCCGACAATTTTTGGGCAAGCGCCTTGCTCGCCGCGCTCGCCAGTTCAGGCGTTGGGCCTTCGACCACCGCCAGGATGGTACGGTCGCGGTCGAACGCCTCGCCGAATTGATTATCGCGCTTGCGCCAATCGAGATTGGACGAAATCAGCGTGTTGATGTCGGTGTTGATCGAGAAGTGCCGGGCCGTGTAGAACCCCGCGCCGATCGCGAGCAGAAGCGCGACCAGGATCGTGACAGATGAAAATCGCGTGCACGCTTTGACGATCGATACGACGGCAGTTGTCAGCACATTTTCACTTTCTAATGTTAACGGCGCGTCCCGCAAATGCCTGCCGTTTATCGGAGCTCAAAGGCCGACCCAATGTTGCTTTTTGATGGTTTTTCCTTGAGGCGCGGAGGCCGGCCGTTCGAAAACGTGGCGGAAGGCGCTGGCGTGCTGATATAGGTGCGACGGGCCTCCCGCAAGGGCGAGACGGGGCCTCGGAAGGCCGTTGTTCGTTAACAATTTTCCGTACTATTATACCTGAACAAGGCCTTCATTTCAGAATCCCGGGCTTTTCTAGCCGGCCGTTTTTTGACACAAAGCCCCGCTCCTCCATGCCTTTAGGAGGAAGTGGGTGCCAATCCGGTCTGGCGCGGATACAGCCGGAACCCCACTTGGAGGAAACTGTAATGAGTTGCTGCAACAGGGATCACGGACGCCCATGAGAGTGTATCTGGCACAGCCGCGCGGATTTTGCGCCGGGGTCGTGCGTGCGATCGAGATCGTCGAGCGCGCGCTCGAGAAGTACGGGCCGCCCGTCTATGTGCGCCACGAGATCGTCCATAACAAGTACGTGGTCGAAAGCCTCAAGAATAAAGGCGCCATATTCGTCGAGGACCTGTCGGAAGTGCCGCCGCATGCCGTCACCGTGTTCAGTGCCCACGGGGTCGCGAGGAGCGTCGAGGAAGAAGCCGCAAGCAGGGGGCTGCCGGTGCTCAATGCGACCTGCCCGCTGGTCACCAAGGTCCACAATCAGGGCAAGCGCTATATGTCCAAGGGCCGGGCGCTGATCCTGATCGGTCACGCCGGCCATCCCGAAGTGGAGGGAACCATGGGTCAGGTTCCCGGCCCCGTGCTGCTCGTCCAGAACGTCGAGGATGTCGCCGCTTTGACCCTCCCCACGGATACGCCCGTGGCCTACATCACCCAGACCACACTCAGCGTAGATGACACAAAAGACATCATTTCCGCCCTTCAGCAGCGTTTTACGGACATTCAAGGCCCGGATATCCGGGATATCTGCTATGCGACACAGAACCGTCAATCTGCGGTAAGGGACCTTAGTACATTGGTTGACGTGATTTTGGTGGTAGGAGCTGCCAACAGTTCCAATTCGAACAGGCTCCGCGAAATCGGCACGGAAGCCGGCGTCGCGAGTTATCTGGTTGCCGATGGCAGTGAGCTAAACCCGGAATGGCTGAAGGATGCCAATGCTGTGGGCATCACCGCGGGCGCCTCGGCGCCCGAAGTGCTGGTCGATGACGTGATTGAAGCTTTACGACGCATCGGCCCGGTGACGGTGTCAGTACTGCCGGGGCGCGAAGAAAATATCGAATTCCGGCTTCCGGCTGAACTGGCGGCAGGCTGATCCAACTCTGGAAAGAAAACTTCGAATGGCAATACCGTTTTTCAAGGAAATGCGTATCGGCGGCTATCTGATCAAGCAGAAGCTGTTGGGCCGGAAACGCTACCCGCTGGTGCTGATGCTCGAGCCGCTGTTTCGCTGCAACCTCGCGTGCGTCGGCTGCGGAAAGATCGACTATCCCGACGCTATCCTCAATCGGCGGATGTCGGCGCAGGAATGCTGGGATGCCGCTGACGAATGCGGTGCGCCAATGGTCGCGATCCCCGGCGGCGAGCCGCTGATCCACAAGGAAATCGGCGAGATCGTGCGCGGCCTCGTGGCGCGCAAGAAATTCGTATCGCTGTGCACCAACGCGCTGCTGCTGGAGAAGAAACTCGACCTGTTCGAGCCGTCGCCGTACCTGTTTTTCTCGGTCCATCTGGACGGGCTGCGGGAACACCATGACAAGGCCGTCTCCCAGAAGGGCGTGTTCGATCGCGCGGTTTCGGCGATCAAGGCCGCCAAGGCGAGAGGCTTCACGGTCAACGTCAACGCCACGATCTTCGACGGCCATGCTGCCGAGGACATCGCCAAGTTCCTCGACTTCACCACGGAACTGGGCGTCGGGGTTTCAATGTCTCCGGGCTACGCTTATGAGCGCGCACCCGATCAGGAGCATTTCCTGAACCGGACCAAGACCAAGAAGCTGTTCCGCGACGTGTTTGCGCTCGGCAAGGGCAAGAAGTGGAATTTCATGCACTCCGGCCTGTTCCTGGATTTCCTTGCCGGCAATCAGGACTACGAGTGCACGCCGTGGGGCATGCCGGCGCGCAACATCTTTGGCTGGCAGAAACCCTGCTATCTGCTCGGAGAAGGCTACGCCAAGACCTTCAAGGAGCTGATGGAAACGACGGATTGGGAGACGTACGGCACCGGCAAGTACGAAAAATGCGCCAACTGCATGGCCCATTGCGGTTACGAGCCGACGGCTGCCGATGCGGCGCTGAACAATCCATTCAAGGCGCTCTGGGTGGCATTGCGCGGCGTGCGAACGACGGGGCCGATGGCGCCGGAGATCAGCCTCGCAAATCAGCGGCCCGCCCAGTACATCTTCTCAGCGGAAGTGCAGAAACGCCTGTCAGAGATCCGCCGTGACGAGGCCCTCGCCCGGGAGCAGAAAGCCTCGACAGCCGCGTAGGCTACGCAGCGCGCGGTTGAAGTCGATTCCGGTCGACACCAGCGCGCGCAACGTCATGGGATTGCGCGCCACACCGCTCAGGACTTTGCGGAGATCGATGTCGCCGTTCGGCTTGATCGCGGCCATCGCCAGCGGCGGCAGCGCTCGGCTGGCGGGGTCGCTGATGACACGGAGTGCCGCAAACGGAAGACCTGATTCTTCGGCATAGGCCGCTGCGATATGGCTTTCCATGTCAACCGCCGCCGCACCGGTCTCAAGGTGCAGGGCAGCCTTGACCGAACTCCCGGCCACGACCTCCTCGACGCCCGCCAGACCGCCCCTGACCACGCGGCTGCTTCCGAGCGCCACGCTTGCAATCAACTCTTCATTGAGCGCCAGACCCGCCAGCCAGCGCGTATCGCCCGCCAGAACCTCGGTGGCGACGACCACATCGCCGGACTTCAACGAGGGATCCAGTCCGCCGGCGACTCCGAAGCTGATAACGCCTCTGATGGTCGAGGGGTCGAACACCGTGAGCAGCGCCCGCAACTGCTGCGGATCACTACTACTGCAGATCACGGTCATGCCGGGCCCCGCCGCGATGCGGGCCTCCTGCACCAGACCAGTCACAATCAATACCGGCCGCGGATCGATTCGTTCGCCCGCGGATATGCCGCTCCCAGCCCCCAACTTCACATTCCGACCCCTACCGCCCTGCTGTTCGTGTTCCTCAGATTTCGATACCGCGCCATCGCCCAGAGCGGAAAGAACTTCGAGTAGCCATGATAGCGCAGGTAGAAGACCCGAGGAAAGCCTGTCGCCGTGAATCGCTGTTCATCCCACAGGCCTTTTTCAGTTTGTGTGGCAATGAGGTACTGGATTCCTTTCGCGACGGCCGGGTGGGCCACCTCACCGGCTGCCATTAACCCCAGCAAAGCCCATGCCGTTTGCGAGGCCGTCGATGGCGCGCCCTCGAATCCGCTGTAGTCGAGCCGGTAGCTGCGGGCGTCCTCGCCCCAGCCGCCGTCTTTATTCTGAATCGACAGCAGCCAATCCACGCCTTTGCGAATCACCGGATCACCATGCTCGACACCGGCGGCGTTGAGCGCGCACAGGGCCGACCACGTGCCATAAATGTAATTCAGCCCCCAGCGACCGTACCATGATCCCTCGGCGAGCTGGGTCCGGCGCAAATAGCCGACCCCGTCCGACAACGGCTTGCTGCTTTGAAGCGTCGCGCCGAGCTGCGCCAGCATCGAGACGCAGCGAGCGGTGACATCCTCGGTGGGCGGATCAAGCAGCGCGCCATGATCCGAGAACGGAATATTGTTCAGGTAATATTCGAGGTTGTTGACATCGAAGGCGGCCCAGCCGCCGTTGCGGCTTTGCATGCCCTCGATCCACTCCCGTCCGCGGGCAATCGCGGCATCGTAGTCCCCGGTTTTGTCGAGGCGCTTGGCACGATCCATCGCCATCACGACGACGGCGGTGTCATCGAGGTCCGGATAGTATTCGTTGTTGTACTGGAAGGCCCAGCCGCCCGGACGCACCTGCGGGCTCTTCACCGCCCAGTCGCCCTTAACGTCGAGTACCTGCTTTGGCTTCAGCCAGTCCAGAGCCCGCCTGGCCGAGGACAAAGCCTCCTCATCACCGGCTTCGAACATGGCGTGGCATGTCAGCGAGGTATCCCAGACCGGAGACATACAAGGCTGGCAATAAGCCTCCTGCTCGCGGATCACCAGAAGCCTCTCAAGCGCTCGCCGCGTGATCGCGCGCGGCGGATAATCCGCGGACTTGCCGAGCGCGTCGTACATCATGATGGCATTGGCGATCGGAGGATAGATTGCACCCAAGCCGTCTTCGCCGTTCAACCGTTCTTCGATGAACGCAACCGCCGCGTCGATCGCGCGTGTGCGCAGTTTCTTCGGGGACAATGGTTCGAGCACGCGAAGCACGCTATCGAGACCGCGGAAGAAGAGAAACCACCCCCAGCTCTGATGCGGAGCCTTTGCCGTCATTCCGATCGAAAGCGGCGGTTGCAGAAACAGTTCGTCGAGGTTGATTGCGTCGGCTTTCTTCGCGCGCGGCTTCAACGCCGCAAGCACCAGTAATGGCACGACCGTGGTTCGCGCCCAGTACGACATCTTGTTGATGTGGAATGGGAACCACAGCGGCAGCAGCATGATCTCGACCGGAATTACCGGCACGCTGCGCCATTTCATCACGCCGAACATCGCCAGCATGAAGCGGGTGAAGACGTTGCTGTGAATAGCCCCGCCACGTGAGCGGATCGCCTCGCGCGCACGCATCATGTGCGGCGCGTCCGGGGAATGGCCCATCATCTTCAGCGCGAAATACGCTTTGACGCTGGCGCTCATGTCAAAGTCGCCTTCATGCACCAGCGGCCAGCCGCCATGCGCTCCCTGAACGCGGCGCAGATAATTGGCGATCTTGCTCTCAAGCACACTGTCTACCGGCTCGCCAAGATAGTGGCGAAGCAGCACATATTCGGCGGGGATCGTCGCATCCGCTTCCAGTTCGAACACCCAGTGTCCATCCGCCTGCCGGGCGTCCAGCACGGCACGCGTGGCAGCCGCGATGCTGGTCTCCAGGGCCTCACCGGGGTGGCTTCCAACTGATTTTTCAACGGAATGCATCAGGCTCGACCTCTGCTGTTTATGCCTTGCTGGATTGCCAGAGCGACTCGTCAGCTCGCCTCAGCGACGCTGCATGGCGAGGACCAGGTCGGCGGCGCGGTTTCCCGACCGCACCGACCCTTCGATGGTTGCCGGCAACCCCGTATCAGTCCAATCGCCCGCGAGGAACAGGTTTTTCCACGCAGTGGACGCGCCCGGCCGCAGCGCGTTTTGCTCAGGTGTCGACTCGAAGGTGGCGCGGCGTTCGCGCACGATTTGCCAGGGCGGCAATTCACCCTCTACTCCTGCCGCCTTGCAGACATCCCGCCAGATCGCCTGCGCGAGCTCCTCGCGCGGCATATCCATGAGCCGATCGCCGTTGCTGATGGTCACCGATAGGCGCTGCGGGAACGCGAACAGCCATTCCACCAGTCCCCCTACAACCCCGATGAGCGGCGGCATGTCCTTGGGCGGATCGAAGCGGAAATGGGCGTTCAGGATGGCCCGGAATTTCGTCGGCGTCTTCAGTCCCGGCACCAGCAAGGCGGCTGGGCGTGGCGGCACAGCCATGACCACGGCATCCTCCGGGGCGATAGAAAGGTTGTCGGTCCCAAACCTTAACTCCCCAACGCCATCGACGGAGAGACCAATTTCGCGCAATTCGTGTCCGAACTGGATGTCGGCCCCCTGTTGCTTCAACAGCGTGATCGCGGGCTCGATAAGCACCGCACTCAACCCATCGCGCGCGACCAGCGGCCGACAAGCCTGCCCGCCCGCCAGCAGCGTTTCGCGAACCACCGCGCCCGCGAGCCCGGCCGAGCCTTCGGGAGGATCGACGTTCAGCGCCGCCAACAGCAGTGGCTGGACCAAGCGGTGGTACAGCGTTCCCTCGCAAGGTATCGCCTTGCCGACGAGTTTGCTCTGCGTCGCCCATATCAGGGGTGACAACGCCAGATAGTCACGCAAGCGCGTATCGGGCACCCGACGCGTTTTGTCGAACACCCATAACGGCAGGCGGCTCTCTCCGAGGTCGAGTTGCCAGCGCTTTCCTGTCGGCAGATCGACAAACGCAAACTGCGCGCGCTTCGGACCGACCAGCGCCGCCTCGGTACCGATCGACTGCGCATATGCGAGCGCGTCACGATTGCCCGATAACAGCAGATGATTGCCGTTATCGATTGTCAGATTAGTCGCCGTGTCGAAATACGACCTGCAGCGGCCGCCGGCTTGCTGCGTGGCTTCGTGAATGTGCACACTATAATTCGCTCCTGCCAGCCGCACCGCTGCCGAGAGGCCCGATATTCCAGCGCCGATGATGTGAACTGTTTTTGGCATCAGATGAACGCGTAGCGAAGGACGATGGCCATACGGGCCACCTTGTTGAGCCGTACCGGCGGCCGCGGCTGCGCGAAGCCCCTCTTCAGCAGCAGTTGCAGAATGGCCCTATAATATTTCGACATAATCCGGGGGGCGCGGACCACCCGCCGCGGAGTCCGGCGCATCACTTCATCGGCTTTGTCGAAATGCCCCAATATCTGCGGCACGAGTGATGCACATGCTTTCGGCAACGCCGGGTCGTTGGTAACCCTGATCGGATCCGTCGTGGTGATACCCGCGTGCAAGAGTCCCTCCTTGGGCAGATAGAGCCGCCCGATCGCAGCATCTTCATCAATGTCGCGCAGGATATTTGTCAGCTGGAGCGCGCGCCCCAGATGATGCGCAAGCAGGATGCCGTCGGCTTCCGGGAGACCGAATACCCGCACCGAAAGCCTGCCGACCGCGCTTGCCACCCGATCGCAATAGAGATCGAGCGTTACAAGATCCGGAGCGCGGATGTCCTGCGGCACATCCATCTCCATGCCATCGACGATCGCCAGAAAATCCTCTCGCCTCAGATCGAACTTTTGAATCGAGCCGACGTAATCCTTTAGCCTTGCCGGCGGATGCCCCTGATAAAGCGATTCGATGTCGTGTCGCCATCGCTGCAAAGCGGCCAGCCGCTCCGGCCGTGGGCCATCCGAATCTGCGATATCGTCGACCTGCCGGCAAAAGCTGTAAATCTGAAACATCGCCTCGCGCTGCTCGGGCGGCAAAATGCGCATCGCCGCATAAAACGAGCTGCCAGACGCCGTAGTCCCATAACTGGGATTGGCTGCCGCCGCCGTCTCAGTTGTCATGCGCCGGCCGCCGGCTTGGAGGCGCTCCGCCGTCCCGACGCGCGCCGGGCCATTTCGCTTGCCAAGCCAGCGAGGCTGTGCGCGAGCAGGTCAATTGGGCCAAGATGAACTCTCTCGCTCAACGGATCGCGCGCCTTTAAGAGAACAACGATTTTGTCGGCGAACGCCTGTATCACTGAAATCTCAAGCCCGAGCCGAAAATCCCTTACTTCGGTGCTGAGCGATCTGCTTTCATCAAGCAACGTTTGGGTTCGTGCTGCCAGCGAATGCAGGCACCGCAAAAGCTGCGGCGATGCGCGCTCGCGCCCGAGCTCCTCCACGGAGGCTCCCGCGGCAGCCAGCGCATCGCGAGGCAGATAAACGCGATTGAGATTTCTATAGTCCTTGCCGCAATCCTGCAGATGATTGTTGATCTGCAGCGCCGCGCAGAGCGCGTCGGATGCCGCCCAGGTCGACTGGCTTTCGCCATGAACATCGAGCATGAAACGCCCGACCGGCATGGCCGAGTATCGGCAATAATGGATCACTTCGTCCCAGCTGTCGTAACGAAGCTTGGATACATCCATGCGGAAAGCCGTGAGAACATCCAGAGCATGGCGCGGCGGCATCGAACGCTCAGAAAGTGCGTTCCGCAGCCTGATCGCCTCGGGCTGGGTATCGCCCTTGCCCAGCAGTTCGGCTTCGAGCAGGTCGAGATACCGAAGCTTCTCGGTCTGGCCGAGTGAGTCATGATCCGCGACATCGTCGGCGGTTCTGACGAAATTGTAGAACGCCAGGATCAGTCGGCGGTGACGCGGATGTATGATCCAGGAGGCCACCGGGAAGTTCTCGTCCCGATGCGTCTTGCCGGATCGCAGGTCGCTCGCGCTGATCATGAAAAGTTGGCTACATTCAATTGAAACAATGGCTGAATCGCCCGCGGTGCTACCGCGCATGCGAACGGATCGCAAACCCCATATAGGGGAATACGATCCCAAAACCAATGCTATCAAGCATTCCCGGCGAGGTCGCGGAGCGCCCTAAGCGGCGAAACGCCCCCAGTGCGCCGAGCGCTAACGAAGCCTGCCGTTTCCTATTGCCCGTGCTCCTTTAGTACCTGGTCGCAGGCCTTGCTCAACTTGGGGCGATGTTCCTGAAGGCAGGCCAGAATCGTAAAATCGCCTTGATCGATGACGGGACGGCAGTGGCGCTGGACATCGCGCGAACAGGCCGCCTGCTCGGCTGGCGTGCCACTGCGTTGCGGCTGCGGTTGCGCGAAAGCGGCGGTGGCAACCGATAACGACACCAGGATGAGCGTGAGGAAAGATTTACGCATCGTGTTCCTTTGTTCAAAGGGCAAGAATTCCAATCCCTCATTACGCAAGGCACGATCGGGACCGAAGATTCGGATTGCAGACGCCGCATATATCGCAGCAACGAGGAGACCAAAGGCACTGCTAAATGCGGCCAAATTTGCGGCGGTCACAGTTCCAATTTCGCAGCCGTGCAACCGGCGCGCGGATTTCCACGCTTATTTTCCTGGATATTTATTCGCGATTGGCCGTTGCGGCTGCGCCGGGCGAGCAACTAAGTTAGGGATGCTGCAAATTGAACAAAATTCGGGGTATTTGATTTCGCCAGAATGCGGTTCGCGGGAAGGACTCAGAAGGACTGAAATGTGCGATTACCTGCCCAACGCAGCGGCGAAGCAGCGCACTTCCAGGCAGCCATGAGTTGCGCTTGAACCAAAGCCACACAGGCGACACTAAACTTCGATGCGGCGACGTATTCCCGAGAAACGTCGAAATGGATGGAAAAACGCGATGAAACGGTTTGGCGCCAGATTGTTTGCACAAGGTCTCAGGGTTGCAGGTGTCGCGGCCGCGCTCATGCTGTCGGTTTCAGCGACATATGCCCAATCTGGCCCGTTTGCCGGGTTTAACGGCGCATGGTCCGGGAACGGCACGGTCGCGCTTTCGGATGGGACCACCGAGCGGATTCGTTGCAAAGCCGACTATAAGGTCGACGGTAGTGGCCTCGGCCTGAAGCAGAATTTGCGCTGCGCCAGCGACAGCTACAAATTCGATTTGACCAGCGATGTGACCAGCCAGGGCGATCGCATTTCTGGTCGGTGGAGCGAAGCCAGCCGCAATATCTTTGGCGATCTGCAGGGCACGGCTGGCGGCGGTCAGATCGACGTATTTGTCGAGGCGAATGGATTCGCCGCCAACCTGTCGCTCAAGACCAACGGCAACAAACAAACGGTACAGATCAATTCCAAAGGCGAGATAAGAGGCGTCACCATTACGATGGTGAAAAGCTAGCTTCCGAAGAGCTGAAGCCCGAGCGATTCTGCTGACGTGTTTTCTTCACCCGAACCGGCGTCCACTTCGCTCGAAAACGCTCTAACTTTTCGCGCGGGTTTCACCGGCCGGGTTTGGGCCTCCAAAGATCCCGCGAAGCCGCTGCGAAAGGTTGATCAGGAACATCGCGGTTGGTCGCAGGATGAACAGATCCGCGACCAGTGCTGCCACCATGGCAAAGGCGCTCAGCCAGCCGAATAATCGCAGCGACGGCAGGTCGGAGAAGACGGTCACCACAAGACCGCAGGCCAGCACCACCGTGGTCAGGATCAATGCCGGACCCACGAGTACAGTTGCGCGCTCGACAGCCAATTCCGAACTGATGCCGGGCGTGCTCTCAAGCCGTAGCCGGTTGAGGAAGTGGATCGTCGCGCTCAGCCCCAAACCAAAGGACACTGTCAGCGCCACCACGCTGGCAAACTGCAGCCCCTCCCCGAGCAGCCACAGTACCGTGCCCGATAGCACGACCGGGAAAATGCCCGGCAGGATGCAGGAGAACATCACCACCACGGAACGGAACGCCAGCCCGATGAAAATGGCCACCAGAGCGAACTCAATCGTAAGTCCACGGTTGAGCTTCTCGATCATGTTGGCGCTGTTGCGGGCCGCGATCGCCGACAATCCGGTGACGGAAATCTCGAAACCTGGATGCTGCTTGCGCACCGCGTCTAGCGCATGATCGAGTTTCTCGACCACAGGAAGAATTTCGCTGGAGTCCAGATCGGGTACCCGACCCGACACCACCACGGCATCCTGATCGGCGGAAATGAAGCGGCGTACCAGATGTTCCGGAATCAGGTTGACATATTCCTTCAGCGTCGCCACGTCGGAACTGCCGGCCTTTTCGGCGAGCCATCGGCGCAGCGTCTCCAGTGACCAAACGTTGCCAACGCCCGCCTGTTTCTCGACGGCGGCGTGGACATCGGCGATGGTCTGCAGCGTTTCGGGCGCATACAGGGAAGCGCCCTTGGGAAATTCGATCAGCACATCGATCGGATTGGCGCCGGTCAGCTTGGCATCGAGACGCCCGCTTGCGGCCACCGCTTGTTGTTTGTCGGGGACCTGATCTGCCAGCCGATATCGCGGTTCGAGGTTTGCATAAATGAGCCCCAGGCCTCCCACCAGAAGCACCGCGAGCAGGCTGAACAGGCCGGGCCGGCTGACCATGCGCACCGCAATCCAATAGCAAAAATTGCGCAACGTCTGCACGCCGGCGTCGGCACCCTGGAATTTCACCGCGAAGACCCGCTCGTTCCGTACGAACAGCACCCCGAATACGGGCACCAGCGACAGCACTGCCAGCAGCGCGATGATGGTGGCGGCAAGCCCCGCCTCGCCGAATTTGCGGATCAGGTCGGAATCGGAGAATTGCAGGGCAATAAACGATATTCCCGCAGTGCCATGCGTAAGGACGCAAGCCGGCCCTACCACCAGAACCGCATTCCTGAACGCGGTGAATTTGTCCTGGCCTGCAATCAGGCGGTCGCGCGCCGCAAACGTCAGCTGCATCGAATCCGAAAAACTGATCACCATGATCAGCGGCGTCATCACGTTCAGGAACATGTTGAGATTGAAATTGGCCCAGCCGAGCCCACCGAGCGCGAGCAAAATCGCTATCATCGGCGGGAAGGCCGCAACCACCATGAAAGATATTTTGCGGAAGAAAACGATGGCAATGATGCAGCCGGCCAGAATTCCCAAGACGTTGTAAGTCAGCCCGTCGCGTTCGACCGCGTTACGGATCTCGAGCTGCATCACCGGAACGCCCGACAACTCCGCGTTTAACCCGCTGCCCGCAAGGTCAGTCGCCATCAACTTGCGAATCTCGCCGATCGTCGGACCGAGTTTGTTACCGGACACGACTTCGGGCTCGAGCGACAGCACAATCAGCGCCAGCGTGCCGTCTTCGGACAGCAGCTTGCCGCGAATGATCTCATTGGATTTGACGGTTTCTATAAACTTGTCGTACTCGGCGCCGGTCGGAAGATCCGACGGGAACAGCGCGGCAGGCAGCTTGCCAGGCGCTGGCGCCTGACGCGCGGAGAATAAAGAAATCAATCCGCGCGTACCGTCGACCAGCTGCAGGTCGGTCACGAGTTCACGCAACTTCTCGAGATTTTCACGGGCAAGCAGCGTCTTGCCTTCGACAACCACGAGCACATCGAATTCGGTCGCGGGGAAGCGCTTGGTTTCCGCTTCGTATTGACGGTATTCCTTGGAATTGGACCGGAACAGCTGGCTCAGGGAATCGTCGATTTTGATCCGCTCGATGCCGAAAATCGCCCCAACAATCAGCGCCACCAGAATGATGCAGGACAGGATCGGCGCCTGAATCGCAATCAGGCCGATGCGTTCCAGCCCGAAGGCGATGCTCGCGGTTGGCCGCTGCTCTACCTTCTCGACGTGGACCTTACTGTCGTCGTTTTTTTCGAGCATGCCCTATCCCGTTCTCACATCCGCTTAACACATATAGCTTTAATTCCCGGGCGCGAATGGGGCCTCAAGTAGGCCTTGGCTGTCGGGGCTAGCCTTTGAAAACATGCGACAAATTAATTTGCGACAGGTGTAGCAGGTCCAGCAGCCCTCTCGCAAGCGCACGACTGCGCGGAAAAGCCGCGCGTAGGCCGCGTGCCGGACTTATACCCGCGGTTTGTCACACCGGGTTGATGGTCCCGCGATCGATCGATTTGTATTCGCCGCTCTCGTCCTTTAGCCGCACTCCGGTGACTTCGCGGGCCAGACCCTCGCGAATCAGCCACGCAATCCTGAAGGCCGCTTCCTCGTAGCCCAATCCCGCGCCATGGATATTGGAAACGCAATTGCGTTCGGCATCGGTACGGCCGATCTTAGGTGCAAAGGTCAGATAGGCTCCGAGACTATCCGCTGCCGACAGGCCGGGCCGCTCGCCGATCAACATCACCATCATCCGCGCGCGAAGGAGAGCGCCGATTTCATCGCCCAGCGCAACGCGCGCTCCCCGCGCGACCACCACGGGACCGATATCGATCTGATCGATGGCCAGTCTCGGAACGAGGAACTTGATCACGCCGATGGCGTGGGCATTCACGGCAATTGGAGACAACCCGTCGCCGAGAACGACCGCGACCTGGCAGGCATTCCCTTTTCGGCTCGTCAGCGCTTCCGTTGAGGGCTGATCGAGCGATCGCCCCAGATCGGGGCGCCCGAGATAGTGCTTTCGCTCGCGGGAGCGGCTGCAGACCTCAAGCGGCTCGAGCGCCAGATCGTTCAACCCTGAGATCAACCCTCGCACATCGAACGCGGCATGAACCGCATCGCGCGCGCGTGCATGGTCGAGCATAAATTCCAGCAGCGCCGCGGTCGGTAGGCTTCCGCCGGCGCGGCCAAGCCCGACGCGCGCGGGGGTCAAGCCACGCAGTTCCGACACAGAATGCGAAGCGGCCGGCGACTTCATTTCCGTTTTACTCGGCGGGAACCGAGGCCTCCCGCAATCGCATCGAATAATTCGAGGCGTTCTGCCGTCCGGTGCAAGCCGCGCGCGCGAACATGATCAGGTGGTGCGAGATCGTTGCCACCGAAATGAGGCCCTCGATGTCGCCGTGCCGCAATCGCGGTAACGCAAACTTCCAGAACACTCTGCGGTAGTCGCTGAGCACGCCGACCTTCCAGAAAATGTTTCGAAGCATGATCAGGCCGCGCCTGATGTTCGCCCAGGTCTTTTGCTCGGGCGTCACCGGCACCTTCAGCCGGTTGGGATATGTGAAATCGACCTGATACTGGAAACGCCGATATAGCTTTTCCGGCTCGAACGCGCGCTCCATGCACATGCGCCAGGACTCGACCACTTGCTCATAAGGCAGCAGGAAATCAACATTCGAATCGCGGGCGTCATCATCGACCAGCCGGTTATCGCGCGCGAGACGATCCCACAGCGGGGTCTTCGGCAGGGCCTCCAGTAGATTGATCGTCAGGAGCGGAATCTTGGATTCTTCGACAAAGGCGAGCAATGCCTCGCCCGTTTCCGGCTTGTCGGTATCCAACCCCATGATGATGCCCGAGACCACCTCTATCCCGTAATTGTTAATGGTGCGAACGCCTTCCAAAATCGGCACCATCATATTGTGGTCCTTGTGCATGGCCTTGAGCGCATCTGGATCAGGCGTCTCGATGCCGCAGAATATCGTGAAAAAGAACGCCTCGCGCATCTTTTCGAGAATTTCCGGCCGCTTGGCGATGTTGAGCGTCGCCTCGCAAGCGAACCGGATCACGTAGCCGGTCTTCTTTTGCCATTCGATGAGATGCGGCAGTAGCTCAAGCGCCGCCTTCCTGTTGCCAATGAAATTGTCGTCGACGAAATAAACCGAGCCGCTGACTCCGCATTCCAGCAGCTTATCGAGCTCGGCGACTATCTGCTGCGGCGTCTTCAGTCGCGGATTGCGACCATACAGGCCGGGGATATCGCAGAATTCGCACTGGTAGGGACATCCGCTGGAATACTGAATGCTGCCGAGGAAATATCTTTTGACGTCCGCAAGCTCGTAGGCCGGAATCGGAAATTCGGTCATGGCGACACGATCAGCGGTTTTGAACACGATCTGTTGCGACGGCCTCGAGCAATCTCGTGCCAGTGTCGCGATCAATTCGTCGGTCGCGTCGCCGAGTTCGCCGACATGCAGATAATCGAAAGAGGGATAGTAGTCGGGACAGGCGCTGACCGAAGGCCCTCCGATCGCAACAGGCAGATCGAACGCATGCGCCCGGCGACAGATATCGTTCATCTGCTGGCGCTGAATATGCATACCGCTAACGAACACCGCTTCGGCCCACTGGAAATCCTCGGCCGTTGCGGCGCGGATATTCTCGTCGACGAAACGCACCGGCCAGTTCGCGGGCAAGTAGGCCGCGATCAAGAGCAATCCCTGCGGCGGCATGAAAGCCTCAACACCGTCGGTCAAGGGATAGGCATATTCAAATGTGCCGAACGATGACGTATAACGCGGAAACACGCACAGGATGCGCCGTACCGTGTCAATGCCTTCAGCTCTCATCAGATTTCCTCGCGATATCCGGTAAGACCTGGAACAAAGCTAAGCACGCCTGCCAGCGGTCAGCTATGATTTCCTCAAGACTGTGGCAACCCGTCCAACCCACTGATGCTGGAAAGGTTGCCTGTAAAGGGGCGTCGCCGGGGATTTTGCGTGCTCAGGCGATCAGCCGTGACGCAAAATCAGGCAGCAGCGCGGGGTTGCCCGACAACCGAAAAGCGGCATCCGCAAGGCCGGACTGAAACAGCCATTGATCGAATTCCGGCGCCCGCTTGAGGCCGAACAGATCGCGGACGTAGAGCGCATCGTGGAACGAGGTAGACTGGTAATTCAGCATCACGTCGTCCGCGCCGGGCACGCCCATGATGAAGGTGACGCCGGCCGCGGCGAGCAGGGTCAGAAGATTGTCCATGTCGTCCTGATCCGCCTCGGCATGGTTGGTGTAGCAGACGTCCACTCCAAGCGGCAGGCCGAGCAGCTTGCCGCAGAAATGGTCCTCCAGTCCGGCGCGAATAATCTGCTTTCCATCGTAGAGATATTCCGGGCCGATGAAGCCGACGACGGTATTGACCAGAAAGGGATCGAAGGCGCGGGCGACGCCATAGGCGCGTGCTTCGCAGGTTTGCTGGTCGACACCGTGATGGGCGTTGGCGGACAACGCTGACCCCTGCCCGGTTTCGAAATACATGACGTTGCGGCCGATGCTGCCGCGCCGCAACGACAGTCCCGCCTCATGAGCTTGCCTCAATAACGCTAGATCGACGCCAAAACTACGGTTGGCAGCTTGGGTCCCGGCGATGGACTGAAACACCAGGTCAACCGGCATGCCGCGATCGATCAAGCCAAGCGTCGTGGTCACATGGGTCAGCACGCAGCTTTGCGTCGGAATATGCAGCCGGCCGATAATGTCGTCTAGCAACTGCACAAGTCCGCTGATGACAGCGGGATCATCGCTTGCCGGGTTGATGCCGATGCAGGCATCGCCTGATCCCAGCAGGATGCCATCGAGGATCGAGGCGGTGATGCCTTTGAGGTCGTCGAAGGGATGATTGGGCTGCAGCCGCACGCTCATGCACCCGCGCAATCCGATCGTGTTGCGAAATCGGGTGGTTACCTGGCATTTCTTCGCGACGAGGATGAGGTCCTGATTGCGCATCAGTTTGGAAACGGCCGCCACCATTTCCGGAGTGAGGCCACGGGACACTCTGTTGAGAGCTTCCGTAGTTGCCGCATCGGACAGCAGCCAGTCGCGAAACTCGCCGACCGTCAGCGACGATATGCCTGCAAAAGCCGACAGGTCGTGAGTATCCGTGATCAATCGGGTGATTTCATCGTCTTCATAGGGAATGACGGTTTCCTGCAGGAATTGCTCGAGCGGGACATCCGCGAGCGCAATCCGCGCCGCTATCATCTGCTCCGCGGTCTCCGCTGCGATTCCGGCCAGCCGGTCGCCCGAGCGCGTTGGCGTCGCCTTGGCCAGCAGCTCGCGCAGATCAGCAAAGACGTATCCGGTCGCATTGATGGTGTGGCGATAGACCATGGCGGCTCCCCGCGACCTGCGCTGGACGCGAGACTAGCAGGTGGACAAAAGTATCCGCCGCCGAAATTTGCCTGCGGGCGTTACAGTTCGCCGCGGCGGCTGAAGTGCAATTCTAAATTCGTGCTCGCTTGGGGCGTCCGAATTAAACCGAGAGCATCTGGCTTAGGAAGTTCATTTAAGGGCTTGTTTTACTTCGTAAATTTTGGAGATCCACCGAACTCCAGCAGTCTCGATGCGCGAACAAAACGCCGGCAGCTACGAGCAAATCAGATGAAATTTAATCACTTATACACGAACATTTTGCATCCTTTTTTGAACGGCCGGCGTCGCTGACCGGTCTTCTCGAGACCGTGCAAGGCCCGTAAATGTGGACGTCCGCCAACCCCTCTCCCTCATATGCCACAGGTTCCCGGCTTTCGCTCGCGGCCAAGCTTTATTCGATATTCGCGCTGATTGCGTTTTTGACGGCGGCGATTGCCATTCTGTCCCACTATAACACCCGGCGAAACGCCGAGCTCACGGCGGCCATCGAGACGGCCAACCTTGCAGCACTCAACGTCGAGCGCGTCAATTCGCTGGTCTATGCAGTCGTGATGGAATCGCGCGGCGTCTACATGTCGAGCGAGCCGGCGGTTGTAAAAAAATACGGCGACGGTCTTCTCAAGTTCAATGAGCAGATCCTCGCGGTCGTTAAGAACTGGGAGAGCATCGTCCAGACAGACGACGCCGAGCAGTTCGCGGTATTCAAGAAGCGCATCGAGCAGTTCGTCGACTTTCGCAAGGAACTGGTTCGTCGCGGCGTTGAGATTAGCGGAGCCGCAGGGCGTGAATGGGGCGACAATGACGCCAATCGCACCGTACGTTCTGCTCTCAACAAGGATCTGGAAGCGCTTTCCAAAGTGTATGCAGAGCGCGCCACGCAGATCGCTCGACAGGGCGACGTCAACCGCATCATGGCCTTTCTGCTGACCGGTCTCGGCGCCCTCACGCTGATCGTGGTCGGCATCGGCGTCCTGATCATCTCCCGGTCGGTTGCGCAACCGCTTTCGGTTATCACCGCGACCATCAAGCGAGTAGCCGAAGGCGAGGAGAATGTAGAAGTTCCGCATACCAAGCGAGCCGACGAGATCGGCGCGTTGGCGAGGGCGATCCGGATTTTCCAGGAGGCAATGGACCGCAACCGCAATCTGAATTCGCAGGTTGTGCAAGACTCCACCGCCCGCGAACAACGGGCCCGTCACATTGAAACCTCGGTGGAGAAGTTCCGTGGCGCTATCGGCGACGTGCTGCGCGCGGTTACCGAGAATGCGTCGGCCATGCGCGACACCGCACAGTCCATCACCCAGGTGGCATCCGACGCCAACGGACGCGCGGTCGCCGCCGCCAGCGCGACCGAACAGGCTTCCAGCAATGTGAACGCCGTAGCCGGTGCGGCGGAGGAACTGTCCGCCTCAGTGGAGGAAATCGGCCGGCAGGTTCGTCAATCCGCGAGCGTCGTCGAACAGGCGGGCCTGCGCACCGAGAAATCGGTCGCCGAAATCGAAAGCCTGGCCGCTGCGACCCAGCGCATCGACGGCGTGCTCAATTTGATCCAGACCATCGCCGAACAAACCAATCTGCTGGCGCTCAATGCCACGATCGAAGCCGCGCGCGCCGGTGAAGCCGGCCGCGGTTTCGCGGTGGTCGCGCATGAGGTGAAGGCCCTGGCCGAACAGACGGCCAAGGCAACCTCCGAGATAGGCCAGAACGTCAGCCTGATTCAGGCATCGACGCGCAACGCTGTCGATGCAGTGCGCGAAATCGGCAGCGCGGTGCGCGATATCAACGATGTCACTTCGAATATCGCCGGTGCGGTTGGGCAACAGGACGCGGCGACCCGCGAAATCTCCGCAAATGCGCAATCGGCCGCGCAGGGCAACGAAACCCTGGTTGCCAATATCGGTTCGCTCAGCGCAGCGATCGGGGAGACCAACAAGGCGGCCGCATCCGTGCTGTCCGCTTCAAGCGAGCTGACCTCAACGGCGGACACGCTGTCGCGCGAGGTCGATGCATTTTTTCACAATTTGCGCGCCGATCCGCTGGAGGGCCAGCACGGCGATACCAGGCGCATCGCGGCGGCGGGCTGATAATTCGCGCGCTCGGCAATGCTTCTTCGCGAGCCGAGCCGGCGATTACATCGTCGCGCCGAGCACCCAGGGCGCGAATTCAGCGCCTCCAAAATCAAAACTCTCGCTTTTGGTCGGCTGGCCTGAGGCGGTCTTGAGCATCAGTTCGAAAATGCGCTGGCCACATTGCTGCACGGTCTCCTCGCCGTCGAGAATGGTGCCGCAGTTGACGTCCATATCGTCTTCCATGCGCCGGTACATCGCCGAATTGGTGGCGAGCTTGATCGAAGGCGCGGGCTTGCAGCCGAACACGCTCCCCCGCCCCGTGGTGAAGCAAACGAGGTTGGCCCCACCCGCCACCTGTCCGGTCGCCGCAACGGGGTCGTAACCCGGCGTATCCATGAACACAAAGCCCTTCTTTGTGACGGCTTCCGCATAGTTCACCACATCGACCAGGTTGGTGCTGCCAGCCTTGGCCATCGCTCCGAGCGATTTTTCAAGGATTGTGGTGAGCCCGCCCGCCTTGTTGCCGGGACTGGGATTGGCATTCATTTCGGCGCCCTCCCGCGCGGTGTATTCCTCCCACCAGCGCATCAGCGCCACGAGCTTCTCGCCGACCTCGCGGCTCACGGCGCGGCGGGTCAACAGATGCTCGGCGCCATAAGTCTCCGGCGTTTCTGACAGAATGACGGTGCCGCCGTGTCGGACCAGCAGATCGCTTGCCGCGCCGAGCGCCGGATTGGCGGAGACGCCCGAATAGCCGTCGGAGCCACCGCATTGCAAGGCAACCGTGAGTTCACTGGCGGACACCGGCTCGCGCGCCACTTTGTTGGCGTCCTCGAGGGCCTCGCGCACAAAGGCTACACCGGCTTCCACGGTCTTTCGCGTTCCCCCAATTTCCTGAATTTCCAGTTCGCGTAGGCGCCCGGCGAGCTTTTGCTCTTTCATCAGCCCACCAATCTGGTTCACCTCGCAGCCCAATCCGAGCACGACAACCGCCGCGAAGTTAGCGTGGCGAGCATAGCCGCCGAGAGTGCGGCGCAGAATCGTCAACGGCTCGTCCTGCGTCATGCCGCAGCCCGTCTTGTGGGTCAGCGCGACCACGCCATCGACATTCGGAAATTCAGCTAGCGGGTTATCTCCCGTGAACGGATTCTTCTTGAAGGCATCAGCAACGATGCCAGCGACATGCGCGCTGCAGTTCACCGATGTGAGAATGCCGATATAGTTGCGGGTCGCCACGCGGCCGTCGGGCCGACGAATTCCATCAAAGCTTGCCGGCAGATCGAAGTTGGGCGTCGGCGTGACGTCGACGCCGAAGGCATAGTCCTTTGCGAAATCGCCCATGCCGCAGTTCTGCGTATGGACGTGTTGGCCCGGTGCAATCGGGGCTGTCGCTAATCCGATGATCTGACCGTAGCGGCGGATCGGTTCGCCCGGCGCAATCGGCCTGATCGCGACCTTGTGGCCGGCTGGAATACGCTCGAGCGTGCTGACGCCCTCCGCAACAAGCGTGCCGACCGGCAGGCTCGCGCGGGCGATCAGCACGCCATCATCTGGATGCAGTCGGATGACGGCGGCGGGCGTCATGGAATTTCTCCTTGATGAAGCGCCAAGTATAGCGGGCAGGACAGATGGTTCTGTTCTACCCGCCTTGCTGCTTTCAGGCGTTGCCGTTTGAATCTTTTCGGGTCTGCGCCACCTGCATTTTGGCGTAGGTCGCCATCAGCCCGCTTTCGTTCGACAAGGTGACGAGCTTGAATCCCATGTTGATCGCTTTGGTCGCGCCGACAGCCCCACTGCAGTGGATGCCGGGATAAATACCGCGCTTGCCGCATTCTTTGATCAGCTTGTCATAGATCTTCAGTATCTCCGGCTCTTCACGATCAAGCTTCGGCACCAGACCATAGGAGAAGCCGAGATCGGAGGGACCGACATAAACGCCCGCGATGCCCTCCACATCGAGAATGGACTCCATATTTTCGATCGCGGTCCTGGTCTCCATCATCGGGATGCACAGGGTTTCGTCGTTGGCAGTCACCTGATAGGTGCCGGCTGTGCCATACATGCCCGACCGGATCGGCCCGTTCGAGCGCGTGCCGCGCGGCGGATATTTGCAATACGAAACAAAGTTCTCGGCCTCTTCTTTGCTGTTGATCATCGGGCAGATCACGCCGTAAGCGCCACCGTCGAGCACCTTGCCAATGATACCCGGCTCATTCCAGGGCACGCGCACCATCGGTGTCACGGGGTGAGCGTGCATGGCCTGGAAACATTGCATCATCGACAGATAATCCTGCACTCCATGCTGCATGTCGACGGTCACGCTGTCGAAGCCGCACTGCGCAATCACTTCAGCGGAAAACCCCGAAGGGATCGCAAGCCAGGCGTTCACTACGGCCTTCCCCGAAGCCCACACTTTCTTCACGTTATTTGCCATTAGTCGCGTTCCCTTTTTTTTAGGCTCGATGTCTTTTTTTAAAATTCAGATAGCTAGCTGACGGCCCGCTGAATGGTGACCTCGCTGACGCCGACTTCGCGGGCGGTATTCACTATCGCCGCCCATGTATCGTCCGGCAAGGGCACCCCGTTTTTGCTGCGATCAGCACGCATTTTCCTCTCGGGATCGCCAGGAATTAACACGGCGTCGACGCCAGTGACCGGCTTGGTTGCCCTGATGAAATCCACATACCGCGATATTTCGGCATCAAAAAAATTGCTTGTGTCGACCACTTTCGGGTCAACGTAAACTGCGAACATTCCATTGGCGAAACGCCGATCAGGCGCAGTCGCCCCCGTGCCCGTCAATGCGCCGCCGAGCAGCTCGCAAATGAATGCCAGACCCGAGCCCTTGTGCTCCCCGAATGCCCGGATCGCGCCCGTGCCCTTGGTGTGGTCGCGGGCGCCCTCCGCACTATGCGGCCCGTACAGCACCATCGGATCTTCGCTCAAGGTACCGTCAGCATCGATCAGCGCCCCCTTCGGCAGTTTCTTGCCGCCGCGGCTTGCGACCAGCACCTTGCCCTCGGCGACGATCGACGTGGCGAAATCGAGCACGATGGGATCCTGTCCGTTTCGCGGAATGCCAACGCAATACGGGGCGGTCGATAGTCGCTTCTGAACGCCGCCAAACGGGGCAACTAGCAGCGAGCCGGCGGCATTGACGAAGTGCACCGATACCAGTCCCTCGGCAGCGGCCATTTCTGCCCAATCGCCGACCCGTCCGATATGTCCGGCATTGCGCAAGGCCACGACGGCAAGGCCCGAGGCTTTGCATTTTTCGATCCCGATCCTTACCGCTTGCGGCGCGACCGTTTGGCCGTACCCGAACCTGCCATCGACGACCGCCAGCGAGGGCGTATTGACGATAAGTTCGATAGTCTGATCCGGAACCACCGAACCCATCTTCTTCCACCTGATATAAACCGGCACACGGATCACACCGTGGCTGTCGTGCCCGGTCAGATTTGCGGTGGTCAGATAGCTCGCAATACGCCTTGCTTCCTCGGGGGAGGAGTCCGAATGAACAAAAACGTCAGCTACAAAATCAATCAGTCTTTCAACTTGCAACGTTACCATTTGCGGATGTTTCGCCCTATCGCTTGATCCGGCCGCGCTGCCGCATCTCCCCACGCGTCTCTCGTTATCATCAGCGGCTTGCAGGCACTTTGAGCGAAAAATGACCGGTGTGTCTATGGCTACAATTCCCACGAGAGACGCACGAGTGAGATTTGCGCGGCGGCTATGCGTCGTCTCGATGGCAGCATGCAAAATTGCACCTACTCGGATGGCTCGTCTATTGCGCCGGCGTTACCAGCACCTGGCAAACTGGACAAGCTGCGCTCCAGCGCCTCCAGCATATTCTGCAGCTCGGCCAACTTGCGCGCGCCGTACCGCCGGGTAATGGCCGCGTAAATGGCTTCGGATGACGGTGCAACAGTCTCAATCAACTTCAATCCCTTACTTGAAATCGAAACAAGGCCTCTGCGCTGATCGGCTTTTACGACCCGCCGTTCGATCAGCCGACGGGTTTCGAGATCGCGCAATATTCGAGACAGACTTGGCCCCAACAAAAACGCCACACGCGCAAGTTCCGTCACCTCGATCGTCTCTACCGAGGCGAGCGCGCGCAGGATACGCCACTGCTGTTCGGTCAAGCCATGGTCGCGCAGTGAGGGACGGAAATGCCGCATTACCGCTTCGCGGGTTCGCAACAGCGACATCGGCAGCGACCGGGAAAATTCCCGCATCGGCACCCGCCTGATGGCAGCCTTGGTTCCTGAGTGCTTCCGCGTCACGATCGACCTTTCGCCATTGGCAACTTCATCAAGGATACGTCCAGCTTTGCAACGCAATAACCGCCAATTCGGGTTTGACTGATACGCTTAACATGTTAATCATATTTCTGCACCTGCCTTTTCGCTCCGCACCTGTCCTTCGCTCCACATGGCTGGACTAGCATGGCTTTGAAAAAAGAGGACATCCGTCTCGCCGCCGAGCGGCTGCATCAAGCGGAGCAAACCAGGCGGCAGATTCGCCAGCTATCGATCGAGCATCCCGCAATTACGGTCGAGGACGCGTACGGCATCCAGCAGGCGTGGATCGAGATCAAACTCGCCGAAGGCCGCGTCGTCAAAGGCCACAAGATCGGGCTGACTTCGAAAACGATGCAGAGCGCGCTCGGAATCGACGAGCCGGATTCCGGCGTGCTGCTCGA
>NZ_DATEPI010000153.1:0-47448 GCF_035273305.1 Bradyrhizobium sp. | reverse complement strand
TGGTTTTCATCGTGGTCATCATCGGCGGCCTCGGCTCGATCGGGGGCTGTTTCATCGGCGCGTTGCTGGTCGCCATGGTCGCCAACTATGGCGGGTTTCTGTTGCCGAAGCTGGCGCTGGTATCGAATATTCTATTGATGGTCGCCATCCTGATGTGGCGCCCGCGCGGGCTTTATGCGGTGAAGAGCCGATGATGATCCTTTCCGGTGATCCGCCGCGCAGCCGCGCCCTTTCCATCGTGCTCGTGATCATCATCGCAATCCTGGCGATGACGCCATTTTTGTTCCCGGGCGCCAAGGCCATGAATGTCGCCACCAAGATCTGCATCTTTGCAGCGCTGGTGGCTTCTTACGATCTCCTGCTCGGCTACACCGGATCAGTGTCGTTCGCGCATACAATGTTTTACGGGATCGGCAGCTACGCGATCGCCATCGCGCTCTATTCGATGGGTCCAAGCTGGGCCGCGGTCGCCACTGGCGTCGCCGTCGGCCTGCCGTTGGCGATATTGCTGGCGCTCGCCATTGGACTGTTTTCGCTTCGGGTGGAGGCGATCTTTTTCGCCATGATTACGCTGGCCGTGGCATCGGCGTTTCTGGTGCTGGCCTCGCAATTGTCGTGGCTCACCGGCGGCGAGGATGGCCGCAGCTTCCAGCTACCGGAGTTGCTGCGCCCGGGCACCAAACTGATCTCTAAGGATGCGTTCGGCTTTGAACTCAACGGCCGCGTATTGACTTACTATGTGATTTTCGCTGGTTGCGGCGCGATGATCCTGGCACTGCTGCGGGTGGTGAACTCGCCGTTCGGCCGCGTGCTGCAGGCGATCCGGGAGAATCGCTTTCGCGCCGAAGCGCTCGGCTTCCGCACGGTATTCCACCTGACCTACGCCAACTGCCTCGCCGCGCTGGTCGCCGCCAGCGCCGGCATGCTTAACGCCCTGTGGCTCCGTTATGCCGGCCCTGATACGTCGCTGAGCTTTTCGATCATGCTGGACATATTGCTCATGGTGGTGATCGGCGGCATGGGAACGATCTACGGCGCAATCATCGGCGCGACGATCTTCATTCTGGCGCAGAACTATCTGCAGACGCTGATGGGCGCCGCATCCAATGCTGCCGCCGAAGCGGGTCTGCCGGTGCTTCCCGGGCTCCTGCATCCGGATCGCTGGCTGCTCTGGCTGGGCCTGCTGTTCATTGCAAGCGTTTATTTCTTTCCGACCGGCGTAGTTGGCCGGTTGCGAAGCGCCCGGCCAAAAATCCCTTAAAGCCTGAACTGGCGCGGTCCATGGCTGGGCTTATGCCCGCATGGAAAGGCGTTAAGCCCTAAGTAACCGCATTTGCTAACCGCTACGCCATTTGCACCCTGTATGCTCTTTTTGGGGAGGAGGCCGAGCATTCGAAAGCCGGTTTCCAACACAAGGCGCAATAATGTCAGGAAGCACGGCGCGCAGCCCGCATGAAGCGGCCACCTCGTTGAAGCGAGGCCCTGTTCTTTGGCTCATCCTCACCGGCGTTCTCGTGGTTGCGGCGATCACCATCGACATCGCGATTATCGTCGGCCAGTTCCGCGAACGCGCGATCAGCAACAGCGAGCGCGAACTTGAGAACACCGTGCTGCTCCTTACACGGCACTTCGATCAACAGTTCGCCGATTCCGATATCATGGCAACTGACCTGATTGCCAAAATGCAATTCGAGGGGAGCGCCTCGCCCGAGATTTTCAAGAGCCGGATGTCCACATGGGACGCCCACCTGTTGCTGAAATCCAAAGCCAGCGCCCTGTCATACATCGGCGATGTCAACATTTTCGATGCGAATGGGAAGCTGATCAACAGTTCGGGCAGCTGGCCGCTACCGGACCTCGATATCGGCGACCGCGACTATTTCAAGGCGCTCAAATCCGATCCCCGGTCGAAAATCATGATGACCGAACCGGAGCGCAGCAACTTGACCGGCAACGTCACCACGATGGTGATCGCCCGCCGGCTGAGCGGGCCAAATGGGATTTTTCTGGGCGTGATGGCGCGGCGGATTGATCCCCTGAATTTCGAAAATTTTTTCGCGTCGGTCCTGCTTGGAGAGGGTGCGGCAATTTCCATGTTCCATCGTGACGGAACGTTGCTGGCGCGCTACCCCCATGCCGATTTGATGATCGGGCAGAAATTAACCAGAGCGCCGCTATTGGAGATGGTTCGGGCCGACGGCGGCCTTCAGACGCTCCGGTTTGAAAGCTCCGTGGACTGGCAGGATCGTCTTGGATCTGCCGCCAGCCTGAACCGCTTCCCTATCATTATTGTCGCCACATCGACCATCTCCGCCGTGCTCGCGGATTGGCGCGAGCAGACGCGCTTCCTGGTCGCGATTGCCGCCTTATCCGCAATCGTGATTGCATCCATTCTGTACCTGATCGTCCGGCAGGTGAAGCAGCAGAACCAGGAGTCGCAGCAGCGGCTCGAATCCGAAAGGCATCGGCTTGATACTGCCCTGAACAACATGACACAGGGCCTAGTGCTGTATGACGCATCGGCGCGCGTCGTCACCTGCAATCGCCGCTACATCGACATGTACGGCCTCTCGACAGACGTCATTAAGCCGGGCTGCCATTTCCTGGATATCATCCGGCATCGGCAAGAAACCGGCTCCTTTGACGGTAACGTCGAGGAGTTCTGCTCCGCTATCATGCAGAATGTCGCCGAGGGGAAAGTCAGCCACACGATGATGGAATGCGCCGACGGCCGTTCGTTTCAGATCGTGAACAAGCCGCTGACGGAAGGCGGATGGGTGGCAACCATCGAGGACATCACCGAGCGTCGCAATCTGGAACAGGAGCGCGACCGCAACTACGCTTTCCTTCGCCAGATCATCGATCACATTCCAACGCAGATTACCGTGAAGGATATGCGCGATCGTTGTTACGTGCTGGCCAATCGGGTGGCCGAGACCCAGTTCGGAAGGTCGCGCGATGAGATAGTGGGCAAGACAGCCCTCGATCTTTTCCCGAAGGAGGCTGCGGAGATCATCGCGGCGGACGATGAAAAAGCCCTGCAATGCCCCGAAGGCCTGTTCCTCGATATAAGCCCGTGGCAAAGCCAGGCGACCGGCCAGCGCTACATCACCTCACGGCGGATCGGAATTCCCGACCAGGCCGGCCAGACTCGATATATCATCAACGTCGTTGACGATGTCACCGATCAACGGCGTGCGGACGAGAAGATCGCGCATCTTGCCCATTATGACGCGCTAACCGACCTGCCGAATCGCGTGCTGTTCCGGGATCGGATCGAACGCGAACTGCAGAAGACCAACCGGGGCCAACAGTTCGCGTTGCTTTACATCGATGTCGACGAGTTCAAGGGGATCAACGATTCACTGGGACATCACGTCGGCGACGAACTGTTAAAAGCCGTCGCCGCGCGCATCAGGGACTGCATCAGGGAGTGCGACCATGTCGCCCGGTTGGGCGGCGACGAATTCGCGGTGATCCAGACCGATGTCGAACATGCCGGTGATGTCATCGAGTTCGTGACACGCATTCAAGATGCGATCCGCCAACCCTATGAATGCCTCGGGCATCAGCTCTCGACCGACGCCAGTATCGGGATCGCATTGGCGCCACGCGATGGAACCGATCTCGATCAGCTCATCAAGAATGCTGACTTGGCGATGTACGGCGCCAAAGGCGACGGCCGGCGAACCTATCGCTTTTTCGAACCCGCGATGGATGCCCAGGCCAAGGCAAGGCTCACGCTCGAACGCGACCTGCGGCAGGCGCTCATCGACGGCAGCTTCGAGCTTCACTATCAGCCCGTGGTCGATCTCAACAGCGATGAGGTGACCGGCTGCGAAGCCCTGCTTCGCTGGCGCCATCCGCAACGCGGGATGATCTCGCCGGCGGATTTCGTCGCAGTAGCTGAGGATACAGGCCTGATCGTCGAGCTCGGCGAATGGGTGCTGCGAACCGCCTGCGCCGAGGCGGTCACATGGCCGCCTCATGTGCGGCTTGCGGTCAACGTTTCGCCCATCCAATTGAAATGCCCGAGCTTGTCGCTGAAGGTCGCCGGCGCGCTTGCCGCTTCGGGGCTCGCAGCAAACCGGCTCGAGCTCGAAATTACCGAGGCCGTGCTGATCCGCGATGACGAGATGGCGCTTGCGATCCTGCATCAGCTTCGCGAGCTGGGGATTCGCATCGCGCTCGACGATTTCGGGACCGGCTATTCCTCGCTGAGTTACCTCAAGCGCTTCCCGTTCGACAAAATCAAGATCGATCGTTGCTTCGTCAGTGACATTGCCGAAATCGACGGCTCATCCGCGATCGTCCAGGCAGTGGTCAATATAGCTGCGGCGCGCAACATCACGACAACAGCGGAAGGCGTCGAAACGCCAGAGCAAAAGGAAATGCTGCGCAGGCTCGGCTGCACCGAGATGCAGGGTTACCTGTTCAGCGCCGCCAAACCGAGTGCGGAGGTGAAGCGCCTGTTCGGAACCGACCGCGAGAGCGTCTCGGCCGTCGCCTGACTATGTTCTCCTTGAAGTCGTAAAAGCGTTGCCGGCGTTGGACGCAACGCGCGCCGAACAGAATTGAAACGTCGCCCGCCCAGGTCTTTCAGAGCGCTGCCTCATCTGCTACGATGTTGCTTTACTCGAATATTCCTCTATCTCGAACGTGGGACACTCTAGCAGATGTTCCCACAAGCTTTGCCAAGTCCATCTCGATCTGGCCAGGAGGCTGGTTATGGCAAGCATGCTTTATCACGAAGGCAATCGCGAATTTCAGCACCAGTTTGACAGCCGGCGGCTTGCCGATCGCCTCGAGGAGCGGCTGGCGCGGACCAAATTCAGCGACGACGACAGAAGTTTTGTTGAAAGCTGCATCTATTTCTTCCTGGCAACCGCCGATGCATCGGGCCGTCCTGATTGTTCATTCAAGGGAGGACCGCCGGGTTTCGTGAAAGTCACCGGACCATCCGAACTTGCGTTCCCGGATTACGATGGCAATGGCATGTTCAAGAGCATCGGCAACCTAGCCGTCAACCCGCATGTCGGGCTGTTATTCATCGCCATGCATGGCAATCCGAAGCGGCTGCGGATCAATGGCAGCGCTCGAATTGACCGTGACGATCCCCTGCTTGCCGGGACCGTCGGCGCGCAACTGATCATCCGCGTCAAAGTCGACGTGATCTTTCCTAATTGTCCACGCTACATTCCCGCGATGACGCTCACCGAACCATCGGTCTACGTACCGACCGCCGGAGTCGCTCCGGTCGAACCGGCCTGGAAGGGCTTTGATGCCTTCAGGGACGTCGTGCCGCCGCGCAGGGATGTGCGAAGCGAGTAGCGGCGAGCTTTACGAGCCGCCGGGAAGGACATTGCCCATGGCAGGGCAATCGGCTAAATGAACGCCAACGCACCCGTAGCTCAGCTGGATAGAGCGTTGCCCTCCGAAGGCAAAGGTCACACGTTCGAATCGTGTCGGGTGCGCCACTTGAACGGCAACAAGCCACCTTTATTGCGCGGCGGATCCACCCGCCACGATCTTCTCGCTCAGTTTTTGGTCCACGATATCGACCGTACGGTCGATATCGGCATTGGGCATGCCGAGCTGATGCGAAATCAACTTCACCAGCAGGTCGACCCGCTCGATGAACGGCGCTCCACTGGCTACCGCGCGGGCGGCTGATGAGGGTTTGAGAAGGCTTTCAGCTGCTTTGGCGTATTTCTCGAATGGTACTTGATCCCTGGGGTCGGCACCCAGACGCCGTGCGATGGCATCGACATGGTCATAAATCGATTGTGAGAGCTTCAGATCGTCGTGCACGGCGTCGCGGATCGACTGAGGCTCCTGCGACGTGATGCAGCGATAATTGCCGGTCAGTAGCATCGACCACTTAGCCAGCGGTACGAACAGGGAATCGAACACCTTGAGCTTCACGGGAACGTCCTGGCCATCCAGCTTCACCGCGTCGATATCTGCTTCCAGTTCCCGAAGCAGCCGATTATGCGCCTCGTCTGCAAATGTCGCTGCCTTGAAATTTGTTGGCAGGCCGACATGAAGGACATTCGCGGCTTCTTCTGATGGCCGGAAGGCCTGCGGATCAGGCGAGCAGAGCGACACCAGTCCCGGCTTGAATCGTTCCCACACCTGAGCATTGGTATAGGCCTCTTCGAGGCCCATCTCTGCCAATCCGTCAATCCGCTTGAGATACGGCAGCGGCGGCATATTCATGATCGAAAGACAAGGCAATTGCGCCTCGGCGATTTTGATCATCAGAACCCGGATCGTATGGTTGGCATACTGCGGCTCCTGCATCGCAAGACCAACGAGATCATAGCGGGAAACGTCGACGTCACCGGGTGGGGTCGCGTCCAGTTTTCCCGCCAGATCGCGCGAAAAAATCGACCGGTGCGCCGGCTCATCGCGCAGCTTGATTCGAACTTCGATACCTTCACGGTTAATGAGTTCGGCAGTCTTCTTCCGGCAGACCAGCGTCACGTTGTGGCCCGCCATCAGCAACTTCGTTGCCAGCAATGAGCCGTACGAGGCTCCAAGTATCAGAATGTTGCGCGCCATGCTCACTCGTCCAAAAATGATGTCTTAACGATCCGCCGGAGATCCATCGCATCAGGAATCGCGCCTGCGCAAAGAAATGCAACAGGCCAGCCCCCCGATATCGCCGAAGGAAAGCCGCTTGAGGCGGCGCATCGGTGTCTAACGTAAGTTGATGGACACCACAATCATCTGGCGGTTCTCACGGCGTTATTTTGGCGACCAGCAAAACGCTTCCGCACTCTGAACGCTGTGTCAGCGCCTATTCAATGTGCGCGCCGGCCGCCTTCACTACCTTCTCCCATTTCTCGGTTTCGGCCGCGACCATCTTGCCGAACTCATCCGGCGTGCTGATCAACGGCTCGCCGCCGAGATCGATCAGGCGGGCTTTGATGGCGGGTTCGGCCAGGACTTCGTTGATATCCTTGTTCAGCTTCTCGATGATCTCCGGCGGCGTCTTCTTCGGCGCGCCAACGCCGAACAACGCGCTAGCCTCATAGCCGGGCACGGTCTCCGCAACCGTCGGAACGTCAGGTAGCTGCGGCGATCGTGTTGTTGTCGTGACCGCCAAGGCGCGCAAGGCCCCTGAACGGATGTGCTGGATCACCGAGGGCATGTTGTCGAAGATCACCTGAACCTGCCCGCCGAGCATGTCGGTAAGGGCGGGCGCCGCACCTCGATACGGAACGTGCTGCATTTTTACCTCCGCCATCGACATGAACATCTCGCCCGAGAGATGCACCGAGGTGCCATTGCCTGACGAGGCCATGTTGATCTTGCCGGGATTTGCCTTGGCATAGGCGATGAATTCGGCCACGGTTTTTGCCGGCACGTTGTTGTTTACCGTCATCACATTCGGCACGCGATTGAAGGAAGCGACCGCAGCAATGTCGCGAACGAAATTGAACTTGAGGTTGGTGTAGAGCGAGGTGTTGATGTAGTTGGCAGGATTGACGAGCAATATCGTGTAGCCATCCGGCTCTGCGTTCACCACCGCCTCAGTGGCGATGTTGTTGCCGGCGCCGGGCTTGTTCTCGATTACGAATTGCTGGCCTGATTTTTCCGAGAGCCGCTGTCCGATCAAGCGCGCCAGGATATCGGTCGCGCCGCCGGGCGGATACCCGACGACAAAACGCACCGGTCGGCTTGGATAGTCCAACGCCGAAGCGGCTCCCGCCGGCCAAACCAGGGCGACAAGCCCGCTTGCAAAAACACCGATCGCTGCGCGGCGTGAAATCATGCAATTCCTCCTTGGGTCCGGATCCGATGTCCGGATTGCCCTTGTTTTATTGACGAATGATGGCCGTTGTAACAAACAAAGACCAAATCGGCCAGCAGCGCGGCGCGCGCGGAACCAGGACCAAAGGATAAGCGATGTCCGTCAAAGTGGAATCGATCGATCATATCGTCATCAACGTGGCTGACGTTGCGCGGACCGCTGAGTGGTATCAAAAAACCCTTGGCATGGAGATCAAGGTGTTCGATCCGGGCGACGGCAAGACGCCGCGGACATCGCTGATGTTCGGCAGCCAGAAGATCAACGTGCGGCCGATCGATGCCGATAAGATCGAGTGGTTTACCGCCGATCATGAAGCCGCAGGCAGCGACGATCTCTGCTTTCTGACCGCGAGCACGCCCGAGCAGGTGGTCGAACATCTCGAAGCATGCGGAGTATCGATTGAGGAAGGACCCGTGGAGAAACAGGGCGCGGTGGGCATGCTGCGCTCGGTCTATTGCCGCGATCCGGACGGCAGCCTGATCGAGATTTCGTCATATGAGCAGCGACGCGGTTAGCGCTGTAAGCGGTTTGCCTTTGATGGCGTGGCGCGGATTTGCGCTCGGCTCGGGCGGATGGCAGAAATACATGCAACAAAACAAGTCGGCTGAGACAGCGATAGCGGGGGGGAACGATGTCGAACAAAGACGCAGCGCCGGGCATTGTCGGGCCATTTGCCGGAATGGACGTGCCATCGCTGCTACGGATGCGCGCCGAGACACGCCGGCAACATCCATTTCTGATCTGGGCACCATTCGATGCGCCCGCACGCCGCTGGACCTACGGCGAATTTCACGAGCGGGTTGGCGCGCTCGCGGCCGGGCTCAAGGCGCGCGGCGTCAACCCAGGCGAGTTCGTCCTGATCCATTTGGACAATTGCGTCGAGGCGATGCTCGCCTGGTTCGCCAGTGTCGAGATCGGCGCTATTGCGGTGACCACCAACACGCGCTCGGCGCCGGCGGAGGTGGAATATTTCGCGGGCCATTGCGGGGCGGTGGCCGCGATCACGCAGCCAGCCTATGCCGAAATGGTCTCGGCTCACTGCAAAAACCTGCGCTGGCTCGCGGTGATCTCGCATGATGCGGGAGCTGCGCCCGCCACAGGCCAGAAAGTCCCGCATGGTGACAGCTTCGAGGCGTTATTCGCCGACAGTGCCGACCGGCCGCGCCGCGCCGTTGATCCATCGGCGCCATGCAGTGTGCAATATACTTCCGGCACCACTTCCCGCCCGAAGGCGGTGCTGTGGACCCACGCCAATGCGCTGTGGGGCGCCAAGATCAATGCGGCGCACCAGGATTTGCATCAAGCCGACGTGCATCAGACCTATTTGCCGTTGTTCCACACCAATGCATTGGCCTATTCGATGCTCGCAAGCTTGTGGGTTGGCGCAAGCTGCGTGATCCAGCCACGGTTTTCCGCCAGCCGATTCTGGAACGTCGCCGCGGAGCACGGCTGCACCTGGACCTCGACCATTCCATTTTGCATGAAGGCGCTGCTCGAACACGAAATTCCCAAGCGCCATACATTCCGCCTCTGGGGCACCGCGGTATGCGAGCCGCCGGCATTTTCCACTTTTGGGGTCAAGATCATCGGCTGGTGGGGCATGACCGAGACCATCACCCACGGCATTGTCGGCGAGGTCGACCAACCCAACACGCCGATGTCGATCGGTCGCGCCGCGGCGGAATATTCGATCCGGGTCATTGACGATGATGGCTCGCCAACGCAACCCGGCGGCACTGGCAATCTTCTGATCAAGGGAATTCCCGGCTTGTCGTTGTTCAAGGAATATCTCCACAACGAGCAGGCCACCCGCGAGAGCTTCGACGAGCACGGCTATTTCATCACCGGCGACCGGATCAGCTTGCTTGACGGCGGTTTTATGAAATTCGGCGATCGCGCCAAGGACATGCTCAAGGTCGGCGGCGAGAACGTCGCCGCGTCAGAGATCGAGCAGGTGATCGCGGTGGTGCCCGGCGTGCGCGAGGCGGCGGTAGTCGCAAAGAAGCATCCAATGCTGGACGAAGTGCCCGTCGTCTTCATCATCCCAGCCGACGGGGTTGAACGCGCGCCAAAGGACTTGCACGACAAGGTCATGGCCGCGTGCCGTAACGCGCTGGCCGATTTCAAGCTGCCGCGCGAGATCCGTCTGGTCGATGAGATGCCGCGTTCGACGCTTGAGAAAGTTGCAAAGGCAGAATTGAGAAAGATGCTGGGCTAGTCTTTGCCGAGCGCCACCGGACGAAAAGCCTGCAGCAAATGCTTGTCGAGCTTGCCGTCCATGGCTTCCATGATCGAAAACGCCCGGTTGTGCGTATACGGCAGCCGGTAGGCGCGGTTTTCCACCAGCGCCGAGTGGATGTCGACGATTGTTGTCAGTCGCACGATATCGCTGATCTGATCCCCGCGCAGGCCATTGGGATAGCCGGTTCCATCAAGCATCTCGTGATGATGCAGCACCACGTCCAGCATTTCAGGCGGAAAGCCAGCTTCCGCCGCGAGCGCATCATAGCCAAGGCGAGGATGCATCCGCATCACCCGTATATCGTCATCCGTGAGCTTTCCGGTTTTGTCGAGAATTTCAACCGGGACGAACGCCTTGCCGACGTCGTGCAGAAGGGCAGCGCGGACCATGCGGCGCTGGTCGTCCTCACGCATGCCGAGACGCTGCCCGAACGCTACCGCAAATCCGGTGACAAACAGGCAGTGACGGTAACTACCGGTGTGATGCCGGCCAACCGTGGTCAGCCATTCGCGCAGCGAAGTTTTTTTGATCGCCCGCAGGATCTTGTTTTCGGCTTCCAGGATGTCGTCGAACTTGAGCGGAGTCCCTGCCGGGAGCTTCTCAAATATCTTGACCATCACTTCTTGGGCCGCAGCAACACCCCTGTTCAGGGCCTTGCCGCCGTCGGTCGCATCGAATGACACGGTGTCCGGGAATGCCGAGCGAATGCGCTGCAGAATTCCTTCCGGATCGAACGGCCGGGCAATCGTATCGGTTGCGCCGAGGGCCCAAGCCTGCATCGAGCCGTGATGGAGCGCGTCCGCCAACACGAACAGCCGCGGCAAAGCGCGATAAGCGTCACCCCGAAGCTTGTTACGAACCTGCTGCACGCTCTCAGGCGACCGCAGATTGATGTCGACCACGATACCGGAAAATTCGCGGGCAGGCGTATCGGGAATCTCTGATGTCGAGATGGTATCGACCTGCCCCACTGCCTGCAGAATGCTGGCCAATTCGCTGCTCTGATCGCTCCGGTCGGAAGCCAGCAGCAATCGGCGTTTGGGTGAACTCTCAATGGCTGGAGCTGTCATAATTCCTCATCGGCAGGACGGAGTGGCCGAGAGTCCAAAGTGCCCGAAAGGCATTCCGTTGGGATTAAAGGGCATGATGAATCATTGCCTGTCGTGGAACGTACAATCCGAACGAGTGCTCGAAAAGCCGGCGCTCAGGCTCATACGCCGGACCCAAAAAAATCCGCCGGAAGACTGGCTTCCGGCGGACGTCGTTGTGGCTGATATCGGATCGGTTCAGGCCTTCATCGCTCCCTTCACCGCCTCCGCCGTGATCGGCAGCGAGCGGATGCGGGCGCCGCAGGCGTTGAAGATCGCGTTGCCGATGGCAGGCGCGATCACCGTGACGGCCGGCTCGCCGACGCCGGTTGCCTTTTCGCCATTGGCGATGACGCTAACAGCCACTTCCGGCACCTGGCTCATCCTGAGCGGAGTGTAGGTGTCGAAGTTGGTCTGTTCGATGCCGCCATCCTTTAGCGTGGCCTTTTCGTACAACGCGAGGGAAAGTCCCCACAATGCCGCACCCTCGACCTGGGCCCGGATGTTGTCAGGGTGCACCTGGGTGCCGACATCGGTCGCCACGGTCAGTTTCTTGACCTTGATCTCACCGCTCGGCGCGACCGCGACATGCGCAACGCAGGCAGTCCAGCTTGCGGTTGCCCGTTCCTGCGAGGAGACACAGGCCACGCCCATGCCTTCACCTTTCGGCAGCTCCCTGGTGCCGTAGCCCGACATGCCCATCGCCGCCAGCAGCGTGTTGCGTAGCCGCTGAGCGCCGCCGGCGTTGGCCCCTTTGCCGTCAAGCATGTCGATCCGGTACTGCGCCGGATCCTTGCCGACGGAATGGGCGAGTTCGTCGACCATGCTTTCCACCGCCCAGAAGGTCCAGCCCGGCGCGACCGAGCGTAATTGGCCTGACGGGGTGGCGTTATGGGCCATCTCGTTGAGAATGGCCCGAACGTTGTGATTGGGCACGGTGTAGAAGAAGTCCGCGCCATTCACGGTGAAGCCGTCAAGACCGCCTTTCTTGTCGACCGAAGGCGTGAGGAAATCGGGAATTCCCCATCGCTTGGTCGGCCATGCGCTGACCACGTCGTGATTCATCGCAATCAGTTTGCCGTCGGCATCCAGACCAGCCTTGATCTTCTGGAACGTCAGCGGCCGCGAGAAGTCCATCGTCATATCGTTCTCGCGCGAATAGATGACCTTGACCGGTTTGCCGACGGCTTTTGCCGCCTGCACCGCGGGCACGGTCATGTCCGCGTCGAGACGCCGGCCGAAGCCGCCACCCAGCCACATCTGGTGCATGACCACGAACTTGGGGTCGACGCCGGCAGCTCCCGCCGCGATCGCCCCGGAGCGCGTCGCAAACTGGTTGCCGGTATAGACGTGCCAAATGTCGCCCTGCTGTTGCGCGGTGGCGGTCATCGGCTCGAGCGGCGCATGAATATTGATGTTGGTGGTGTATTCCGCCTCGATCACCTTGGCCGCCGTGCCGAACGCCGCTGCCGTGTCGCCATCCTTCACAAAGAACAGCCCGGAATCGTCAAGCGACTGCAACCGCTTCGCTTCGTCAAGCAGCGATTGGCTCGACAACTTGGCGTTGGGTCCGCCGTCATAGCTGACCTTCAGCGCTTCGGCTGCCTTGCGCGCATTGACATAGGTATTGGCGACCGCCACCACCCATCCCGTCGTTGTCCCGGTCTTGTCATCGAGGGTGACGGCCTTGATGAAGCCAGGCACTTTCTTTGCGGCGCTATCGTCGACCGATTTGACAGTGGCGCCGTAACGAACCGGAGGCGTGACGAGCGCGCCGTACACCATACCTGGCAACATGACGTCGATGCCGTATTTGGCTGACCCGTTGGTCTTGGAGGGTATATCGAGCTGCGGCACCGAAACGCCGATCATCGTGTATTGATCGGGCGTCTTCAGCTTGATTGCTTTGAGCTCGTCGGGCGTAAAGGTCTTCGTGATCTTGCCGCTCTTGACGATCTCGGCAAAAGTCGTCGACTTCCTGGATTTCGGATTGGATATTACCGAATCCCTGACGATCAGCTCGGATGCCGGCACGCCCATCGCCGCGGCCGCGGCATCGGTCAAGGCGATCCGCCCCGCGGCACCCGCGCGGCTCATCGCATCGAAGTTCATCATGGTGCTCCAGCTTCCGCCGGTGATCTGCGCGCCGAGCACGGGATCGTTGAACTTCGGATCGTTGGATGCAAGCTGAACCCGCATGTCCTTCCAGTTCGCCCCGAGCTCTTCGCAGATGATTTGAGCCATTGTGGAGGCAATATGTTGGCCCATGTCGGCTTTGCCGCAGGTAACCGTGACGATGCCGTCGGGCGCGATCGAATACCAGACGCTGGCATCGAAATTGGCTGGCGCGGCGAGCGCCTGATCGGCTCCGAGCATTCCGGGAACACTGGAATAGCCGAGCGCAAGGCCCGCGGCGGCGGTGCCGACGAGGAACGAGCGGCGGCTCAAATCGGCGGTTTCCCGGCCCATCGTGACGTCGGTGATTTTCACGTGCGTATTCATGTTGCCCTCCGCTCGGTTCCGGAATTCGAAGCGGTGCGCATTTCGGAAGCTGCGCGCATGATCGCCTTCTGAATCCGCGAATAGGTCATGCAGCGACATAGATTACCGTCCATATGCGCCACCACCTCTTCCTTGGTGGGATTGGCGTTCTTCGAAAGCAGGGCCGCCGCCTGCATGATCTGCCCGGACTGGCAGTAGCCGCATTGTGGCACCTGTTCGGCGATCCATGCTTTCTGCAGCGGATGGTCGCCCTTGACGCTAAGGCCTTCAATCGTGGTGATCTTCTTTCCAGCGACGTCGCTGAGAGAGGTTTGGCAAGATCGTACCGCTTCGCCATTGACGTGAACGGTGCAAGCACCGCACAGGCCGGCGCCGCAGCCGAATTTTGTGCCGGTCATCTGCAATTGTTCGCGGATGGCCCAGAGCAGCGGCCTATCTGGCGCCGCTTCGACGGACATATTCCGTCCATTAATGTTGAGATTAGGCATGCTCTCTTCCCCTGCCGGTGCATGATGCCGATTACGTCGGCTAGTCACCTTGTCATCTGGTCTGACACCCACCGGGCCGGTGTAGACCTTGGTCCGAACAATGATCGCGTTCCAATCCGGAGGCAACGTAATTTGAAATCCGGCGCGGAGAATAAAATTGCGAAATGGGCTTGTGCGCTGCGGGAACTATCTTTCAGTCATTTGCCCGGCGCGCTCAGCGCCTTGCGCGAAGCGCCAATTATCGATGCGAGGTTTGGAGCCGGCCAATTCCCCTCAAGGCTTGGATCGCGCCACAATAGTGTGCGACAAGGCGCATTGCGAACCACCAGGAATAGCTGATGCCAAAGATCGACCGGGACGGGGTCAAGATCCACTACGAGGTTCATGGAAGTGGGCCGACGCTGCTACTAACCCACGGCTATTCCTCGACCTCGGCAATGTGGAAGGGCCAAATCGAGGCGCTGTCCAAAGATCACAAGCTGGTGCTGTGGGATATGCGTGGCCACGGCCAGTCGGATTATCCGGACGATCCCGCCGCGTATAGCGAAGCGCTCACCGTGGCGGACATCGCCGCGCTGCTCGATCAGGTCGGCGCCGCCAGCGCCATAATCGGCGGCCTTTCGCTTGGGGGCTATATGTCCTTGGCTTTTTATCGCGCGCATCCGGAGCGTGTCCGCGCGCTTCTCATTATTGATACCGGACCAGGGTTCAAGAAGGACGACGCCCGCGATGCCTGGAACAAGCGCGCGCACGATACCGCCGAGCGATACGAGCGCGAAGGGCTATCGGTGTTGCAAACCTTAAGCCGCGAACGTTCCAGCGTGAGCCATCGCAATGCGTCGGGCCTGGCGCATGCCGCGCGCGGGATGCTGACCCAACGTGACGCGCGCGTCATCGAATCCCTGCCCGCGATCAAAGTGCCCGCGCTGGTGATCGTAGGCGCCGACGACGGGCCGTTTCTCGCTGCCTCCGATTACATGGCCGTGAAAATTCCAGGCGCGCAAAAAGCCATCATTCCTGCCGCGGGACATGCCGTGAACATGGACCAGCCGCAAGCTTTTCTGGAAGCTGTGCTGCCGTTCCTCGATAGCCTACCGCGCCATCCCGAAGGGCTGGCGGCTTCATGACGCGTTTTGGGTGCCATGCATTTTGGCTGATCGCGCTTTTGCCCGTCTGTCTTGAACCGGCGTTTGCGCAGCAACCGGCTTCGATAGTCGCAGCTCCGCACCTGCCCTTCAGCTCGACGCTATCGAATAATACGCCGCTGGCATTCGGGATGAACGTCGAGGACGTCTCGCGGGCATTGGGCGAGCCGCTTAGCTTTATCAGCGGCCGCCGCGGCGACGAAATCTATCTGGCAATTCGCAACATCGGCGGCAGCGGATTATTCAATCACCACGACCGGCTGTTCCTGCAATTCCGAAAAGGGAGATTGACGGGATGGAAAGGTGATTGGGGCCACAACTGGATGTGGCAATAGCTAATAGCCGGTACTTCGCTCGTCAAAACTGACGGCGCATCAATTCTCAACAAATGGGCGACCCGTGGGAAAAGACATCAAGCTGACGGCTTCGGACAATCTTCGATTCAGCGCCTATCGCGCCGATCCTAACTCTGCGCCGAAAGCAGCGATCGTGGTGATCCAGGAAATTTTCGGCGTGAATCATCACATCCGCGCCGTGTGCGACCGTCTGGCAGGCGAAGGATACGTCGCGATTGCGCCTTCGATCTTTGATCGGATCGAACCCAACTTCACCTCCGGGTATTCGCCGGATGAGATCGCCGTGGCGCGCAAGTTCGTGTCAAATCCGGACTGGGCGGCGATGCTGCGCGACACCCAGGCCGCGATCGATGCCGTAAGGGACGTCGGGCCGGTCGGTATCATCGGTTTTTGTCTGGGCGGCAGCATCGCTTACGCGGCAGCGACCAAATTGTCAGGGCTGTCGGCTGCGGTCGGCTATTATGGCGGCGCCATCGCGCGCTTTGCCGACGACAAGCCTCAAGTACCAACCCAGCTTCACTTCGGCGAGAAGGACGCTAGCATTCCACTCAGCGACGTCGACATGATCAGGACCAAGCGACCGGAGGTCGAAATTCACGTCTATCCGGGCGCGCAGCACGGATTTCATTGCGACGAACGAGCAAGCTACGACAAAAAGAGCGCCGAAATCGCTTGGCCGCGTAGCCTGGCTTTTTTTGCCAAACATCTCAGCAAATAAGCCATCTCATTAAGGCTGTGAGTTACTGATAATAGCAAGTTACGTGCGGGGAGTGCGTTCGCGCGATGCGGAAGTCGGAAGGCGCGACTTTCCGCATGCGCGGATACAATTTACGCGGTGATGCCGACGCCGATCGGACACGACACGCCGGTGCCGCCCAGTCCGCAGTAGCCGCCGGGATTCTTCGCGAGATATTGCTGATGATAATCCTCCGCGAAATAGAACTCGCCGGCGGTCGCAATCTCGGTAGTGATGGAGCCGAGTCCCTTTGGCGCCAACGCATTTTGATAGGCGACTTTCGATGCCTCGGCAGCCTGTCGTTGCGCTTCGCTGAAGGTGTAAATCGCGGAACGATATTGCGTTCCGACGTCGTTGCCCTGACGCATGCCTTGCGTTGGGTCGTGACTTTCCCAGAAGACCTTCAGCAATTGATCGTATGAGATTTTTTTCGGATCGAATACGACCAGCACCACCTCGGCATGGCCGGTGCGACCAGAGCAAACTTCCTCATATGTGGGGTTTTTGGTGTGACCCCCGGCATAACCAACCGCGGTCGTAAATATGCCATCGCCGAGTTCCCAGAATTTGCGCTCGGCGCCCCAGAAACATCCGAGACCGAACACCGCCTGCTCCAATCCCTTGGGGTACGGCGGCTGCAGCTGCCGACCATTGACGAAATGAATCTTTGCAGTCGGGATCGGATCGGCACGGCCCGGCAGCGCCTCGGAAGCGCTCGGCAGTGCGGTTGGTTTGCGCGTGAACAGCATGGTTGCCTCCGCGATCAGGTTCGAATTCACGACGACGAAGCGTGTCTGTAATATATGTACGTTTCTACGCAGGCCAGTGCGCCGGGGTTACTCGGGGCGATGAAAAGCCGGCCACATTGCCCGACCGTCAGCTCCGCGAGTAACCGATTAGCGGCTTCCGAGGCCGGAACAGTAGCATCAAGAGAATGCCGATGATGCCCATGACCGCGAAAACCGGCTGATCCAGAATGACTCTGATGACGCTGGTCCACAGCCATGGCGCATGGCTTTCGACCCAGGCGCGGAACGCCTGCTGGCTGGATTGATGAATATCGTTCCAGAATTGACCAAACCGGGTGAAACGCAAAGTTTGATCGGCTACCCAGCGCGCGCCGTCATAGACCATAAACACAAACCCGCCGGCCAGTAGTAACAGTCCCAGAAGTCGGAAAAACCCGCGGATCATGCGTCACCTTACATGCTGAGACCGAAAAGCGCCGTCAGGCAATACCGGGGCTATCTGGAACATTCAACCTCATCAGCAACTTATCGGCGCTTTCTGGCCGTTTGAGGTTCCGCGGGCGGGCCCGGCAAGCGTTGACGCTGCAACACCCGCCCTCTATAAGGGCGCCAATGGCGGCGGGCGCAATCCCGCCGCCGCAGTTCTTTAAGCGGCGTCGTCATCTCAGCACAGTTGCCTCAGAGACCGACACTGCAGGGGACACCCGAAACACGATATCATCGATCCCGCATTGGGGGCGGCCGGCGCACTTGGGCCCGACCACTTAGCGATCGGTTACCGCCGAAGGATATTTGAGAGATGGCCAACACAACTTCCGCCAAGAAGGCGACGCGCAAGATCGCCCGCCGTACGATCATCAACAAATCGCGCCGCACCCAAATGCGCGGTGCGGTTCGCACCGTTGAAGAGGCGATCAAGAGCGGCGATCGCGATGCCGCACTGAAGGCAATGGCGCGCGCGGAGCCGGAGCTGATGCAGGCAGCGCAGCGCAATATCATTCACAAGAACAACGCGAGCCGAAAGGTGTCACGGCTGACGCACCAGATCGCCAAACTGGCGAAATGAAGCGCGCGAAAATCGATCAGTCATAAAGCCCGGCATCGCCGGGCTTTATGCTTTTTATGGTGCCGCTGTCTAACCGACGACTCCGGATATTATTGCGCACCGTATTTCTACGTGCGCTTTCAACGGGAGCGACGTTTAGAATTTCGAGAATGCGTCAGCACAAGCGCCGCTACGCATCGTAGCCGTCGCAGTTTTGATGTTGCAACCGCGTTGACGCCGCGCAATGCAAAGAGTGGCCGCAGGGTTACCCTGTTCTGACGAGCAAAAAAAAACGCGCTTGCGTAGTCACTTATCGGCATAGTGGCGAAGAGTTGTTCGAAAACTCCTTTCCGCCTTATTCCAACTTAAACGTTTTATGAATTTATTTGGCGGCGTTGTCAGAAATGTCACAGTGCTTTCGCGTTTCGAATCTGTGCACAGATTCAAAACGTTGCCACTTCGCGCGAAATGCTTCGCATCGCTTCGCCATCATGAATCGTTTTCAGGGGCGATCGGCACCAATCATTTCCGTTGCGGGAAATAAGGCATGCTGTATTTGTACAACGTTCGCGGCGCTCACGGCTCTTCAGACCAGCGCGGTTTAAGAAACGGGGCGGACGTGCAAATCGGCGGCGGTGTGCGCGTTGGCGACGCTCTCCAAGCGATTGTCGGGTTCAACTTCATAGGAATATGAGGACTGCGGTTCTGTGTCGAATTTTCTGAGGCGAGACATCTGTCTCCTGGTTTTTAGAAAAGTGGTATGCGGAGAGCTAAACCGAACAGCGTGGGAACGCGAAGCAAGTGGGCAGGGAAGACAATCAATCTTGGTGAGGCAGTGTAAACTCTGAACGGTTGTAGTGTTCGGGCGTTGGCGGCTGAATTTGGGATAGATGTTGGGATGACAACTTGCTGTGAGTGATCATGGCGAGATGGGGAGGTTGCATGCTATACAGAATCATCGCGGTGTTCGGTCAAATGCCAACTTCAAACAATGGCGCTTCGGACGCCGTTGACATCGTCACTGCACAGGCTCGGGCGCGAGCTCCCGACAGGCCCTCCAGTACGCGCTGACCTCACCAACGTTTCTCTTCAATCGACGATCTGACCGCGGCGTTTCCGCCGAGCGGCCGGTCTATGGCTGAAGACAACCGTCGCTTGAGGTCTACGCCGGGCACAAAGAGTGCAAGGCGTTTCGCCCAGCTACATTACTCTTTCCGAAAAGAAATCAGACATGACAACCACGGAACAGGATCGTTGGTCACGCGTAAAAGGCCGGCTGCGCTCGAGCGTAGGAGAAGACGTCTATGCAAGCTGGTTTGCGCGGATGGACCTCGAAGGCGTCGAGCAAGAGAGTGTGCGCCTTTCAGTTCCCACCCGATTTCTCAAGAGCTGGATCCAGGCACACTATTCCGAACGTGTTCTTACGTGCTGGCAGGCAGAGATGCCGGAAGTACACAGGATCGACCTAACCGTGCGCACGGCGATGCGATGCGTGGCGCCCGTTAAGGAGGCTCCGGCCCCGCTCGACAAGCGCCGCGTTGAGCGGTCCGACGGCAGGCCGGCGCCGGAGCTACGCGCGACCGCGATCGCGCCGGTTTCCGCCAGTCACGATGCGCTTGGTGGCTCGCCGCTGGATCCGCGGCTGACTTTCGGGACGTTTGTGATGGGCCGCTCCAACACGCTGGCACACGCAGCGGCGCGCCAGGTCGCGGAAGGCCGGCGCGGCGATCCCGTCATGTTCAATCCGCTTTACATCCATGCCGGCGTGGGCCTCGGCAAAACGCATTTGCTGCAGGCGGTGACATGGGCGGGCAATTCAGGCAGCGAGCGCAAAGTGCTGTATCTCACCGCCGAGAAATTCATGTACGGTTTCGTCGCGGCGCTCAAAACGCAGACGGCGCTCGCCTTCAAGGAGGCATTGCGCGGCATCGACGTGCTGGTGATCGACGATCTGCAATTCCTCCAGGGCAAGTCGACGCAGGCCGAGTTCTGTCACACGCTGAATGCGCTAATCGATGCGGGCCGTCAGGTGGTCATCGCAGCCGACCGTCCCCCGTCAGATCTGGAGAGCTTGGATGATCGCGTGCGTTCGAGGCTCGCCGGCGGCCTGGTGGTCGAAATGGGATCGCTCGGCGAAGAACTGCGGCTTGGAATTTTGAAGTCGCGCGTTGCGGTTGCCCGCGCGCACCATGCGAGCTTCGACGTGCCCGCACCGGTGCTCGACTATCTGGCCCGAACCATCACGCATAACGGCCGCGATCTCGAAGGAGCCATCAATCGCCTGCTGGCACACAGCAAACTGAATGCGCAGCCGGTGACGCTCGAAATGGCGGAGCGCGAAGTTCGGGATCTGATCCGCCCGCAAGAACCCAAGCGCATCAAGATCGAAGATATTCAGCGTGTAGTAGCCCGGCAATACAATGTCAGTCGCTCCGACCTGTTGTCCTCTCGACGGACGGCGAATGTGGTTCGGCCTCGGCAGGTCGCGATGTATCTAGCGAAGACGCTGACGCTGCGTTCGCTTCCCGAGATCGGACGGCGGTTCGGCGGGCGCGACCATACGACGGTGCTGCACGCAGTGCGCAAGATCGAGGGGCTGGTCTCCAAGGACATCGCGCTCTCCGAAGAGGTGGACTCGCTGAAACGTCAATTGCAGGAGTGAACCCCTCTTCTGTTTCCTCCTGGTTGGCAGGATCAGGCTAAACTCAGCCACCCGCGCGGCAGCCGGCTCGCTGCTCGCCTCGGGGTCGCCAAAGCGAGCCGTTGGAACGCGCGGTCTTTCGGATTCGCCCGCAAAACGTGGGGAACGAGGCCGCGTTTCTCTTGCGCTGACCGGCCATCCGCGCCACCTTGCGGTCCCCTCGCGGGTTTGATCAAATCCAGATCGGATCAGGCTTTTCGGGTCTCAAACGCCGCGGCGCGCCTTTTGGCCGCCCGGCTTTTCCATCTTAGGATCAGGCGGGTATTGAAATGAAGGTCACCGTCGAGCGCGCGCAACTGCTGAAGTCGTTGGGCCACGTCCATCGCGTGGTCGAGCGCCGCAACACCATTCCGATTTTGGGCAACGTGCTGGTTCGTGCTGAAAATGCACGGCTGTCGCTCAAGGCCACCGACCTCGATCTGGAAGTCACCGAAACGCTTGCTGCTGAAAGCACCACCAGTGGTTCGACCACGGTGCCGGCGCATATGTTCTACGATATCGTCCGTAAGTTGCCCGACGGCGCCCAGATCGTATTGGAAGCCGACGGCGATCGCTCGGTGCTGGCGATCCGCGCCGGGCGTTCGCGGTTTACGCTGCAGACATTGCCTGAGAATGACTTCCCCGATCTTGCAGCCGGCGACCTGACGCATTCGTTTACGCTCGGCGCCGCCGAAATGAAGCGGCTGATCGACCGCACCCAATTCGCGATCTCCACGGAAGAGACCCGTTATTATCTGAACGGCATTTATCTGCATACCGCCGGCAATGGCAAAGCCCAGAACTTGCGCGGTGTCGCCACTGACGGCCATCGCCTGGCCCAGATTGATCTGCCTCTGCCCAAAGGCGCAGCCGGCATGCCGGGCGTGATCGTGCCGCGCAAGACTGTTGGCGAGGTGCAACGCCTGATCGAGGACAATGAAGCCGAGATCAAGATCGAGTTGTCGCAGGGCAAGATCCGGTTCACCATCGCTGACGTGGTGCTGATCTCGAAACTGATCGACGGCACGTTTCCGGATTACGGCCGCGTCATCCCGCAGAATAATGATAAGGAACTGATCGTCGAGAAAAAGGATTTCGAGGCCGCCGTCGATCGGGTCTCGACCATTTCGAGCGAGCGCGGCCGCGCCGTGAAGCTGGCCTTGTCGGCGGGTAAATTGGTGCTGTCCGTGACCAACCCGGATTCCGGGAGCGCGACGGAAGAGCTTGAAGTCGAATACGCGTCCGATCCCCTCGATATCGGATTTAACTCTCGCTATCTGCTCGATATCGCGGCGCAGATCGAAGGCGACGTCGCGGTGCTCAAACTCGCCGATCCCGGCTCGCCGACGCTGGTGCAGGACAAGGATTCCAAGGGCGCGCTGTACGTTTTGATGCCAATGCGGGTTTAGAAGACTTTTCCAGTTCGCCCCGAATACGCCTGGCCTGCGGCCGCGCAAAGCGCGAATCGCAAGAGGCGCGTACGGAAAGTCCGCGTCGCGCCCCTGAGCATCCGCTTGTCGACTCGGAAAGGACGGATTGCCCCATGAAGCGGGATGAGATCCGGTGTGACGCGTTGATAATTTTGCCATGACCACCTCCCGCATTCACCGCCTCACGCTCACGCATTTTCGAAACTATCGGGCGGCGAGCCTCGAAACGCATGGTCAGATGGTGGTGCTGGTTGGCCCGAACGGGGCCGGCAAAACCAACTGCCTCGAGGCGATCTCGTTTCTTTCGCCCGGGCGTGGCTTGCGGCGGGCGACGCTCGAAGACGTTGGCGACAATCAGGGCGATGGCTCCTGGGCGGTGTCCGCCGAGGTCGAAGGCGCGCTCGGTCTAGCGACGCTTGGCACTGGAGTCGAACCGCCCGGCAACGATGGACCAGCCTCCAGCCGGCGCTGCCGCATCGACCGTGAGCCGGTGAATTCGGCAAGCGCTTTCGGCGACCATTTGCGCATGGTGTGGCTGACGCCGTCCATGGACGGACTGTTCCTGGGCGGGGCGTCGGAGCGACGGCGGTTTTTCGACCGGCTGGTGCTGGCGATCGACAGCGAGCATTCGAGCCGCGTGGCGGCACTCGATCGCTCGCTCCGATCGCGCAACCGCTTGTTAGAAGTGCGCAACTATGACGATCATTGGTGCGACGCTATCGAGCGTGAGACCGCCGAGCTCGCGGTTGCGGTGGCAACGACGCGCGCCCATGCAGCGGCAAAGCTGAGTGGTACGTTGCTTGAGCGCAGCCATGCATCCGCATTTCCCTCAGCCCAGCTGGCGCTCGACGGCTGGATGGAGAACGCGCTGCTCACCGAGCCCGCCACTTCGGTGGAGGATCGCTACCGCCAGATCCTGCGCGACAGCCGCGCCCGCGATGCTGCCGCCGGGCGCACGCTCGACGGTCCGCATCTCACCGATCTGCAGGTGATCTACGCGCCAAAGGAAATTCCGGCGCGCGAGGCCTCGACCGGCGAACAGAAGGCGCTGCTGATCGGCTTGGTGCTGGCGCACGCCAATCTGGTCGCGGAGATGACCGGGCTGACGCCCCTGTTGCTGCTTGACGAGGTGGTCGCGCATCTCGACCCCTCCAGGCGCGCGGTGCTGTTCGGTGAGTTGGCCGAGCTCGGCGCGCAGGTTTGGATGACCGGCGCGGACCCCGCCACTTTCAGCGAGGTCGGCACGACCGGCGAAATATTCGATGTCAATTCAGGCCAAATTGCTCGCCGCCCCTGAGGCGCAGCGTGTTGAATAAGGTTGAAGCAAATCGAAAGTCCGAGGCCAGGAAAAGCCTGCGGAATCGCGCTTTTGACGGGCGTCCGAATCGGGTTCCATGCACCTTGAAAAAATCACAAAAAGCACCATCTATTCAATGGTTTAGTAAAGCAGACTTTGCGCTAGGCGCATCGCGCCTTTCATGGCAGAAATAGATCAATCAGCGCCTGTATTGTGCCGCTGATTCGGGACACCCTCAAAGGCCTCACATGACAGAACCTGCCCGGCGAACGGTTGCCGAAACTGAGCAATCCATTCCCATCGAGTATGGCGCGGAATCGATCCGGGTGTTGAAAGGCCTTGATGCCGTGCGCAAGCGGCCGGGTATGTACATCGGCGATACCGATGACGGAAGTGGCTTGCATCACATGGTGTATGAGGTCGTCGATAACGCCATCGACGAAGCGCTCGCAGGCCACGCGACCATCGTGGAGGTGCTACTGAACGCCGATGGCTCGGTGACTGTGCGCGACGACGGCCGCGGCATCCCCGTCGACATTCACAAGGGCGAGGGCATTTCCGCCGCCGAGGTCATCATGACCCAGCTGCATGCGGGCGGAAAATTCGACCAGAATTCGTACAAGGTCTCGGGCGGCTTGCATGGTGTCGGCGTCTCCGTCGTCAACGCGTTGTCGAGCAAGCTGCAACTGCGGGTCTGGCGGGACGGCAAGGAACATTTCATCGAATTCGCCCATGGCGACGCGGTGGCGCCGCTGCAAATCATTGGTGACGCCAATGGCAAGCGCGGCACCGAGGTGACGTTCCTCGCCTCGAAGGAAACCTTCACCAACGTCGAATACGATTTCGCAACGCTCGAGCACCGCCTGCGTGAGCTTGCGTTCCTGAATTCAGGCGTCAACATCGTGCTGTCTGATCTGCGCCATGCGGTCGAGAAGCGCGAGGAGATGCGCTATGAAGGCGGGATCGAGGAATTCGTCAAATATCTCGATCGCAACAAGAAGCCGATGGTACCGTCTCCGATCGTGATCAATACCAACATGAACGGCATAGGCGTGGAAGCAGCCCTGTGGTGGAACGACAGCTACCACGAAAACGTGCTGTGCTTCACCAACAACATTCCCCAGCGTGACGGCGGCACCCATCTGGCGGGTTTCCGAGGCGCTCTGACGCGTCAGGTCAACGGTTATGCCGACGCGATCGCCAAGCGTGAAAAGATCGCCCTCACCGGCGACGATTGCCGCGAGGGCCTCACCGCGGTGCTGTCGGTGAAAGTGCCCGACCCGAAGTTTTCGTCACAGACAAAGGACAAGCTGGTGTCCTCCGAAGTGCGGCCGGTGGTGGAGAACGTCCTCAACGAGGCGTTGGCGGCCTGGTTCGAGGAACATCCAACAGAAGCCAAAATCATTGTCGGCAAAGTGGTAGAAGCCGCCGCCGCCCGCGAAGCGGCGCGGAAGGCGCGCGAGTTGACGCGGCGCAAAGGCGCGCTCGATATGGCGTCGCTGCCCGGCAAGCTCTCCGATTGCCAGGAGCGCGATCCTGCCAAGTCAGAACTGTTCATCGTCGAGGGCGACTCCGCGGGCGGCAGCGCCAAGCAGGGACGCAACCGCGAATTCCAGGCCGTGCTGCCATTGCGCGGCAAGATCCTCAACGTCGAGCGCGCGCGGTTCGACAAAATGCTCGGCTCCGAGCAGATCGGCACGCTTATCACCGCGCTCGGCACCGGCATCGGCCGCGAAGATTTCGATCTCTCAAAACTGCGCTATCATAAGATCATTCTGATGACGGACGCGGACGTCGACGGTGCGCATATCCGCACCCTGCTGTTGACCTTCTTTTTCCGGCAGATGCCGGCGCTGATCGAGGGTGGGTATCTCTACATCGCGCAGCCGCCGCTTTATAAAGTGGCGCGCGGCAAGTCCGAGCAATACCTGAAAGATGAGCGGGCGCTGGAGGACTATCTTATCCAGACCGGGCTGGACGATTGCGTTTTCAGGCTGGGTTCGGGAGAGGACCGCAAAGGCCGCGATCTCCAGGCAATGGTGGAGGACGCCCGCAGCATCCGCACCACGCTGCACAATTTGCACAGCCGTTATAATCGCAAGGTGATCGAGCAGGCCGCGATTGCCGGCGTGCTTACTCCCAAGGTCGCGGGGGATGCCGCAACCGCCAACGCCGCCGCCGAGTATATCGCAAGAAGGCTGGACGCGTTGGCCGATGAAGTCGAGCGAGGGTGGACCGGCCGCTATACCGAAGGCGAAGGTTACTTCTTTGAACGTACCGTGCGCGGCGTGAAAGACGTCGCGGCAATCGATGACGCGCTGCTCGGTTCCGCTGACGCGCGCAAGCTGGATAGCTACGCTGCCAAGCTGCAGGAGGCCTATCCGAAACCGGGCGTGCTGCGTCGCAAAGATTCCGAGACCCTCATTCATGGTCCTGTCGACCTGTTCGAGTCGGTGACCGCGGCCGGACGAGAGGGACTGAAGCTGCAGCGCTACAAAGGTCTCGGCGAAATGAATGCCGACCAGCTTTGGCAAACCACGCTCGACACCAACGAGCGTTCGCTTTTGCAGGTCAAGATCAAGGAGGTCGATGAGGCCGACGACATCTTCACCAAGCTGATGGGCGATCTGGTCGAGCCGCGCCGGGAGTTCATCCAGGATAATTCGCTCACGGCCAATGTGGACGTGTAGCGAGCCTTCGGTCCGGCAGACGGAACCCGCCGATCGCCCTGGCGCCTAGCATCGCGTGCGGCGCCGTTCCGGAATGGGACGAAGGCGATCATGTCCCGCGCCGTCCGCAGCCACGATCGATCCGGCTGATCGGCCGAGCGGCTGTTGACGGGCTACCGCGCGCGCCGTACCAAAACTGGCCGAACGAGCAAAAAAGGCAGTGCCATGGCCAACGAAACCGCTACGCTCGCCGCTTATGTCGCCGATCTGAAATTCGAAGATATCCCGCAGGAAGTACGGGAGCGCGCCAAGGCGCTGACGCTGGACTTCCTCGGTAGCGCGATCCGCGCGCGCCGGGACGCGGAGTCAACGCCATCGCTGCTGAGAATGCTGGAGGCGCTCGCCCTTGACGGTACCGGCGACTCCACCGTCTTCGGGGACACCAGAACGTGGACCCCTGCGGTGGCGGCGCTGCTCAACGGGGCGCTTGGCCACTCGCTTGATTTCGATGACACGCACGCGGACTCTTCGCTGCATGCGAGCGCGCCGGTCGTGCCTGCCGCATTTGCAGTCGGCGAACTCCTCAGTGCATCCGGGCGCGATGTATTGACCGCCATTGTTGCCGGCTATGAAGTGTGCTGCCGGCTCGGCAACGCGCTCGATCCCACCTCTCATTACGCACGCGGCTTTCATCCGACCGCCACCGCCGGCACTTATGGCGCGGCTGCGGCCGCGGCGAAGCTGTTTGGGCTTTCACAACAGCAAATCATTGCCGCCTTTGGCGTCTCCGGCAGCCAGGCCGCCGGCTCACTGCAGTTCCTCGTCAATGGCGCCTGGAACAAGCGTTATCAGGTTGGCGCGGCTGCTATGAATGGCGTGATCGCCGCTACGCTGGCGCGCAACGATTTCGTCGGGGCTACTGAATCAGTTGAAGGCAAGCATGGGCTGCTCGTGGGATATAGCGACAATGCCCATCCGGACAAGGCGATCGCAGGGCTCGGCAAGGTCTACGAGACCATGAACATCGGCGTGAAGCCATATCCGAGCTGCCGTTACACCCATGCCGCGCTTGATGCACTGATAGCGATGCGTCGCGAGCATAATTTGACTCCGGACCAGATCAAGCGCGTTGAGATCGGTCTGCACCGCAATGGCATCACACTGACCGGTGACGCCGCTACCAAGCGGCACCCGACCTCGATCGTTGGTGGACAGTTTTCGATGTTCTTCACCGGTGCGGTGGCGCTCGATCAAGGCCGCTTTGGTTGGGACGATTACGAGCGACTGGGTGACGCCGCGGTCGACGCGCTTGCCGACAAATTCGACGTGGTGCAGGACGACCGGCTCCAGATCGGCCGCAGCCATCCGTTCGGCGCGCGCGTCAGCATTACCACGGATGACGGCGTACATGAGCGTCTCCATGCCGATCCCTCCGGCGAGCCGAACTCGTTTCCGGATGCACAGGCAATGGCGCAGAAATTCCTGACGCTCGCGCGCCCGGTACTGAACGGTCGCGCCGATCAGCTAGCGGACGCGGTCCTTTCGTTGGAGCGATTCGACCGGATCGGCAAGGCAACCGAGCTGGGCCGGCAGTAGGCGTGACGCGATCGGTTGCCGAACCTCCGGTTACGCCTTCCATTTATCGCGATGGGTTACCCAAATATCCGCGGGATGGCCAAACAGATCGAACTCGTCCTGTTTATCGGCACCGAGCCGCCGAGCGACAGCCTGCGACGCCGTGTTCTCGCGATCGATGCAATGGATGATGCGGTCCAGTTCGAAGGTCGCAAACGACCAATCGATTGCCGCTCGAGCCGCCTCTAAGGCATAGCCCTTGCCGCGAAACTCGCGAGCTATGCCCCAGCCGACCTCAAATCCCGGCCACCCCGGTGGAAACCATGGGCCCACCCGCCCGACGTATTTTCCGGTCGTCTTTTCCTCGACCACAAACATGCCGGCGCCGTGCAAGATCCAATGTCCTGACATGATGGCTGCGTTGCGCCATCCCACGAACGGGTCGGTGACGGGCTTATTGTCGGCAGCAATGTATCGCGCGGTACCCGGATCGGAAAGCATCGCCGTATTCGGCGCTATATCGTCCGCGCGCCATTGCCGCAGTTTCAGCCGCTCGGTTTCGATCACAGGACCGTTCGGCGAATTAAGGGTGGCACCGGGCTTGAGGCGGACCGCGATCATGATTTCCATCCCCTTCTTGCTTGTGAGTGCTTACCGCCGTGTTCGCGAGCCGCGCACGCGAACTCGGCGCTTGGACGGACGTAGATATTTGTTGTTATAATATCGGCAAAACTCACGGAGACGCGGATGAGCTGGTTTCCCGACAAAGACCCCGTGCTCGGCGATGTGAAGTCCTGCGACGCTCTGGAAATGGTGATCGTGCCGCGCACGCGCGACCTGGGCGACGGATTCGCGGTGCGCCGGGCATTGCCGCACGGTCGGCGCCAGATGGTCGGCCCCTTTATTTTTTTCGACCATTTCGGCCCGGTGCAATTCGTGTCCGGCAAGGGCATGGATGTTCGTCCGCATCCGCATATCGGGTTGGCCACGGTGACCTATCTGTTCGACGGCAGCATCCTGCATCGCGACAGCGAGGGCAACATCCAGGAGATCCAGCCGGGCGCAATGAACCTGATGACGGCGGGACGCGGCATTGCCCACTCGGAGCGCACCCCTGACCTGGAGCGCAAGAATGGCCAGAAGATGCTGGGACTGCAGAGCTGGATCGCGCTGCCGGCCGCTTCCGAAGAGATCGCGCCCTCGTTTCAGCATTACGCCGCTGCCGACCTGCCCGTTGCAAGCGATCGCGGTCTTACGGCACGCGTTATCGCAGGCAACTCCTTCGGCCTGAGCTCGCCGGTTGCGATGGTGTCGCCGTGGTTCTACACCGAGGTGACCGCGGCCCAAGGCATCGGCGTTCCGCTCGATCCCGATCACGAAGAGCGCGCCATTTACCTGGTGGACGGCGAAGTCGAGATCGCGGGCGATCGCTACGAAGGACCGTGTCTGCTGGTCTTTCGGCCCGGCGATCGAATCACCGTCAAGACCATCAGACCTACGCGGATGATGTTTCTTGGCGGCGATGCATTGGAAGGTCCGCGTCATATCTGGTGGAACTTTGTCTCGTCCAGCAAGGAGCGAATCGAGCAGGCCAAGCAGGACTGGAAAACAGGACGCTTCGCGCCAGTCCCCAACGAACACGAGTTCATTCCGCTGCCGGAGTAAGCTCGCCCGCCCCTTCTCTTGCTGCCGCCAGCCCCTGTGCATACGGGCGCTGCCCACCGAAAGTTTGACAATGCCTCCCATGCTCGCCAGCGACCTGCCCCTCCCTCGGATCGGGCGCGGCAAGGTGCGTGACCTCTATGCCGTTGGCGAAGACCGCGTACTGCTGTTGACAACTGATCGCATTAGCGCCTTCGACGTGGTGATGGCCGAGACCATCCCGATGAAAGGCGCGGTGCTGACACAGATCAGCGCGTGGTGGTTCAACGAACTTGAGGGCGTAGTTCCTCATCACATGATCAGCGCCGATGCCGATGAGATCATTGCCGAGGTGCCCGCCTTGGGCGAACATCGAAGTTCACTAGCCGGACGCACGATGCTGTGCCGTCGCACCACGGTGTTTCCGATTGAATGCGTGATCCGCGGCTACCTCTCGGGTTCGGCGTGGAAGGAATACGCACAACAGGGCACTTTGGCGGGTGAAACACTTCCGCCGGGATTGCTGGAAAGCGGCAAGCTCGATCCGCCGATCTTCAGTCCGGCAACCAAGGCCGAAACCGGCCATGACGAGAACATCACGATCAATCGAATGCGGGAGATCCTGGGCCATGACGTAACACATACGCTCGAGAGCATGACGCGCGCCGTCTATACGCTTGGCGAGAAGATCAGCCGCGACCAGGGCATCATTATCGCCGATACCAAGTTCGAATTCGGGCGTGACAAGGATGGCCGCATCATTCTCATTGATGAGGTCATGACTCCCGACAGTTCGCGCTTCTGGGCTGCGGATCTGTACAAGCCTGGTCAGCCGCAACCGAGCTTCGACAAGCAACCACTGCGGGACTACCTTGACGTCGAGCGCTGGGCGGGTCGCTGGAACGGCGAAGCGCCGCCACCGAAGCTGCCAGCGAGCGTGGTTGAGGCTACCAGCAAACGTTACCTCGAGGCTTACCGCCGTATCACGGGCGAAGAGCTGACGATTTGAGCCAGTCACTTGTTGAGCCTGTCATTTCGTATCCGGGAGCATAGCCATGACCGACACGGATAGCGTGCTTGAGCGCGATGGTCCGGTGACCATCGTTTCGATCAACCGTCCGCATTGCCGTAATGCCGTAGACGGTGCAACGGCGCAAAAACTGTTCGACGCCTTCAACGCGTTCGATGCCGATCGCGAGGCATCGGTCGCGGTCTTTACTGGAACCGGAGGCTATTTCTGTGCGGGCGCCGACCTGAAGGCCGTGGCATCCGGCGACCCCAACAAGAAACGTGAAATTGGCGGCCATGACTCGATCGCGCCGATGGGACCGAGTCGGCTACGCCTTTCAAAGCCGGTAATTGCGGCCGTGGAAGGTTTCGCCGTGGCCGGCGGCATGGAGCTCGCGCTGTGGGCGGATATGAGGGTTGTCGCCGAAGACGCCACATTCGGAATCTTTTGCCGCCGCTTTGGCGTGCCGCTGATCGACCTCGGGACCATTCGACTGCCGCGACTGATCGGTCATTCGCAAGCGATCGATCTTATTCTTACCGGACGCCCGGTCGGTGGTCCGGAGGCCCTGCGGATGGGTCTTGCCAATCGATTAGTGGCGAAAGGCGAGGCGCGAGCCCACGCGATTTCACTGGCAAAGGATATCGCGCGCTTCCCGCAAGCCTGCTTGCGTGCGGATCGGCTGTCGGCACTGCGGCAATGGGACCTGTCGGAAGAAGATGCGATCGCGGATGAGATGCGCGGCGGTCTGGAGGTCATAGCATCCGGCGAAACCTTGTCCGGCGCTACCCGCTTTGCTTCAGGTGCCGGACGTCACGGCAAGTTCGCGTGAGCGTTGCAATCGGCGCCCATGAAAAGGCGCCGATCCTTGGTCGGTCCATGGAACGGCTCGCGCCCGCGTAACGCTCAGACCCCGGCCATCATCACGTATTTGATTTCGACATACTCATCCATGCCGTGGTGCGATCCTTCGCGGCCGAGGCCAGATTCTTTAACGCCGCCAAACGGCGCGACCTCCGTGGTAATGAGGCCGGTATTGACGCCAACCATGCCCGACTCGAGCGCCTCGGCGACCCGCCAGACGCGGCCGAGATCGCGCGAGTAAAAATATGACGCCAATCCGAATGGCGAATTGTTGCACATCGCGATCACGTCGGCCTCATCCTTGAACCGAAACACCGGCGCCAGTGGGCCGAAAGTTTCCTCCTGCGAGACCAGCGCGTCGGGCTGGACATTCGCCAGCACGGTCGGTTCGAAGAAGGTGCCGCCCAGTGAATGGCGTTTTCCGCCGGTCACGACCTTTGCGCCGCGCTTGACCGCGTCGGCAATGTGCTTTTCGACCTTATCGACGGCGTCCATATTGATCAACGGACCCTGCGTGACGCCGGACTCGGTGCCGTCGCCGATCTTCATCGCCGCGACTTTCTTGGTCAATTTCTCGACAAACTGATCGTAGATCTTGTCCTGGGCGTAGATGCGGTTCGCGCAGACACAGGTCTGACCCATGTTGCGATACTTCGACACCATCGCGCCCTCAACAGCGGCATCGATATCCGCGTCATCGAACACCACGAACGGCGCGTTGCCACCTAGCTCCAGCCCGAGCTTCTTCACTCCGACCGAAGCTTGCTTGTAAAGGATCTTCCCGACCTCGGTTGATCCGGTGAATCCGATGAAGCGCACCGCCGGGTGTTCGCACAGTACTTTGCCGATGGCGGAGGAATCCCCGGTGATCACATTGAACACACCTTTGGGCACGCCGGCCTTCTCGGCGAGCGCCGCGAGCGCCAGCGCACTGAACGGTGTTTCATTGGCGGGTTTCAAGACGACGGTACAGCCAGCGGCGAACGCGGGGGAGACCTTGCGGGTGATCATCGACGACGGAAAATTCCAGGGCGTAATCGCGCCACAGACGCCGATCGGCTGCTTGATCGCCAGCAGCCGCGCATCGGCGCGTTGCGTTGGAATGGTCTCGCCATAGACGCGACGCGCCTCTTCCGCGAAAAACTCGACATAGGCGCCGCTGATATCGACCTCGCCCAGCGCTTCAGCGAGCGGCTTGCCCTGCTCGGTAGTCAGGATCATCGCCAAGTCTTCGCGGTTGGCGACAATCAGGTCGAACCATTTGCGCAAGATATTGGAGCGCTGCTTGGCGGTGAGCTTCGACCAAGCGGGAAACGCGCGCTCGGCGGCTTCGACGGCCTGGGTTGCCTCGGCCGTGCTCATCCTTGGAATCTTCGCAATTTCAGCGCCATTGGCCGGGTTGGTTACGGCGCTAGCCGGTGTTCCGATCCAGGCGCCACCGATATAGCAGCGATCACGCAGCAGCGACGGATCCTTCAAACGGTCGCGCAGTGAAGGCGTGGTAGGTTGGGAAGTACGTGCCGCAGCAGTCGGGGACATGGCGTTACTCCTCGGATTTTTGGATATTGATCCAATTATAGGCCGAAAACGGCAGCAATGCACCGGCCGCAAAACGCGGGGCTGCTTCAATCAATTTTGAAGGCTGGAGTTACAAGGCTGGCCGCGCCCGCTTAGGCCGCGCCGCTCATATAGGTCTCCCGACGACCGATCATCCGCTCCGCCGCAGCCTTAGCGTCCGCCTTGGTCGAGGTGGCGCAGGTGCGGTATTCGAGCTCCGGCACGGCAACAGGTCCACGCCGTCCAAACCAGGATTTCGAACTGTACGGGAGTTGCGACAGCGCCTGGGCGACATTGTCGACGGCTCCAAACGAATGCAGAGCGCCGGTCGCCGCATAGCGCACTTCGTAGATGCCCGGAGTAATCGGGGCCTCGATATTTTCCCCGCGGCCCGCCCGCGGATACATTTTCCATTCGCTCCAGGTCGAGATCATTATCATTCCCTCGCGGCGCCACGGCCGCAAAAATGTCGTTAACTAATGTCCGCGGAAAGCGTTTGAAGCCGCGATCTGAACGTGTTGCTACGAAATCAATTCCGGTTTGGCGAGTCGAATATACCGCTCAGAGCAGCATCGGTCATTGCCCGAACGGCCCAATGCACCGCAAATAAGACAACCCTTGACGTTGTTCAATCCTCTCCTGCGCCGTCAGCATCACGAGATCGCGACCCTCCCCTCGATTAACCACGACGCTTGCGGGAAGTGAGCGGCGGGAGGAAGATCACCCGTTTTAAAAACATAACGGGAGGACATGCCATGCAAAGCAACGCACAGGTTGAACAGCTGCTGCGCCAGAAGACCAGCGACCGGGAAATTCCCGGCGTGGTCGCGATGGCGGCAAACGCGAACGAGGTGATCTATCAGGGCGCGTACGGCAAGCGCGACTTGTCCAAGGACGATGCCATGACGCTGGATAGCGTTTTCTGGATTGCCTCGATGACGAAGGCGATCACGGCGGCCGGCGCCATGCAACTGGTCGAGCAAGGCAAGCTCTCACTCGATGCGCCGATCGGTGAAGTGCTGCCGGATCTTGCCGCGCCTCAGGTGCTCGAAGGCTTTGATTCCAGTGGAGAGCCGAAGCTGCGGCCCGCGAAATGTCCCATCACGTTGCGCCATCTCATGACCCACACCGCCGGCTTCGCCTACCATTTATGGAACGGCGAAATCGTGCGCTATCTGGAAAAAACCGGGCTGCCCGAAATCACCACCTGCAAGAACGACGCGCTTAAGACACCTCTGATGTCCGATCCTGGCACGCGCTGGGAATACGGCATCAACATCGATTTCGTCGGCAAAGCGGTTGAGGCCGTCACCGGCACACGGCTAGGCGCCTATCTCCGTGATCATTTGTTTGCCCCGCTCGGTATGAGCGACACCGGCTTCAAAATCGGGGACTCGCAACGGCAGCGCCTTGTTGCCATGCACGCCCGCGGCGAAGACGGAAGCCTGTCGCCGATCCCGTTCGAACTCGATCAGGACCCGGAATTCCACATGGGTGGGGGCGGCCTGTACGGCACGGCGGGCGATTACATCAAATTCACCCAGATGATCCTCAACAAGGGTCGAGGCAACGGCGCTCAGGTGCTCAAGCCTGAAACGGTTGCGATGATGGCACAGAATCACATCGGGGACCTGAACATGACCAAGCTGACGTCGGCGGTGGCGTTCGCTACCAACGATGTGGACCTCTATCCTGACATGGACAAAAAGTGGGGACTGAGTTTCCTGATCAACACGGCCAGGACGGCGGAGGGTCGCAGTGCCGGCAGCCTCGCCTGGGCCGGGCTTGCGAATACCTATTTCTGGATTGATCCCGCGCGAGACATCAGCGGGGTAATTTTGATGCAGGTGCTGCCGTTTGTGGACCGCGAATGCATGGAAGCGTTCGCCGGCTTCGAACGCGCGATCTATGGCGCGCTTGATGCGACACAACAGGCCGCGTGAGGACGCGGGGTTGATTGGATGATGAGCTAGGCCGGCAGTCCGCTCTGCTGCGCCAATTGCTTCAATGATGTTTGCGGGCGCGCGCCGATGTGCTGAATGACTTCAGCCGCGGCGAGCGCTCCTAACCTTCCGGCGTTTTCATAGCCAGCGCCGCGCACGAGCCCGAACAGAAACCCGGCGGCGAACAGGTCACCGGCCCCCGTCGTATCGACCATCTTTTCGATTGGAAACGCCGGGACCGCGGTGACATCATCCTTTGACGCCACCACGCACCCTTTCTCGCTGCGCGTCACGATCGCCAGATTCACGTCAGCTCGAAATTGCTTCAGCGCCGCGTCGAAGTCTGACGTCTGGTACAGGGAATGCAATTCGGCCTCGTTCGCGAACACCAGGTCGACCGTTCCATTACGCATGAGATCCAGAAATTCGCCGCGATATCGATCAACGCAAAAAGAATCCGATAGCGTCAGCGCAACCTGCCGACCCGCTTCATGTGCGATACCCGCAGCTTTCACAAAGGCGTCCTTGGCGCTTTTCGGATCCCAGAGGTAACCCTCCAGATACACGATCGCCGACGCCGCGACCTGGTCGGCGTCGATATCGCTGGGCATCAACTCCTGGGCCGCGCCGAGGTAGGTGTTCATGGTGCGCTCTCCGTCGGGCGTAACGAGAATATACGAGCAGCCGGTCGCGGGGCCGTCGGTTGCGGGGCGCGTTTCGAACGCCACGCCCGCCGCGCGAATATCGTGGGCGTACAGCTTGCCGATCTGGTCATTCTTGACTTTGCCGACATAGGCCGCCCGTGCGCCAAGATTGGCGAGCCCGACAATCGTGTTGGCGGCCGATCCGCCCGACATCTCTGTCGCCGGCCCCATGTCGCGGTAGATCGCCGCGGCCCTGGACTCGTCGATGAGCGACATGCCGCCTTTGGTCATGCCGTGAGATGCGAGAAAGCCCTCGTCGGTCTGCACCAATATGTCGAAAATAGCATTGCCGATTCCAAGAACGTCGTATTTCGCTGAACTCATCTATCCGTCCTGTCGCGGCAATTGCAGTGACGCGGAAAATCCGCTCCAACTGGGTCTCGATCGGGTGCAGCGGCCTATCACGATCAACCCTGTGCCAGCAAGCGACGGTGCTATACAGCCTCTCATGATCCGTTCTTTCCTGACCGTGTCCACGGGGACGCTGGCATCGCGACTACTGGGGTTCGCGCGCGATTCGATGGTCGCGGCGCTGCTCGGTGCGGGGCCCATTGCGGATGCGTTCCTGGTAGCATTTCAGCTAATTAATGTGATCAGGCGCTTGTTGACTGAAGGCGCGTTGAACGCCGCGCTGGTGCCGGCCTGGCTGCGCGTACGCGAGGCCGAGGGCACTGCTGCCGCCGCCGCATTCGCCGGGCGTATCCTCGCGACCGTCAGCACCGCGCTGATCGCGGCGGCTCTCCTGATAGGCATTTTGATGCCGATCGTCATTACCGCTCTGGCGCCAGGCTTCACCGGGCGTCCAAGCCTGCAACTGGCAATCGACGATGCTCGGCTGATGCTGCCCTATCTTGCTTTTGCAGGTCCGGTCACCGTGATGATGGCGCTCATGAATGCGCAACATCGATTTGCGCTCACTGCCTTCTCACCGCTTCTGTTTAACGTCAGCTTGATTACAGTGATGATCGCTCTCCTGGGCCTTCAGCACGACCCGGCTATTGCTGCGCGAGTGATCGCATTCACGGTCGGAGTGGCCGGGCTGCTGCAGCTGGCGATTCTGCTGTTGCGCCGCGGCAGCAACGCTCCCCGCCCGCTGCGGATTTCATTTGACGCCCAGATGCGCGGCTTTCTTGGCACGGCAGTCCCCGGAATGATCGCCAGTTGCGGGCCGCAGCTGCTCGTCATCGCGGGCGCCGTGATGGCCTCGACTTCGTCGTCCGCGATATCGCGGCTGTATTTCGCCAATCGCCTGATCGAGCTGCCGCTCGGCATTGTCGGAGTCGCAATGGGCACGGTAATGGTGCCAGAACTGGCGCGCGCGCTGCGCGCCCAGGATCGAGTAGCCGTCGGCCACGCACAATCGCGCGCACTCGAGCTCGCGGCGGGCCTGGCATTGCCTGCGATGCTCGGCCTGATCGTAATGAGCGAGTCCGTTGTGCGAATGCTGTTCCAGCACGGTGTGTTCAGCGCATCCGATAGCGCGGCCACGGCGCAGACATTGAATTGGCTCGCGCTCGGGCTACCCGCTCACGTGCTGGTCAAGACGCTGTCGCCGGCATTCTTTGCGCGCCAGGATACGCTGACACCACTAATGGCCACGCTGAAAGGATTGGCGGTCGCGATCGTCCTGGCTGTGATCCTCAACCAGATAATCGGCCCGGCCGGCATCGCAGCGAGCATCGCGTGTGGCGCCTGGAGCAGTGCGCTGGTCTTGATCCGGCGCGGTGCGGCGACATTTGGATTTTCGATCGACACCGCGGCGCGGCGGCGGCTCCCGCGCATAATCCTGGCGGCGGCGGCAATGGGCGGCCTGGTATGGGCCGCGTCGCAGCTGGTCCCGCCAACGGAGCTGCATGGTCTCGCCAACGCGGCGGTTCTGATGATGTTGATCGCAGGCGCGGTAGCCATTTACGGTCTACTTCTGGTCTTGTTGGGTGTCGTCAGTTGGAACGAAGCGCGTATTGGCTTCAGGCAAAACGCGCGCTCCGACTTGCGCGACCATGAACCACGTGGCATGTGACGGCGCGCCGCGCCTTTGCCAATTGATGGCGCGACAACAGGCGGGCGCGGGAAGCTGATCATGGCATTCGTTGAGCGGGTTTTCTCAGGCGTCCAACCGACGGGCAATCTGCATCTGGGCAACTATCTCGGCGCCATCGTTAATTTTGTGAAGCTGCAGGAAACGCACAATTGTCTGTACTGCGTGGTCGACATGCACGCGCTGACTCAGCCGGTTTCGGTCTGGGGCGGTCCGGCGGAACTGGCACGCAACACCAGGGAAGTCACCGCCGCGTTCATCGCCAGCGGCATCGATGCGAAAAAGCACATCGTGTTCAATCAGAGCCAGGTGTCCGGCCATGCGGAACTGGCGTGGATCTTCAATTGTGTTGCGCGCGTCGGTTGGCTGAACCGTATGACGCAGTTCAAGGAGAAGGCCGGCAAGGACCGCGAGAATGCGTCGGTGGGGCTGTACGATTATCCCGTGCTGATGGCGGCGGACATTCTGCTCTATCGCGCTACGCATGTTCCGGTCGGTGAGGACCAGAAGCAGCATCTGGAGCTTTCGCGCGACATCGCGCAGAAATTCAACAACGATTTCGGCGACTCCATACGCAGCCATGGCTTCAACGAGGGACTGTTCTTCCCGCAGCCGGAGCCGCTGATCACTGGCCCGGCGACACGGGTGATGTCGTTACGCGATGGTACCAAGAAGATGTCGAAATCGGATTCATCGGATAACTCGCGCATCAATCTGACCGATGACACCGACACCATCGCGCAGAAGATCAGGAAGGCAAAGACCGACCCGGAACCGCTGCCGTCCGAGGAAAAGGGTCTTGAGGGGCGCCCGGAGGCGGACAATCTCGTCGGCATCTTTGCCGCGCTGTCGGGCCGGACCAAGTCCGATGTCCTTGTCGAGTTTGGCGGCGGCCAGTTTTCAACCTTCAAGAATTCACTGGTCGAGCTCTGCGTCGCAAAGCTGTCGCCGATCGCCTCCGAAATGAAACGGCTGGTCGCGGATCCCGGTTACGTCGATTCGATCCTGATCGAGGGAGCAAACCGCGCCCGCGATATCGCTGCCGAGACCATGAAATCGACAAAGGACATCGTGGGTTTCGTCCGGAGACACTGATTTCGCCGATTTGCCGGCTTGCTGCCTGTCAATCTATAAGCGCTCCGTTGGTGAACGCCGCTCCCTGCGCGCTTGTCGAGCATGGCTGGGTCATGGCAGCATAGGCTCCGCTTGGCAGCACCGGGACATGCATGACCAACCAGCGACGAAGCTATGAGACGGGTCACAAGCCAAAATGTCTGGTTATCGTCGATGATACTGCGGAATGGGACCGCGCGGTCTATTATGCCAGCCGCTGGGCGATCCGGGCCGGCGGCGGCGTGGTAATGCTGCGTATCATCGAGACGGAAGATCAGAACCAGCAATGGCTCGGGGTCGCTGAGGTGATGCGCGCCGAGGCCCACGAGGAGGCCAACGCCGCGCTTGATCGCGCCGCCGGACGCGCCAATGGGATCGCCGCGATTACGCCCGAACGTGTAATCCGGGAAGGCGATCCGGCCGAGCAGATCGTCGACGTCATAGATAACGATGTCGATATTTCGATGTTGGTGCTGGCCGCCAATCCGGGACCCGAAGGTCCCGGCCCGCTGATCACCATCATGGCCAAGACGGTTGGCTCGTTCCCGATTCCGGTCACCATCGTACCAGGAGATCTGAGCGACGAGGCGATCGACGCACTGTCGTGATCCGTGTCACGCTATTCTTTTTCGACCTTAGATCTTTGATACAGCTGCGGAACTCCTGTTCTGCACCCCTTGATCGTGCATCCGCGGTCGCCATCTGCTAGGTATCGCTCACGCGCCGGCCTTGAACCGGCGACGCCGGAGAAAACCATGTTCATCCAGACCGAAACCACCCCTAACCCCGCCACCCTGAAATTCATTCCAGGGCGTATCGTGCTCGACAGCGGTACCATGGAATTTACCAGCCCCGAATCCGCGGTGCGGTCGCCACTAGCCGAGCGATTGTTCAGCATTCCCGGCGTGACCAGCGTGTTCTACGGCTCCGATTTCGTCACGGTGACGAGAGACGGCAGTGACTGGCAACACATGAAGCCGGCGATCCTCGGCGCCATCATGGAACATTATATGTCGGGCGCGCCGCTGCTCGCCGATGGCACCGTTGCAAATGACGAGGCGGCCGATGAAGACGACGAATTCTTCAACGAAGCAGACGCCGAGACTGTGGAGATGATCAAAGATCTGATCGAAACCCGGGTGCGTCCGGCTGTCGCCAACGACGGCGGCGACATCACTTTCCGTGGGTTCAAGGATGGTGTCGTCTATCTCAACATGAAGGGTTCCTGCTCAGGATGCCCATCATCCACAGCTACTCTCCAGCACGGAATTCAGAATCTGCTGCGGCATTTTGTGCCCGACGTGGTTGAAGTCCGGCCGATGTGATGCCGGCAGCGGCGAACAGCGCGGTCCAATGCTGATCCTGGCCATCGATACCGCGCTGGATGCCTGCTCCGCCGGCGTTCTCGATACTGACGCAGGTCAGCTGATCGCGCTGCAAACGCTGGCCATGAAACGCGGTCACGCCGAGGCACTGATGCCGCTGATTCAGCGAGTGATGGACCAATCCGGCATCGCTTTCGCAACGCTCGACCGAATAGCGGTCACCACCGGTCCTGGCAGCTTCACCGGGCTTCGGGTGGGACTTTCCGCCGCTCGCGGAATCGGATTGGCGGCGCGAAAGCCGGTGGTCGGGCTGACGACATTGACCGCCTATGCCGCTCCAATCGTCGGCCAAAACGCCGAACAGCCGATCATCTCGGCGATCGATGCGCGGCACAATCACGTCTACTTTCAGGTTGTCGCCGGCAACGGCGCCTCGCTGGTCCGGCCGCAAGTTGCGTTGATTGACGAGGCACTCGATGCCTCGCGTTTCGGCGCGCCGTATCTGGTCGGTAACGCCGCCAACATGCTCGCCGACCGCTGGCCGGCCGACGCGCCGCGGCCGTTCAAAGTCGATCCGCAACCGGCGCCGGATATCGTCTGGGTCGCCTGGCTGGGTGCTGCCGTCAGCCCGGATACAGCGCCGGCGCGACCCTTCTATTTGCGGGCGCCCGACGCCAAGCCACCAACCGACCCGCTGCTTAGATCGTCCCCATCGCCGCTGCAATGATGGAGTGGCTCTCGGAAATGTGGGGCGGCGGAACGGCGGCGGTCGAGCCCGCAACGCTGCGCGATGCCGCCCGTTTGGCGCAGTTGCACGCCGCCTCGTTTCACCGAGGCTGGAGTGAAAGCGAATTCGAGGCCATGCTGACTGAGCGCCACACGCTGGTGCATCGCCTGAGAGTCGGACGCAAGATCATCGGTTTTGCGGCTTCTCGGATGGCGGCTGACGAGGCCGAAATCCTTTCGGTCGCGATTGCCGGGACCCACCGCGGCCGCGGCTATTCGCACAACCTGTTATTGACCCATCTTGGCCATCTCGCCGGGCGCGGCGTACGCAGCGTGTTCCTTGAAGTCGAGGAACATAATCAGCCGGCGCGGCGGCTCTACGAGCGCGCGGGATTCGCGATCGCCGGGCGCCGCGAGCGCTATTATCACCGAGAGGGTGGAAAAGAATTGAATGCCGTTCTGATGCGCCGCGACTTGTCGTGACCCCCGCGCGGTGGCACAAGGGACACTGGAGTTCTATCGATAAAAATCCGATCCAGATTGCACCGGATCGAAGTTCCATCTCAATCAAGCGGCGTACAGTTTCGTCGTCGTACCGCTTACATGCTCTGATCGGCCTGACATGCGTTGAACGCAACACGCGCTGCTAGGCGAAGGCAAGATCCGATGACCGCACTGAAAACGCCGCCCGCGCCCAAGGCAACCGGAATTGAAGCCCGTTGCGCTGCCACCGGCATGCGCATGACCGAACAGCGCCGCGTGATTGCGCGAGTGCTGGCGGAAGCAGCCGATCATCCCGATGTTGAGGAGCTTTATCGCCGCTGCGTTACCGTGGACGACAAGATTTCGATTTCAACCGTATATCGAACGGTAAAACTGTTCGAGGACGCCGGGATCATCGAACGCCATGACTTCCGTGAGGGCCGTGCCCGCTACGAGCAGATGCGTGATAGCCATCACGATCATCTGATCAATTTGCGCGACGGCAAGGTGATCGAATTCACCAACGAAGAAATCGAAAAGCTGCAGGCCGAAATTGCTCGCAAGCTCGGCTACAAACTTGTGGATCACCGGCTGGAATTGTACTGCATTCCGCTGGACGACGATAACTCCTGAGCTTGCAAGTTTTGCACTCAAAAATCGACCTTGTCATTTTCGACTGTGATGGCGTGCTCGTCGACAGCGAGGTCATTTCATGCCGCGCGCATTCTGAAATGCTGACGCGTCACGGTTATCCGATCACCTCCGATGAGGTGCTTGCCCGATTTCTCGGCGTATCGGACCGCGAGGCGAGATCGATCATCGAAGCCGAACTTGGCCGCAGTCTGCCGGATGATTTTGAAACTCAGGTCAAGCAAGCCACGCTGCAATGCTATGCGGGTGATCTGCGCGCCATTTCCTATGTCGGCGAAGCGATCGGATCGATTGCATTGCCGAAGTGCGTGGCTTCCAGCGGCACGCCCGAGAAAATCCGGCACGGTCTCATCTGCGCGGGGCTGTATGATCTGCTCGCCCCGAATATTTTCTCCGCCTCACAGGTCGCGCGCGGGAAGCCTGCGCCGGATCTTTTTCTGTTCGCCGCCGAACAGATGCAGGTGACGCCGCCACGATGCTTGGTCATCGAGGACAGTCTGCCCGGCGTCACCGCCGCCCGGGCGGCCGGAATGACGGTGCTAGGCTTCCATGGCGGCAGCCATTGCCGCGCCGGTCACGGTGATGCCCTGGGTGCCGGGGGAGCGCAGATGATTTTCGAGGATATGCGGCGATTGCCCGGTCTGATCCTGGATTTTCAGGCGCATTGACCGCGCCGCGCAAGAGACGGCGACGCAGGTCGGAAAACGCTGATTTTGCGAGATACCGCGTGATCCTGCGGCTGGAATGATCGCCTCACACACTGGCTTTTCGCCGCTTTAGCCTATATTTGAGGCCGGCGCCGCGATGGCGGCATTTCACGCACAGCATTCAGGTTCCATGAACCCGCCGCGCAAGCTGCATATCAAGTCCTATGGTTGTCAGATGAACGTCTACGATGCGCAGCGCATGGTGGATACGCTGGCGCCGGAGGGTTTCGTCGAGACGCCGACCGTCGAGGATGCCGATCTCGTAATCCTCAATACCTGTCATATCCGGGAAAAGGCCTCCGAAAAGGTGTACTCGGAACTGGGTCGGCTACGCCGCCTCAAACAGGAGGCTGCGCGCAACGGCAAGCGCATGAACATTGCCGTGGCCGGCTGTGTCGCCCAAGCCGAGGGCGAGGAGATCATCCGACGCGCCCCGGTCGTTGACGTCGTCGTCGGCCCGCAAAGCTATCATTATCTGCCGCAACTTCTGGAACACGCAAAAAGCACCGGCCGTGCACTGGAGACCGATTTTCCGGTCGAGGACAAGTTTGGCTTTTTGCCGCCGCCGCGGCCCGAGGCGATTCGCGCCCGCGGCATCTCCTCATTCGTCACCGTGCAGGAAGGCTGCGACAAATTCTGCACGTTCTGCGTAGTGCCCTACACGCGCGGCACCGAAGTATCGCGCCCGGTCACAAAGATCATCGATGACGTGCTCAGACTTGCCGACAATGGGGTGCGCGAGATCACCGTTATCGGTCAGAACGTCAACGCCTATCATGGGGAGGGACCTGATGGACGAACCTGGTCGCTCGGAAGGTTACTGCACGCTCTGGCGGAGATTCCCGGCATCGTGCGCCTGCGCTACTCGACGAGCCATCCTCGGGACGTCGACGATACACTTATTGCAGCTCATCGCGACGTGCCCGCCGTGATGCCATTCGTTCACCTGCCCGTGCAATCCGGTTCAGATCGCATTCTTGCGGCGATGAACCGCAGGCATACGGCGGATGATTACCGCCGAGTTATCGAGCGGTTTCGCCTCGCCAGCCAAAACGTCGCATTTTCATCGGATTTCATCGTCGGTTTCCCAGGTGAGACCGAGGAAGATTTTCGCGCCACCCTCGCGCTTGTCACGCAAATCGGCTACGCTGGCGCTTATTCGTTCAAATATTCGTCGCGGCCGGGGACGCCGGCTGCGGACATACAGGAGACGATTTCAGCGGCTGAGATGGACGAGCGATTGACGCGGCTTCAAGAAGTGATCGACAGCCAGCAATCAGCCTTCAATCGGGCTGCGATTGGCAAGACGGTCGATGTGCTGTTCGAACGCTCGGCGCGCAATGCCGGTCAGATCGTCGGCCGCACAGTGTATCTTCAGCCCGCCCATGTCATGGCATCTCCTGATCTGATCGGGCAAGTCCTGCCGGTAAGAATAGAAAGCCTCGAGCGTTACAGCCTGCTCGGCCAGCTCGTGCCTTCATCGAACGAGCGTAGCATGCCACCTGCAGCTTCCAGGATGGCATCTGCTCAAGCCACCAATTCTCAAATGACGACGGGAGCCTGAACCCTTGCCCAAAAGCGCATCGGATTCGCCTTCGCTCGCTCCCAGCCGCAAACTCGACCGCGACGTGCAGATGCCACCCGAGACGCAAGTCGTCATCGACTTCGACGACAACCGCGGAGCATCGGCGCTGGTCGGCCCCTACGGTCAAAACCTTGCCTTGATCGAGCGCCGGCTCGGCGTCGTGGTCGACTCCCGCGGCAATCACATTTCGATCGCGGGATCACGCGACGGCTGCGACGCCGCGCGGCGCGTGCTGGAAACGCTGTATGCGCAGGCGACCCAAGGCCACGACCTCTCGCAAGGTGATGTCGAGGGCGCAATCCGCGCCGTCATAGCGCAGGGCTCGTTGTTCGAGTTCGACGCCAAGACGGTCAAATCGTCTTTCGAGACCATCAACCTGCGCAAGCGCCCGGTGCGGGCGCGCACCGCGGCCCAGGATTCCTACATTCGCGCATTGAAACGGCACGAACTGGTGTTTGGGATCGGCCCGGCGGGCACGGGCAAGACCTGGCTTGCGGTGGCACATGCGGCGCAGATGTTCGAACGCAAGGAAGTGGATCGCATCATCCTGTCGCGCCCCGCGGTGGAAGCCGGCGAAAGACTCGGCTTCTTGCCGGGCGACCTGCGCGAGAAGGTCGATCCTTACTTACGGCCGATTTATGATGCACTGTACGACTTGATGGACTCCCGAATTGTCGAACGCGCCCTGCAGGCCGGCGAAATCGAAATCGCGCCGCTCGCGTTTATGCGCGGTCGCACTCTCACCAACGCTGTCATCATTCTGGACGAGGCGCAAAACACCACCTCGATGCAGATGAAGATGTTCCTGACACGGCTTGGCGAGAATAGCCGCATGATCGTCACCGGCGATCCCTCTCAGGTCGATCTGCCGAACGGCCAGACTTCCGGTCTTGCGGAAGCGGCCAGGCTGCTGGACGGCGTCGAGGGTATCGCGCAAGTGAAATTTACGGCTGAAGACGTGATCCGTCATGAACTGGTAGCCCGAATCGTCGCCGCTTATGAAAGCTCAGCGCTGCGGCCGGGAACAACCAAGTCCTGATGAGAAAATCTGCCGAGAAGCGATCGCCGCAAAGCATTTCGGGGCGCAATAGAAATTCTGGAGCGATGGCGCAATCCGCCCTTCCCATGACCGAGGTCCTTATCGTCGCCGACGCTTGGAACGGCGAGCCGGACGCCGACGCTGTGATCCAACGCGCGGTCGCGGTCGCAGCCGAGATGGCCGATGCCGATACCGCCGATGCCGAACTCGCGGTGATGCTGACCGATGATGCAGGAATTCGCACCCTGAACAGCAACTGGCGGGGCATCGACAAGCCTACCAATGTGCTGTCGTTCCCGGCGCTAAGGCCGCCAACCGGCGTGAGCAGCGCTGATGAGATACCACCCATGCTCGGCGATATCGCCATCGCCTATGAGACCGCGCGCAGGGAAGCCGATGACGAGCAAAAGCCCTTTGACCATCATCTCAGCCATCTCGCTGTCCACGGTTTCCTGCATCTGGTCGGATATGATCACGAAACAGATGACGAGGCCGAGGCGATGGAAGCTCTGGAAATAGAGATCCTGGCACAACTCGGCATTCCCGACCCATACGCTGATCGGGAGCGGATGGACTGAGATGGCGGACTCCGAACCGACCCATGATAATCCGCGCAATACGCGCAACCTGCCGGCGGTGGTGCCGCAAGGCGAGGTCATACGTCCGACGGCCGACAATTGGCTGACCCGTGCGATCCGAGTGCTGTTCGGGTGGAAGCCGGGTTCGGTCCGCGATGATCTGCAGGTCGTACTCGATGCCTCTACGCCTGACGATGCGGGCTTCTCCGCCATCGAACGCACCATGCTGCGCAATATCCTCGGGCTGCATGAACGGCGCATCGCCGACGTCATGATCCATCGCGCCGATATCATCGCGGTCAAGCGCGATATCCCGCTTGGTGAATTGATGAGCCTGTTCGAAAGTGCCGCGCATTCGCGCCTTGTCGTCTACAACGAAACACTCGACGATCCCGAGGGCATTGTGCACATTCGCGATCTGCTGGCGTTTATGACGGCAAAAGCGCGTGCGCTCGATCCAGGCAAAAGCAAGCGAAAGAAACCGTTTCCCGCCGGGCTCGACCTGCGTGCGGTCGATCTGGCCCTGCCACTGTCGAATGCCAACATCATCCGAAAGCTACTGTTCGTGCCACCATCGATGCGGGCGATCGATCTTCTGGCACAAATGCAGGCGTCGCGAATTCATCTGGCCCTTGTGGTGGATGAATATGGCGGCACCGACGGCCTGGTCTCGATCGAGGACATCGTCGAGCAGATCGTCGGCGACATCGATGACGAGCACGACAGTGATGAACCACCGGCGATCGTTCGCCAGGCTGACAATTCCTTTATCGCCGATGCCCGCGCCAGGCTCGATGACGTCCGCGCTGTTATCGGAGAAGACTTCGTCACGGGCGAGGCCGGCGAAGAGGTCGAGACACTCGGAGGCTATCTCGTGACCCACGTCGGCCGGCTGCCGGTGCGCGGAGAGGTGATCTCTGGCCCCGGCAACTACGAGATCGAAGTGCTTGACGCCGATCCGAGGCGCGTGAAGCGGCTGCGCATTGCCCCTCGCAAGGAGCGCCCTCCTGCGCGAACACAGCGCGAGGGCCGCCGCCGTGAAGCCGCACCGGACGCAAGCCAGCCTCAAGCCAGTGATAATGCGAGTCCAACTTCCGGCGACGGAGCCGCTTCGCAGTGAGCTCATCAGATAGACTTCGCCGCTTCGGTCTAGCGATCATCCTGGCATGGGGCTGGAGACGCGCGGTCATCGCGCTTGCCGCAGGCGCCCTGTCCTCGTTCGCGATGGCGCCGTTCAATGCATGGCCGGTGCTGTTCGTTACTTTTCCGGTGATGGTCTGGCTGATTGACGGTGCCGGAGCAGGACGGTTGCGTGGCGTGCCCGCGGCCGCGATGGCGGGCTGGTGGTTCGGTCTCGGCTATTTCGTGCCGGGACTGTACTGGATCGGCTATGCGTTCCTGGTCGATGCGTCGACTTTCGCGTGGCTGATGCCATTTGCTGTAGTAGGCCTACCGGCTTATTTGGCGCTGTTTCCCGCTTTGGGCTTCGCGCTGGCGCGCATGATCTGGACCAGGGACGCTTCGCGGGTGTTGGCGCTCGCGGTTAGTCTCACGGCAAGCGAATGGCTTCGCGCCCATGTGCTCTCGGGCTTTCCCTGGAACGCGTTTGGCTATGCCCTGAGTGAACCGCTGGCGCTGGCGCAGACCGCGTCATTAATCGGCCT
>NZ_DATEPI010000152.1:0-12115 GCF_035273305.1 Bradyrhizobium sp. | reverse complement strand
GATTCCTTGAAGAACTTGCCTGAGCGGCCGCCGAACTTTGCCAAACCTGGCGATCCCGATCCGATCGGTGCGATGATCCAGACCATCGACGCTTCCGCCCAGTCTGTCTCGGTGACCGGATCGATTCCGTCGGCGGGGGCTCAGCAGTGAGGGCGTCGGCGCCAAGATCGGTCAAGCCGGTGAGCGCGTGGCGGCAGCGGCTCATCCGTGGCGTGCTATACGGGCGCAATGTCGATCGCGCCGCCAAGGCGCGCGCTCGCGTTGGATTTGCCATGCTGGCATTCGCCGCGATCTATGCCGTGATCGGTGGGCGGCTGATCATGTTTGCCACAGTTGGCGATAGTCACGGCACCCGCCGCGGCACGACGCAAGACGCTATCGCGACCGCGCGACCTGATATTGTCGACCGCAACGGCGAAATCCTCGCGACCGACGTCAAGGCGCCGAGCCTGTTCGGTGAGCCGCGCCGGATTATCGACAAGGATGAGGCGGTCGAACTGCTCACGGCGACCTTGCCGGATCTCGATGGCGCTGAAGTACGCGAGCGGTTGTCATCCAAAAAAGGATTCGTCTGGCTCAAACGCGAAATCACGCCAAAGCAGCAGCAGGAAATTCACCGCCTCGGCGTGCCCGGAATCGGTTTCTTGCGCGAGAACAAGCGGGTCTATCCAACCGGCAACGAAGTCGCTCATCTGATCGGTCTGGTCAATATCGATAACCAGGGCATCGCGGGCATGGAGAAGTGGCTGGACACCAATGGTTTGGCGGATCTGCATCGTGCAGGCTTTGCCACCGACCGGCTGCAACGGCCTGTGGAATTATCGGTCGACCTGCGCGTCGAGCATGCGCTTCGCGACGAACTTCTCAAGGCCAAGGAGAAGTACAAGGCCAAGGCGGCCTCCGGTCTCGTCTCCAATGTCAGGACCGGCGAAATCGTGGCCATGGTATCGGTCCCGGATTTCGATCCCAATAATCCGAAAGAAGCGCACGATCCCGATCGCATCAATCGCTTGACAACCGGTGTCTACGAGATGGGTTCGACGTTCAAGGCATTCACGCTGGCGATGGCGCTGGATTCCGGCAAGGTCGATCTTAATTCAATGTGGGACGCTCGCGGTCCTCTGCACTATGGCAAATTCACTATCCATGACGATCACGCGCTCGGGCGCATGATCAACATGAAAGAAGTGTTCTACTACTCATCAAATGTCGGTGCGGCGCGGATCGCGCTATCCCAAGGCGTCGAGGCGCACAAAGCGTTCCTGCGCAAACTGGGGCAGCTTGAACGGCTGCGTACCGAATTGCCGGAGAGCGCTTCGCCGATCGTCCCGAAGCACTGGTCCGAATTGAACACCGTGACGATTGCGTTTGGGCACGGCATCGCGGTTGCGCCGTTGCAGGCCGTCATGGGCATCGACGCGCTGGTCAACGGCGGTTACCTGATTCCGCCGACGTTCATGAAGCGCACGGAGCAGGAAGCGATGGCGCTGGCGAAGCGGGTGATCAAGCCGGAAACTTCCGAGAAGATGCGGTTCCTGATGCGGCTGAATGCCGAGGTCGGCACCGCGAAGAAGGCAGACGTCAAGGGCTACTACATCGGCGGCAAGACCGGCACAGCCGAGAAGGTTATCAACGGTCACTACGTCAAAAAACGCGTGCTTAACGCCTTCACGGCGATCCTGCCCGCCGACAATCCCCGCTACCAGCTGCTGATCATGCTGGACGAACCACAGCCGCTGAAGGAAACCTTCGGGTTCATCACTTCCGGCTGGAACGCGGTGCCGACCGGCGGCAATGTGATCTCCCGCATTGCACCGCTGCTCGGCATCGAGCCGCGCTTCGATCTGCCGCCGTCCGAGCGCCTTATTCTTGCGGCATCGAGGACAACCCAGTAAGGCGTTATCAGTGCCGTCGACTTGGGTTCCCGCGCCGCCTGCTACAATTCGGATCAGGAACTGCAATTCGCCTCAACGTTGGAGTTGCCCGTTTTGCGAGGTTCGGCAGAGAGTGCCGCGATGGATCACGAACTTCGGACAACGGGCCTTTGCGTCGGCCGGGCTGGAAGGTCATGAGGCTCCGCGACCTGTTTAACGATGAAGCGACGCTCGATCCGCGCGCGCAAGCGATCGAGGTCTCCGGAATTGCGGTCGACAGCCGCGCGGTGAAGCCTGGCGACTTATTTTTCGCGCTGGCCGGCAGCAAGACCGACGGCGCGCGATTCATCGATCAGGCGATTGCCTCCGGTGCATCAGCCATAGCGGGGGACCGTTCGCCTGAACGCACCTGCTCGATGCCGTTCGTGGTCACACCCAATCCGCGGCGGGCGCTGGCGTTGGCGGCGGCGAAATTCTATCCACGACAGCCTGCGACCATCGCAGCCGTGACCGGCACGAGCGGCAAGACTTCCGTTGCCGCCTTTACCCGACAGATCTGGCAGCGGCTCGGCCTGGAATCGGCCAGCATCGGCACCATCGGCCTGGTGTCGCCGAAGCGAACGATCTACGGCTCTTTGACCACCCCGGACCCGATCGCGCTGCACCGGCAGCTTGACGAAATCGCCCGCGAAGGCGTCACCCATCTTGCGCTAGAGGCCTCATCCCACGGCCTCGATCAGTATCGGCTGGACGGCGTGCGGGTCGCTGCCGGTGGCTTCACGAATCTCTCGCGCGATCACATGGATTATCATCCTGATGTAAAGCATTACCTGGACGCGAAGCTAAGGCTGTTTCGCGATCTGGTCGCTGCTGATGGCGCCGCGGTGATTTCGGCCGATCACGATTACTCGCAGGCGGTGATGGATGCGGCGCGCACGCGCGGCTTGCGGATGGTCACGGTCGGACGAGCGGGGAATGGCGGGGCCGAGGGGATACGACTGCTCGAAGCCGAAATCGACGAGCTGGCCCAGAAGCTCACACTTGAACACCGAGGACGAAGGCGAGCAGTGCAGTTGCCGATGGTCGGCGAGTTTCAGATCGAGAATGCGCTCGTTGCCGCGGGACTCGCAATTTCGACCGGCAGTGAGCCTGACGCCGTTTTCGCACAGCTTGAATTCCTCGAAGGTGCGAAAGGGCGGTTGGAGCGGGTCGCCGAACGTAATGGTGCGCTGATCTTTATCGATTACGCGCATAAACCGGACGCGCTCGCGAAAGCGCTGCAGGCGCTCAGGCCGTACGCCAGGCGTAGGCTCGTCGTCGTGTTTGGGGCCGGCGGTGACCGCGACGCGGGCAAGCGTCCGCTGATGGGCGCGATTGCCGCCGAAAACGCCGACCGCATCATTGTCACCGACGACAATCCGCGAAGCGAAAATCCGGCAAGCATCCGCGCGGCAATCCTGAAGTCCGCGAATGGCGCTCAGGAGATTGCGGACCGTGCCGAGGCGATCCGCTACGCGGTTGGGTCGCTCGAGGATGGCGACGTGCTGTTGATTGCCGGCAAAGGTCACGAGACAGGGCAAATCATCGGAGATCGTACCTTGCCATTCAGCGATCACGAGGCGGTTGCCGCAGCGCTGGCGCCGAGGGTCGCATGACCGCGCCACCGCTGTGGACGATTGCAGAAGTCGCTCGGGCATTAGGCCTGTCCGGAACATTTCCCGACACAAGCATCGATTTCGTCACACAGGACAGCCGGCTGGTAAGGCCCGGAAGTCTGTTCGTCGCATTGAGCGGAAAACCGAGCGGGGGCTTTGTTTCAAGTTTCGCCAGTGCGCGCGACGGCTGGGAATTTGCCGCCAACGCGGAGATGGCGGGCGCGGTTGCCATGATTGTGCCTTATCGCATCGAAGGCGTGAGCGTGCCTCAGCTTGTAGTAAAGGACACGCTATTGGATGGGCTGTGGGCATTGGCCCGAACGGCGCGGGCTCGATTCAAAAATCCGGTGATCGGATTGACCGGCAGCGCCGGCAAAACCAGCACCAAGGAATTCATCGCCGCTTATCCGAACGCATACGCCAGTCCGAGCAGCTTCAATAATTTTTGGGGCGTGCCGCTGACCCTGTGCAACGCCGACCCGCAAGCAACACTGTGGGTGGTCGAAATGGGCATGAACCAGGCCGGTGAGATTTTGCGATTGAGCAAGCTGGCCCGACCGACCGTCGCAATGGTCGTGAATGTCGAGCCTGTGCATCTCGAAAAGCTCGGCAGCCTCGAAGCGATCAGGCAGGAGAAAATAAGCATCGCGCGCGGGTTGCCCGAAGATGGCGTGCTTGTGTTGCCGGCGGCAATCGATGCGCCGGAATGGAACGGCAAGGTTCTTCGGTTTGGGGACGAGTCCGAGGTGAGGGAGTTGAAGCATACGGCTATTGGCGACAGTTGGCACGTATCAGCGCAACTGTGTGGCAAACAACTTGAGTTTGCGCTGACCCCGGGCGCGCCACATCGCCTGCAGAATGCATTGGCGGCGCTGGCTTCGGTGCACGCCGCCGGTCTGGATGCAAGGCGATTGGCAGAAAAACTCGGCGATGTCGGGATCATGAGCGGGCGCGGCGTGGAGCAGGCAGCGGGTGGGGCGATCCTCATTGACGACAGTTTCAACGGCAATCCGGCGAGCATGGTGGCAGCGTTGGAGAGCTTGAAAGCGCGGTCAATGAACAACGGCCGGCGTATCGCGATTTTGGGCGACATGCTCGAGCTTGGGGTGGATGCGCCAGCCTATCACAAAGCGTTGGCCGAACATCTGCCCGGAATTGATGGCGTATACTGCGTCGGTCCGTTGATGCGCTATTTGTACGACCTATTACCGGCCGGCAAAGGTCTCGGTTGGCATGAAGATCCGGCGACGCTCGAACCTCGGGAGATCGCCACGTTACTGAAAAGCGGCGATGTTGTGGTGGTGAAGGGCAGCAAGAAAATGTTCTGGGTGAACAAGTTCGTACCCAGGCTTGTGGCTGCTTTGCAAGCAAAGGCCTAACACAAGTTGAAGTCATTGACCGCTCGTTGGTCTTCCCATGAGAAAGCCGGGCGAGTATTCGGGTACACTGAAGGCGCCGGCAGTTCCGCGATTCGCGCCGGTTGATGCCAGCATACCGACAGGATCGTTCGGCTCGAATGTGAAAAATATGAAATTGACGGTGAATGCCTTGCCGAGCGCTTTGCCATCAAAACCGCACTCGGCGCCGCCGCGGCATAGGGCGAATGGATGTTTTACTGGCTGATTGATCTTTCCAACACGATTCCCGGCATGGGCGTGTTCCGGACGTTTCTGAACGTATTTCGTTACATTACCTTTCGCACCGGCGGAGCGATGGTGACCGGGGCATTGTTCGTGTTCCTATTCGGTCCGTGGATCATCGATCATTTGCGGCTTCGCCAAGGCAAGGGCCAGCCGATCCGTTCCGATGGTCCGCAGTCGCACCTCGTCACCAAGATAGGAACGCCCACCATGGGCGGGCTGATGATCCTGTCCGGGTTGGTGGTGTCGACTCTGCTGTGGGCCAATCCGCTTAATCCGTATGTGTGGATCGTGCTGGCGGTGACCTTGGGCTTCGGCTTTGTCGGCTTCTATGACGATTACCTGAAGGTGACCAAACAGAGCCATAGCGGTTTCGCCGGGCGGGTCCGCCTTGCAATGGAAGCGGTGATAGCGCTCGCCGCCTGCTATGCGCTGGTGCGGCTCGGACGCGACCCGTTCTCGACGTCGCTGGTGATTCCATTCTTCAAAGACATCGCGCTGAACTTCGGCTGGTTCTTCATGGTGTTCGGGGCATTTATCATTGTCGGCGCCGGCAACGCGGTCAATCTCACCGATGGTCTCGACGGTCTCGCGATCGTGCCGGTCATGATCGCGGCCGCGAGCTTCGGCCTGATCTCATATCTCGCCGGCAACGCGGTGTTCTCGGATTACCTGCAGATCAATTATGTTGCCGGAACCGGCGAACTTGCCGTGCTGTGTGGCGCGGTGCTCGGCGCCGGGCTCGGATTCCTCTGGTTCAATGCGCCACCCGCTTCCATTTTCATGGGTGATACCGGTTCGCTCGCGCTCGGCGGGATGCTGGGCTCGGTCGCGGTCGCGGTCAAACACGAAATTGTCCTGGCCGTGATCGGCGGGTTGTTCGTGCTGGAAGCGGTTTCGGTGATCGTGCAGGTGGTTTCGTTCAAGCTTACCGGCAAACGCGTGTTCCGTATGGCGCCCATCCATCATCATTTCGAGCAACTGGGCTGGACCGAACCGCAGATCGTGATCCGGTTCTGGATCATCTCAGTGATGCTGGCGCTCGCCGGCCTTTCGACGCTGAAATTGCGGTGAGCGTGTTGCGTCGCGACAGCTATTCGCTGCCGGGATTAACGGATTTCAGGTCATGATCCCGGTCACTTGCTTTGCGGGAAAGACAGTTGCCGTGTTCGGCCTCGGCGGCTCCGGGCTGGCGAGCTGTCACGCGCTCAAAGCAGGCGGCGCCGAAGTGATCGCCAGCGACGATGGCGTCGACCGGCTCGCTGAAGCGGCTCGGGCGGGATTCGTTACAGCGGATTTGCGAACCGTATCGTGGTCCAATTTCGCAGCGCTGGTGCTGACGCCCGGCGCGCCACTCACTCACCCCGCGCCGCACTGGACCGTGCTGGCCGCGCAACAGGCCGGCGTTGAGGTGATCGGCGATATCGAATTGTTTTGCCGTGAACGACGCCGTCATGCCCCGGATGCGCCATTCGTCGCCATCACTGGTACCAACGGCAAATCGACGACGACCGCGCTGATCGCGCATTTGATGCGCGTCGCCGGGTATGACACCCAGATGGGCGGCAATATCGGCACCGCCATCCTGTCGCTGGAACCGCCCCGCGACGGACGGGTGCACGTCATCGAAATGTCGTCCTACCAGATTGATCTTGCGCCATCTCTTGATCCGTCCGTCGGCATCCTGCTCAACATCAGCGAGGACCACATTGATCGCCATGGCACGCTTGAGCATTACGCCGAGGTGAAAGAGCGCCTTGTCGCCGGCGTCCAGAAACACGGCACCGCGATCGTCAGTGTCGATGATGACTGGAGCCGCAACACCGCCGATCGGATCGCGCAGGCTGGCCAGCGCGTGGTACGCGTTTCCGTGAAAAGCGTGCTTGCCGACGGCATCTATGTCGAGCGTGAGATTATCTGGCGCGCCGCGAACGGCGTCCGCAACGAGATCGCGCGTATTGGCGGCATCGGTTCGCTCCGTGGTCTTCACAACGCCCAGAATGCGGCTTGCGCTTCCGGCTGCGCGCTGGCGCTCGGCCTTTCGACCGAAACGCTGCAGAACGGTTTGCGGAGCTTTCCTGGCCTAGCGCATCGAATGGAACAGGTCGGCCGTCGCGACGACGTGCTGTTCGTGAACGATTCCAAGGGCACCAACGCGGACGCGGCGGCACACGCGTTATCGTCGTTCGCCGATATTTTCTGGATCGCCGGCGGCAAACCGAAGCTTGGCGGCATCACGAGCCTGACGGAATACTTCCCGCGCATCCGCAAAGCCTATCTGATCGGGGAAGCGGCCGAGGAATTTGCGCTCACGCTCGATGGTTCGGTGCCGCACGAGATCTCGAAAACACTCGAGGTTGCGGTTGCCAATGCGGCGCGCGATGCGGAAGCATCACGGCTTTCCGATGCCGTGGTGCTGCTCTCGCCGGCCTGCGCCTCGTTTGACCAGTACCGCAACTTTGAAATCCGGGGCGAGCGATTCCGCGAGCTCGTCAACGCGCTGCCCGGAATCATGCCGGTGGTGTGAGCAATACCGCCTGACCTTGCCAGCGACCTGCAAAAAAGATTACCGGCGCCATTAACACTTCGGAAATCATCATGGGCGAGCAATGGGCAAACCCTTGCCCCTTGGGGACGCCCGTATGCTCTCCCGTGAACAACGCAACCCGTTAAGCGAATGGTGGTGGACCGTGGACCGCCTGCAGCTTGGGGCGATCTTCTCGCTGATCCTGGGTGGGATTATTCTGTCGCTCGCCGCCAGCCCGCCCGTGGCGACCCGGATCGGGCTTGATCCGTTCCATTTTTTCAATCGTCACGTCCTTTTTCTACTGCCATCCTTCATCGTGCTGATCGGCGTTTCGTTTTTGTCGCCGCGCCAGATCCGGCGGACCGCGCTGATTGTATTTGCGGTCAGTATCGCGCTGATCGTGGCGACGTTGCTGGTTGGCCCGGAGGTCAAGGGCTCGCGACGTTGGATCACGCTGATCGGCGTCAACATCCAGGCTTCTGAATCCGCCAAGCCAGCTTTCGTGGTGCTGGCGGCCTGGCTGTTTGCGGAATCGGCGAGGCGGCCGGAAATGCCGGCGACCTCGATTGCGCTGGTGCTGCTGCTGACTCTGGTGTCGCTGCTGGTGATGGAACCCGACTTTGGTCAGACCATGCTGATCCTGATGGTCTGGGGCGCACTGTTCTTTATCGCGGGAATGCGGATGTTTTGGGTGCTGGGCCTGGCGGGAGCGGCGAGCGCCGGCCTGTTCGGCGCTTATCTGCTGGTGCCGCACGTCGCTGGCCGGATCAAGCGATTCATGAACCCGGCATCGGGAGATACATTTCAGGTCGATACTGCGATGGAGGCGTTTTACAACGGCGGCTGGTTCGGACTCGGCCCCGGTGAGGGCATCGCGAAACGCAGCCTACCGGACAGCCACACCGATTTCGTATTCGCGGTAGCGGCGGAAGAATTCGGCATCATCCTTTGCCTCGCCCTGCTTGCGCTGTTCGCCTTCATCGTGATGCGCGTATTGTCGCGCGCCTACGCGAGCGAGGATATGTTCGCGCGATTTGCCGCTTCGGGTCTCGCCATCCTGTTTGGGGTGCAGGCCGCGATCAACATGTCGGTCAATCTGCAGTTGATACCGGCCAAGGGCATGACGCTGCCATTTATCTCGTACGGCGGTTCATCGATGGTGTCGCTGGCCTACGGAGTGGGCATGATGCTGGCATTGACGAGACAGCGGCCCCGCACCGAGATGGAATCGATCGGCAACGCCAACGCGGTGCAAAACTACGCCTGATGACGGACACCGCCGCATCGGCTATTTGAAAGCATGAACACATCGCCTCTCATCTTGCTGGCCGCGGGCGGCACGGGCGGTCATCTGTTCCCCGCCGAGGCGCTGGGCGTCGAACTGATCAGGCGCGGTCTGCGCGTGCGCCTCGCCACGGACTCCCGCGCGTTGCGCTATAGCGGATTGTTTTCCAAGGAGACGATTGAGGTGGTGCCGAGCGCGACGGTGCGCAGCCGCGCGCCGTGGTTGCTGGCTCATACCGGCTTAATGCTCGCAGCCGGCAGCGCCGTTTCCCTCAATCTGATGCGCCGCCTGAGGCCCGCAGCGGTGATCGGCTTCGGTGGCTATCCGACGTTGCCGCCTGTGCTGGCGGCGCGCCTGTCGGGCGTGCCCTGCCTCATTCACGAGGCTAATGCCGTCCTCGGCCGCGCCAATCGATTTCTCTCGAGGCATGTCAGCGCGATCGCGACTTCGCTGCCGGGTGTGCTCGATCGCGATCCGGCACTCGCCGACAAGACCACTACCGTCGGCACGCCCATGCGGCCAGAGATCCTGAAGGCGGCCGCGCTACCGTATGTTTCGCCGCAATCGACCGGGCCATTTCGACTGCTCGTGATCGGCGGCAGCCAAGGCGCGCGAATTATGGCAGATGTCGTGCCCGGCGCGATCGAACGGCTTGAGCCCTCGCTCTGGAACAGATTGATGCTTACGCAGCAGGTGCGTGAGGAAGACATGCCGCGCGTAAGCGCCATTTATGGCCGACTGAACATCAAGGCTGAACTGGCGCCGTTCTTCAGCGATCTGCCTGCGCGGTTGGCATCGAACGATCTGGTGATCTCGCGATCGGGCGCCGGCACGGTGGCCGAACTTGCTGCGATCGGCCGCCCATCGATTCTGGTGCCGCTGCCCGGGTCGATCGACCAGGATCAGTTCGCAAATGCCGGCGTGCTAGCGCAAGCCAATGGCGCGTTGCGGATCGTGCAGGCCGATTTTACTTCGGACCGACTCGCGGCGGAAATTTCGGCGCTGGCGGCGGAGCGTGCCCGACTGGCCGCGATGGCGGCGGCGGCCCGCAGTGTCGGCCGGCTGGACGGCGCCGAGCGGCTGGCTGATCTGGTGATTAAAGTGGCCGGAATCTAAGGTCTTTTCATTCCGGACAGCTTGGTATGCGTGCGTCCTCGAATGATCCGAAAAATCACTTGTCATGTCCCGCGAAAGCGGGGCATCCAATAGGCCTGACAACAGGAACAGCTTGATGAGACTACCGCGCGAGATCGGACCGATCCACTTTGTGGGGATCGGCGGTATTGGCATGAGCGGCATAGCCGAGGTTTTGAGCAATCTTGGTTACACGGTGCAGGGTTCCGACGCGTCCGAGAGCGCCAACGTGACCCGCCTGCGCGAGAAGGGCATCAGGATCAGCATCGGGCACAAATCCGAGAACGTGGCCGGGGCCGACGTCGTAGTGGTCTCGACCGCGATCAAGCGCGACAATCCCGAATTGATGGCGGCTCGCGCTCAAAGAATTCCGGTGGTGCGCCGCGCCGAAATGCTGGCCGAGTTGATGCGGTTGAAAAGCTGCGTCGCAATCGCGGGCACGCACGGCAAGACCACCACAACATCGATGGTCGCAGCCCTGCTCGATGCCGGCGATCTCGATCCGACAGTGATCAATGGGGGCATCATCAATGCTTATGGCACCAATGCCCGGCTCGGCGCGGGCGAATGGATGGTGGTCGAAGCCGACGAGAGCGACGGGACTTTCCTGAAGCTGCCGGCCGACGTCGCTATCGTCACCAATGTCGATCCTGAGCATCTCGATCACTTCAAGACCTTCGAAGCTGTCCAGGACGCGTTCCGCAATTTCGTTGAGAATGTGCCGTTCTACGGTTTCGCCGTGATGTGCACTGACCATCTCGTGGTCCAGACACTGGTCGGCAAGATCGAGGATCGCCGCATCATCACCTACGGCGAAAATCCGCAGGCCGACGCACGGCTGATCAATTTCAATCCGCTCGCCGGCGGTTCCAGCTTCGGGGTTTCATTCCGCGATCGCAAGACCGAGATAGCGCACGAAATCACCGACCTCCATTTGCCGATGCCCGGGCGGCACAATGCCCTCAATGCCACGGCGGCGATCGCAGTCGCTCATGAGCTGGGGCTGTCGCACGATATCATTAGAAAGGCGATCGCAGGGTTTGGGGGCGTGCGGCGGCGATTCACCCGCACGGGCGAGTGGAATGGCGTCACCATCATTGATGACTATGGCCATCATCCGGTCGAGATCGCTGCGGTGCTGAAAGCCGCGCGGGAATCCATCAACGGCAAAATCATCGCCGTGGTGCAGCCGCATCGTTTCACGCGACTTCAATCGCTGTTCGAGGAGTTCTGCAGCTGCTTTAACGATGCCGATACGGTTGTGGTTGCCGACGTCTATCCAGCCGGCGAGACACCCATTCCCGGCATCGACCGCGAACATTTTGTGCTGGGCCTGCTCGCGCACGGGCATCGCGAAGTGATTTCGCTGCAGAAATCGGCAGATCTCGCCGGGCTCATTCACGGCATGGCGGGTCCAGGCGATTGCGTCGTTTGTCTCGGCGCCGGCAATATCACCCAGTGGGCGTATGCGTTGCCCGGCGAGTTGAAGGCATTGGGGTGAGCGTTGCGATGGAGCTAACCTCGTCAAATCGAATGCGCTGATCGGTTCAATGCCTTTTCCCGACATCACGCCTGAGCTCAAATCCGTGATGCCGGAATTGCGCGGCCGCCTGTTGGCGAACCAGTCACTCGCTGATTTGACCTGGTTCCGGGTCGGCGGCCCGGCGCAGGTTTTGTTCACGCCGTCGGATGAAGATGATCTCGCCTATTTTCTGGCGCATCTGCCAGGTGAATTGCCGGTCCACGTCGTCGGTGTCGGGTCCAACCTGATCGTGCGCGATGGAGGCATTTCGGGCGTGGTGATCAGGCTCGGCGCGCGGGGCTTCGGCGAGACCGCCGTTCTGGAAAGTGTCGTCAGTGCCGGCGCGGCCGCGCTCGACAAGCGCGTCGCCGAAACCGCGGTCTCGGCAAATCTGAGCGGGCTGGAATTCCTGTTCGGCATTCCCGGCACAGTCGGCGGCGCGCTGCGCATGAATGCCGGGGCCAACGGCGTCGAGACC
>NZ_DATEPI010000151.1:0-35240 GCF_035273305.1 Bradyrhizobium sp. | reverse complement strand
CGGGTGCTGTGGTTCGCCCAACGAAAGCGTAATCAATGGCTTAGCCGGTTTGTACGGGGCCAGCAGTTCGGTCAGCCGGGCGAATGGCGAGCGCTCGCTTTGCTGGGTACCGGCGTCTTGCGGCGCGCGGGATGAAGCGGTGATTGCCATACTTTAGCGCCAGCACTGTTCGGCAGCCGATCGCACGATGAGACCAGCTGGAAACGTATCAAGCCACCATAGATACGGCGAGGTTAAGACGCGATTAACCAATGGACCCAGCCGCGGTTTTCGGGGTCTGGTGATCCAATCACCACGACGTTCAATCAACTACTGGCGCTTTCGCCTGGGGGCGCCGCACCTCGCTGTCAAAGATGTCGCGTTCCGATCGGCCCCGAATTTCCAGACAACCGCTTTCGACTAATGCATTGATGCGCGCCCTCAGAAGAAGGTCGTTAACCGGAAGGGAATCGTCCGTTCCGGAGGCCAAGCACTGTCCGACGATCCTCGATACGCGCTGCCAATTCTCCGTCACAAAAGAAATCAACGACGAATCGAAAAACGACATCGGCGCCGACACAAGCTCGTGATTCTCGATCACGCGCAGCGGCGCATTTTCGGAACGGAGCTGCCGCCAGCGATTAAGATGCTGCTCCCGCGCTGTCGCATCCAGTGGTTCGGCCAAATCCCACATCTTGTGTTCGCATATCGTGTCGGGAGCAAGCATCCCGAGACCAAAGGCTAGCCGCTGACGCGGCGGGCCGTCCTCCGGATCGTATGAAATCGTGACGTCTGTCAGATCAACCACATCGCACCGCTCGTCGCCGAGCCGCCACAACCACTCCAGAAAGCCGGCATATTCTCTCGCCGAACGCCGGGTCAGCCATGCGACCTTTCGACCATTGGGAAAACGCCCTTCGTCCCACACTCGCGCTGAGTCATCGGTGCAGCTCTCCCAATCGGCGCGACCGAGTTCAGTATCGACCCACTTCGCGCGCAGCGAACGCTCGGCAGGATTGATCGGTCCGAAGCTCATGTCATCGAAAGAAGCTACAACCTGATCGTGCCGGCCAGCTTTTGCTATTGCCTGGACCAGGCAACCGCCGCCAGAGGCTGTGAAAACAAAATGAAGGATGGTCTGCGTCATCGCTGCTCCCCCGGCCGAGCCGTTAATGACCGCATTCGCCGTTCGCTTCAAGTGCGGCCAGTTGCAAACGAGGGAGACGCTCAGACAAAGGGGCCCCAGCTTGCGCTGGAGCCCCTCGACGGTCCGGGCATTGCCGGGTATGTGCCCAAACCGTTGATTGCAGCGCGATCCCGTGAGATCGCGCCCTCTGGCGAGAACTCACATATTGTAGGCGCGCTCGGTGTGCTCGGTGATGTCGAGGCCTTCGCGTTCGGTCTCGACGTTGGCACGCAGGCCGACGATGATGTCGACGACCTTGTAGAGAATTGCCGAACCGATGCCCGACCACACCAAGGTGGTGCAGACGCCCCAGATCTGGGAAATCATCTGCGCGGTTAAATCGTAATCGGCGATCTTGCCGGTGGTGTAGTCCATGATCCCGGCGCCGCCGAGCGCCGGGTTCACCAGGATGCCGGTGCCGAGCGCGCCGACGATGCCGCCGATGCAATGGACGCCGAACACGTCGAGTGAGTCGTCATATCGCAGGGCGTTCTTGATCACCGTACAGAAGAACAGGCAAACCACACCAACGACGAGACCGAGCACAATGGCGCCCATCGGTCCGGAATAACCAGCCGCCGGGGTCACTGCCACAAGCCCCGCCACCGCACCCGACAAGGCGCCGAGCAGCGACGGATGCCCCTTGATGATCCATTCGGCGAACATCCACGACAGCGCCGCTGCCGCGGTCGCGACAAAGGAGTTGGTCATCGCGAGCGCCGCGCCGCCATTGGCTTCGAGGTTGGAGCCGGCGTTGAAGCCGAACCAGCCGACCCAGAGCAGCGAAGCGCCGATCATCGTCATGGTCAGCGAATGCGGAGCCATCAGCTCCTTGCCATAGCCGGTCCGCTTGCCGATCAGCAGCGCACCGACCAGTCCAGCGATTCCGGCATTGATGTGCACCACCGTACCGCCCGCAAAATCGATTGCACCCTTCTTGAAGACCCAGCCGGCGTCGGCGTTGACTTCATCGAGCTTGGCCTGCGCCGCAGCCTTCGCAGCGGCATCACCCGCCGCGGCAAGCGCTTTGACGGCATCCGAGATCGCGTCCGGTCCGGCCCAGTACCAGACCATGTGAGCGATCGGGAAATAGATCAGCGTCACCCAGAGCGGAATGAACAGCGCCACAGCGGCAAACTTCATGCGTTCGGCAAAGGCGCCGACGATCAGGGCGGGCGTTATCGCCGCGAACGTCATCTGGAAGCAGACGTATACGAGCTCCGAAATGTTGGCATCAACGCTGAACGTCGCGGCCTTGGAGTCGGTCGTCACGCCCATCAGGAACGCTTTGGAGAAACCGCCGATGAAATCGGACCCCCCGGTAAAGGCCAGGCTGTAGCCGTACAGCGCCCATAGGATGGTGACGATGCACACAGTGTAGAACACCTGCGCCAGCACCGAGAGCATGTTCTTCGAGCGAACCAGGCCGCCATAGAACAGCGCAAGGCCGGGGATCGTCATCAGCAGCACCAGCACCGTCGATGTCAGCATCCAGGCGTTGTCGCCTTTGTTGACGGTTGGTTCGGCGTAAGCGGCGCTAGCGGCGAACATGCCGGCTGCAAAGACAGCCAATCCCGCGCTATAGGGACGTTTGAACGTCATTTGTTTTGCTCCTGAGTGAATAGGGTTGAGCGCGAAATCAGAGTGCCGCGGCATCGGCCTCTCCCGTGCGGATGCGAACCGCATGGTCGAGGCTGATGACGAAGATCTTGCCGTCGCCGATTTGCCCGGTTTTTGCGGCCGACGTGATGGCCTCGATGGTCTTGTCGAGCTGGTTGGAGCCGACCGCGACCTCGATCTTGATCTTGGGCAGGAAACTCACGGCGTATTCAGCACCGCGATAGATTTCCGTATGGCCCTTCTGTCGGCCATAGCCTTTGACTTCCGTCACCGTGAGACCATGAACGCCAATGGCGGTCAGGGCGTCGCGGACTTCTTCGAGCTTGAATGGCTTGATGATCGCCATAACAATTTTCATCGGTCTTATCCCCGCTTGGCCCGGTCCAGACGCGACCGGGCGTTCTCGACTGAGGTTCACCACGCGGAGAAAGTCACAACGCGGGCACAGCCGACCCGTGTAGAATCAAATGCCGTGCCAGATCGGGCCGGTTCCCTAACAGACTATCAACGCGCACCTTTTCGAGGTTTGCGCCGGCAATGCCCGGTTGCGCTGTTGGACCACGCTCAAAGCCTAGCCACGCCTGCCTAAAAGGCGGGCATGGCAAACTCCCCATCTCACTCTGCTGATCGCGTGGGCAGGACGCGGTGTCGAACAGGGGTATCTACTGCAGGGCTTCACCGTGCTGCGAAATGTCCAGGCCTTCCAATTCCTGCTGTAGCGAAACGCGCAGCGGCACGAACGCGCCCACCACTTTCAGCAGCACAAACGTGAGCGCGCCGGACCACAGCAAGGTGACCACCACTCCGTAGAACTGGATCAGCAGCTGACGCGGGTTGCCTTCGATCAATCCGGGTGTCCCGCCGATCGCCGCCGCGGCAAACACCCCCGTCATCAAGGTGCCGATCATGCCGCCGATGCCGTGGACGCCGAACACATCCAGCGAATCGTCGTAATTGAATCGGAGTTTCAACGAGGTGCAAGCCCAGAAGCACACCGCCCCCGCAATCACGCCAATGACGATGCCGTGCCAGGGCGCGATGAAGCCGGATGCCGGTGTGATCGTTCCCAGTCCGGCCACCGCGCCCGATATCATGCCCAGGACCGACGGCTTGCGCCGGGTCCACCATTCGATCGCGGCCCAGGTCAGCGCGCCAGCGCAGGCGGCAAGGTGGGTCGCGGTAATCGCGAACACCGCGCGTGAGTTCGCGGCGAGCGCCGAGCCGCCATTGAAGCCGAACCAGCCTACCCACAGCATTCCGGTGCCAATCACAGCGAGCGACAGGTCGAACGGCGCCAGATTCTCGGTGCCATAGCCATGTCGGCGGCCCATCACTTTGGCCGCGACCAGCCCGCCGATGCCTGCGCTGAGATGCACCACCAGCCCGCCGGCAAAGTCCAGCACGCCCGCGCTGCCCAGGAAGCCACCGCCCCAGACCCAATGCGCGAGCGGCACATAAACGAACATGAACCAGCCGACGCAGAACATCAGATAAGCCGAGAACCGCATCCGGTCGGCGACCGAGCCTGCCACCAGCGCCACCGTGATGATCGCGAAGGTCATCTGGTAAAGCATGAACAGAGCCTCCGGGATGGTCTTCGCTGCCGGATTGACGCTGTCCATTGTGAGCCCGGCGAGAAACCAGCGGTCGAGCGTGCCGAGCCACCGCCCATCGCCCACGAACGCCAGGGAATAACCGAACGCGATCCAGAGAATTGAAATCACGGCTACCGCAGCGAGGCTCTGTGCCATCGTCGCAAGTACGTTCTTCTTGCGAACCATGCCCGAATAGAACAGCGCCAGGCCCGGGAGGGTCATCATCAGCACCAGGCCGGTCGCCACGATCATCCAGGCGGTGTCGGCCGGATTGATCTCGGAGGCTTCGGCAAAGGCCGGTCCCGTGAACAGAAAAATCGCAACACTGATTGGCGCAGCCAGCTTCGCTGCACGACGGAAGTATGCCCCCATTGATATGTCCCCGGCACGTCGTTTGGTTGATCGCACCACCGGCGTGCGCGCCGGATGCGATGGAGTTGCAAATTCAAAGCTTGGAAGTTCTGCTCTGCCCCAAGCCCCACTGTCTTGGTTTGACGCGTCCTCACTCGCGCAAACCAGTATTCAATTCGTTCGAAACGCCCTAAAGCGCGTCGGTGTCGGTTTCGCCGGTCCGTATCCGCAAAGCGTGATCGATCGGAGTCACGAAGATCTTGCCGTCGCCGATCTGGCCGGTACGCGCGCTCGAAGTGATGACCTCGACCGCCTTGTCGGCGAGCTCCGAGGAGACCGCGATCTCGATTCTCAGCTTGGGCAGGAAATTCACGACATACTCGGCGCCGCGGTAGATTTCGGTATGACCCTTCTGCCGTCCGTAACCTTTGACCTCGGTCACCGTCATTCCGTGCACGCCGATAGCAGTAAGAGCCTGGCGCACCTCGTCGAGCTTGAATGGTTTGATGATGGCAACAACGAGCTTCATGGTCAGGCCTTCACTTTTCTCAAATTTCCTTCGGCGCGCTTCCGCTTGCGCAAGTCTGGCATCTTTTTGTGCAAATGACACAAAAAGTCGCAACTAGGAACGAAAATCCATTGGACCACGTCGCCTCTAGCCCACTCACCGGTTGCTTCTGGACAAAACACAACCGGTTCGGCGGCCTGGGAATAGGAATACGGTGGTTCACTTGCGCTGACGGAGCGAGCCTTCCTGCGCCACGGATGCCACCAGCGTGCCGTCCTGCTTGAAGATCATGCCGCGCGTAAGCCCCCGGCCGCCCTGCGCGCTCGGCGAGTCCTGAGCGTAAAGCAGCCATTCGTCGGCGCGGAACGGCCGGTGAAACCACATGGCGTGATCGAGGCTCGCGGGCATCATGCGCTTGTCGAACAAGGTGCGCCCGTAACGCGCCATGGCGGCATCGAGCAGTGAAAAATCCGATGCATAGGCCAATGCGCACATATGCAGCGCCGGATCGTCAGACAATTTCGAGGCTGTGCGTATCCAGACGTGGATTCGACCGTCATCGATCTTCTGGCCAAAATAACGGCCGAGTTCGACGGGCCGCAGTTCGATCGGGCGATCGGATTCGTAATAGCGGCGGATGAATTCCGGCATCTCCCGAAACATCGGCTGCTTAGCGACCTCTTCGGCGGTCAGCTTCTCGGGCGGCGGCACGTCGGGCATCGCGTCCTGGTGATCGAAGACCGCCTCTTCCTCGATGTGGAAAGACACCATGATCGAGAAGATCGCGTTGCCGTGCTGGATCGCGGTGACCCGTCGGGTCGAATAGCTCTTGCCGTCGCGCAGGCGCTCGACTTCGTAAATGATCGGAATTTGAGGATCACCTGGGAGGATGAAGTAACAGTGCAGCGAATGCGGCAGCCGTCCTTCGACGGTACGGCACGCCGCCACCATGGCCTGTCCGATCACCTGACCACCGAATACCCGTTGCCAGCTGGTTTTCGGGCTGTTGCCACGGAACATATTCACCTCGATCGGCTCGAGATCGAGAATCGAGATCAGGTCAATCAAGCCTTTGGACATCGAAGCGCTTTCTATTGGTCGTTTCAGTGGAAAATCTTGGGGTCGCGAACGTGCATCCAGGAATGAGCAACATTTGTGAGGCTGAGAAGCCTTGTTTTGCGACCCTGTTTCGCCCAGCTAATACCATGTAGCAAGTGTAGTCTCATGAAGTGACGCGTAAGGTTTTAGCATGTCGGCACAGCGTAGCATTGTGATCTGCGGCGGCGCGTTCGCGGGGCTGGCGCTCGCGCTGGCGCTGCGTCAGGGGCTTGGCCGCGATATTCCCGTGATTGTTGCCGATCCCGCATTAGGCGTCCGGCCCAGCCGCGACCCGCGCGCGACTGCCATCGTTGCCGCGTGCCGGCGATTGCTCGATGCGATCGGGGTCTGGAAGGAGGTCGCAGCCGGAGCTCAGCCGATCCTCGACATGGTTGTCACTGATTCCAAGCTGGAGGACGCCACTCGTCCGGTATTCCTGACGTTCACCGGTCATGTCGAACCCGGCGAGCCCTTTGCTCACATGATCGAAAATCGCCAGCTGATCGACGCGCTGGTTCAGCACGCGGAAACAGAAGGAATCGATCTGCGTGGCTGCGCGGTGACAGACTTTGTCTCGCGCCCGGACGGCATCGATGTGATGCTCGCCGACGGCACGACCGTTGAAGCGAACCTGCTGGTGGCGGCCGATGGCGCGCGCTCCAGATTGCGCGAACGGGCGGGCATCGCAACACATGGCTGGGACTACGATCAGTCCGGCATCGTCGTGACCGTCGGGCACCAGCGCGATCATCATGGACGTGCTGAAGAGCATTTCCTGCCCTCGGGGCCTTTTGCGATTCTGCCGCTGACAGGAAAGCGATCCTCACTGGTGTGGACAGAAAACCGCGGCGAGGCAGCCCGGATCGTTGCCTTGAATGAGGACGAATTTCACCGCGAACTCGAGCAACGCTTCGGCCTTCATCTCGGCGAGCTCGCGGTACTCGACAAGCCACGCGCGTTTCCGCTCGGGTATTTCGTGGCGCGCTCGTTCATTGCCGAACGAATGGCGCTGGTCGGCGACGCCGCCCATGTGATTCACCCGATTGCCGGACAAGGCCTGAACATGGGGCTGAAGGACGTAGCGGCGCTGGCCGAAGTGGTGGTCGATGCTGCGCGACTTGGCATGGACCCGGGCCAGGCAGATGTGCTGGATCGATACCAGCGCTGGCGGCGGTTCGACACGATGGCGATGGGGTTTGCGACCAACTCGCTGAATTTCCTGTTCTCGAACAAGTCGACGTTATTACGAACCGTTCGCGACATTGGCCTCGGGCTGGTCGATCGCACGCCGCCGCTGAAAAGCATGTTCATCCGCCAGGCGGCCGGGCTTGCCGGTGAGGTGCCGCGGCTGTTGAAGGGTGAGGCGTTGTAGGGCAAGTGCACCTGCCGATCAGGATTGGTGTCGTCATGGCCGACTCCGCTCTTCCTTATCCCGCGCCACAAGTGGGAGGGATGAACCACCCGCGTTTCCGAGACGCGCGCGCCTTCGCGTTCTCGCCCCGCTCTGCTTCTCCCTCGACCCGCAAGCGAGCGAGCCTTGCTCTTTCTTATCCCTCCCACTTTTGTGGGGAGGGTGGCACATCGTGAGCGGAGCGAACGATGTGACGGGTGGGGTTGTTTCATGCCTCGCGAGCTACCCCCACCCGGCGCTTCGCGCCACCCCAGAGCGAGCTTTGCTCGTCTCGACCCCACGAAGATCGGGGGAGGGATGAAGACCGACGTCAAATTCACACACCACCCACACCTCTGCGATCTCGCCGCGTGGTGCGCGCGAGTTTTTGCCATTCATGAAGCGCATCTGAACGTCAGAGGGCGCAGGGAAAGCCGGGTGCCCCGTTGCACCCGCAGCCTCGCGTGCGAAATAAAAAAGCACACGAGCGTAGTCACCACAGGTTCACCGGACTAACCCGGCCTTCCCTGCGCAATGGTTTTAGCGGCTTACTTCGTGATCTCCCCGGTGACCGGGCTTTTTTGCCACCGTCACCTGCGAAATTACTTTCGCAAGCTTGACGCCAGCGTCGGGGCGTCAGGACCACACGACTTCACCGTCCGCGAAAAGCGCGCATCGTCAAGCGCGCTCTCGCGTCCACTGCATCCCGCGCCCAACGTTCGTGACGACCGCGAAGCGCCCCTCTTGTGAGAACGGGACGGCGAGGCTTCTAGAGTTGATTTGGGCAAACCGAGTAGCAGAATATTTTTTCAAACCGGGCTGGACAGCAATCACGACTGATTTGCGCCTCGGCCCGCCGGAGCATAGTCGCGCATCGACTGTCTTGCGGATGTCGAGCCCGGAGATACATTCGCGCATTCTGATCGCGGGTACTGGAATGCGACCACGAGAGTTTATTGAACTTGCAGGGGATCATTGTGAGGAAGCGCATTCCTAAATAGGTGCCACAGATCCAAGTATCGCGAGGCCAGAGTTTGCCATGAAACGCATCATGATCGTCTGTCTCGGCTTGCTATCCGCGCTCCACGTGAGAGCGGCAGTGGCGAAATCGATTACCTGCACCTATCCACAGGACCAGGCTCTCACCTTCGACGTACCGAAGAAGCTCGGCGGCTTGCCGCCGATCGAGTTTGACTATTCCTCCAAGGTCACGCGCTTCAGCTTTCGAGATAACAATCTGCTCTTGGTCGCCATGGATGAGGTGGAGCAGACCCGAGTACGGATCATCATCTCGGCGCAATTCGACAAGGCGAAAGGCACCTATAGCGGGCAGATCGTGACCGATACGGGCGGGAACCAACTGATGCTCGATAATGGCCCCGTCACGTGCAAGGTGAAGAGCTGAAGGGTCAGGCGCGCTCCTGGTGGCATGCTCTCTGCTCCAGCCGACGGAATAGCCGCTTTGAAAAAAACCTTTGGCCGATGTCGGCAGGAGCTAGATGAGTTCGTCCTTAGAACTCATCATTAACCGGCCACGAAGGAAGAACCATGACCGACGCCACCAAACAGAAGTTTCTTGCCCTGTATCTCATCCCTGCCTCGGTGATGGCGGATTGGGCGAAAACCGATCCCGCCATACGGCAGCCTGAAGAACAGAAAATGCAAGCAGCATGGAAGAAATGGATGGGCGAGCATGCCAAAATGATCATTAGTACAGAAGTGGGCGGCAAGACAAAGCGCGTCACAGCAAGCGGCGTCTCCGACACCAAAAATGACATCATTTTGTATTCGTTTGTGGAGGCCGACAGTCATGATGCGGCTGCGAGCGCATTTGAAAATCATCCCCACCTGCAAATTCCGCAATCATCAATCGAGATCATGCACGTCAGGCCGATGACCGGAACGTGACGGGGCAGTTACGTATGTTGCACCGAGTGGATGACGATCAGGCTTGGGCCAAAGTGAGAGGATATGCAATGGCGAAGAACACTATTTGTCTATGGTACGATGGGGATGCTGAGAAGGCAGCTCGTTTTTATGCCGAGACCTTTCCTGACAGCGCTGTCGGCGCCGTCCACCGTGCACCAGGTGACTACCCATCCGGTAAGAAGGGAGATGTGCTTCTGGTCGAATTCACGGTTGCCGGCGTCTCGTGTGTCGGCCTCAACGGCGGTCCCATGTTCAAACATAACGAAGCCTTTTCGTTCCAGATCGCCACCGACGATCAAGCCGAGACTGATCGCTATTGGAACGCCATTGTCGGCAATGGCGGTCAAGAGAGTGCCTGCGGCTGGTGCAAAGATAAGTGGGGCATTTCATGGCAAATTACGCCGCGTGTGCTGACGGAGGCGATGGCGGCTGGTGGCGATGAAGCCAAACGCGCATTTGATGCGATGATGACGATGAGGAAAATAGACGTCGCTGCAATCGAGGCGGCGCGCCGCGGCAGAGTTGAGGCAGGGACTCCATGATGGCCCGGGTTGCCACCAAGCAGTTGGGCCGTTCCGTCACCCGATAGCCTGCTTTCGCGGGCCAAGCGGACGTCGATTGCGCGGCTCTCGACGTCCGCTCATGCCCACATCCTTATCGCGCTTTCGGATGTCGGGTTTCGAGGGTAAAACGGATATCTTCCGGCGGACCTTCGACGCGGACGCCACTGGTTAGAATTGCCGCTTTCCAGGCCTTGCCGCGGCCAAGCACTTCTCACTCGATCTTGCGCGCCTCTTCCGGCAGCATGATTGGAATGCCGTCGCGGATCGGGTAGGCGAGTTTCGCGGAACGCGAGATCAACTCTTGCCGGTTCGAATCGAATTCAAGCGGACCCTTGGTCAACGGGCAGACCAGGATTTCCAGCAATTTCGGATCGACGGTGCCTTCAAGGCGTTCGGGCGAGGCGGTCATAGGACGATCTCCGGTCAGTCGAGTATCAATCTAGCACACCCATTTGGAATGGGCTCGGCATTCTACCGTGCGATCCGGAGCAGCTCCTCGAGAATGGTCACGCGCGCTGACTGCGGCACCGGCTTGTCGGACCGGGCAAAGCCGAGAAAGGCCCAGTAGAGAACCTGCGCGCGCGCACGGGCGACGTCAGCAGAAAGCCCCTGCTCCATGAGAAGGCTCTCTATGTAACCTAATCTTCGCCGATCGATAGCCTGCACGGCGCTACGCGCGGCGGGATTGAGCGTCGCCCAGGTGCGGACCGCGTTCTCAAGGGTGAGCTTTGCAGTGAACACCCTTTCCAAGAGAAGCCGCAGCCGCTCGCCTTTGTTCGCGCCGGACTCCAGGGTGGCAATAATCTGCTCAGTGGCAATCTCGCGCCAATGCTGGAGCAGCGCGGCGTGGAATGCGCTGATGTCGGCGAAATGCCAGTAGAAGCTGCCGCGTGACACTCCCATCGTCTTCGAAAGCGGTTCGGCTTTGAGTGCTGTAAAACCTTTCTCGGCCAGCGTCCTGAGGCCCTGATCGAGCCAGTCCCTTGCTGAAAGTTGATCGGTCATTCTGTTCCTGCGCTCATCAACACCATACAAGAGTGTATTGACAGCGGCCAGCGTTCCTTGTAATCGAAACATACAGTAATGTATGGAGACTTCGGATGCGCGATATCTTGCTGCAAGCAGCGGGTTTGGCAGCCATCGCAGTGGCGATTATCCACGGCGTGCTTGGTGAAACCAAAGTGTTCCCTCGCGCCACCATCCAGCCGATCCGCGTGCGCAACCTGATCCGGTTAGTGTGGCAGGCCGGCACGGTGGCCTGGATCGGTGGGGGCGTTCTCTTGATTGCCGCGCCACTGATGGAGTCGGAACCGGCGCGGCACTGGATAATCGCGACGCTCGCGGTCGTGTTTGCATTCGGCGCGCTCGCGAATGCACTCGCGACACGCGGCCGGCATTTAGGATGGGTCGCGCTTAGCGCCGTAGTGGCGTTGGCCGTTGCCGGTTACTAGAGCGTTTTCGGGCGAAGTGGACGCCGGTGCGCGTGAAGAAAAAAGCTAAAGATCGGTTCTGATTCGATCAGATAGGCTGAAGAGCCTCGGTCCCGCTATCATTGGGGCGTAATCCGCCAGATCGTGCCGTTGCCGTCTTCCGAGACCAGCAACGCGCCGTCATGCGCGACAGCGACGCCAACCGGACGACCCCAGACTTCGGAATCGCTGAGGACAAAACCCGTCACGAAGTCCTCGTACTCACCGGTAGGCACCCCATCCCTGAGACGGATGCGAATGATCTTGTAGCCCGTGCGCTTCGACCTGTTCCATGACCCGTGCTCAGCTGCGAATCCGTCACCATGATATTCGGCCGGGAACGCGCTACCGCTATAGAATGCAAGCCCCATCGATGCCGAATGCGACTGGATGAGCACATCCGGGACACTGACCTTGCCCCTGAGATCGGAACGCGCGGTGGCGTGGCGCGGATTTTCGTTCGAGCCGATATAGAACCACGGCCAGCCGTAGAACGCTCCATCGCGCACCCTCGTGATGTAGTCCGGCACGAGGTTGTCTCCCATGCCGTCACGTTCATTGGTCGAACAATATACATCGCCGGTTTGCGGATGAACGGCGAGCCCGACGCAGTTGCGAATACCGGTCGCAAACACGCGCGGATTTTTTCCGTCGGGATCAAACGCCAGCACGTCAGCGCGGTCGGTCTCGTCGCCCCAGCTTGCGCCGAGCGCGTGCTTGTCGATCCATGTTTGCAAGCCTCCCGGTGGGCTGCCCATTCCTTCGCCGTCATTGCCGGCGGAGCCGACCGAAACCAGCATGCGCTTATCGTCATTGCTGAACACGATGTCCCTGGTGGAGTGCCCGTAGCCATGCGGCAATTCGGCGACCACGGTTTCGGGCCGCGCCGCTGCCTTGAGGTCGCCCGATCTATAGGGAAACCGCACGACGCCGTCGGTGTTCGCGATATAAATCCATTGTGGATTATTTCCCGCGGGAAAGAAGGCCATGCCGAACGGCCGGTTGAGAGCGGCTGCATAGACCTCGTCCTCGGCAGCCTTGGACGCGCCATCTTCCGCCCGCAGCACGCGAATTTTGCCGCCTCTGGTCTCGGCGACGAAAATGTCTCCGTTCGGAGCCACTCGTATCTGGCGCGGTCCGCTTAAGCCGCTTGCGAACAACTCGATCTTGAATCCGGCCGGAACCTTCGGGATCGCACCTGCAGGCCGTCGCACCACGTGCGGGGTGTTGGCCGTCGATGGCGTGGCGCCGGGCCGCGGCAGGTCCTGGGGCCGTATGAGCCTGACGACGCCGGGTTTGTCGGCTCGCCAATCGCCAAACGCGGCCGCTCCCACGAGCGGGTCGGATTGCGCCCATGCTCCGCCCGCAGCAAACAAGGCGGCTATCACTGTGGCTAACACGTGCAAACCGCGATTCGATTGCCGCATTTTCGCTCCGTTCTCGAGGGCCTGCACGTCTCGATATCTAATACGTCGATTGCCGCGGGCCAGGCATCGACCGCTTCAACCCGCTCCGACAGCTTTGATCCATGCTAAGGCGGTTAGAATGTCTCTAGTTTAGAGTGCTTTTCTTTGCCGCCGCCGCCGCTTGACGCTAGCAGAAGGCAACAGTGCAGTGGCTGCGGAAAGAAGACGGATGCGCATGCGAAAAAGGTCTGGGGTTAATTATGCGCTCGCGCTTTGCTCGGCAGCATGCCTCGTTGCGAGTTTCGGTAAAGCCGACGCCGAGGACGCGAGTTCCTGGCGCGATCTCGAAACCAAGTACATTTTCGGATTTACCACCGGCTCCGGCATCGGCCTCGAGGGCGAAAAAGAATTCACCATCGACACGGTCGGACGCTTCGGCAAGCGTGACGGCCATTACAGTGCGACCGAGACAAAATACGAATTCGAGTTTACGCCGACACAGTTCATCCAGATCGAGTTCGGCGCGCTCGGGTCCACGCACAGCATCAATGGCGTGACTGACCTGGATGACCGCCGCCAATTCGCCGCAAGCGGGGCGTTTGCCGAACTGCGTTATCTTGCGATCGAGCGTACGTCGAGCAATCCGCTGGCGGTTACGCTTGCTATGGAACCGACCGCGCGCTCCATCGACGAGACCAGCGGTGCGCGCGTGCACAACTACGAGCTTGAAACCGTCGTCAACGCGGACCTCGAGCTACTTAGAAATCGGCTATATGCCGGATTCAACCTGCTTTACGAACCGGAAGTCACGTGGGCTTCCACGGGAGAAGTCGAACGTGAAGCAAAATTCGGCGGCTCGGCCGCGCTTTCGCTTCGGATCGCCTCCAACGTCGTGCTTGGTGGTGAGGTCTGGTATCTTCGCCACTACGATGCCGCAAATCTAACGGCTTTTACGGGCGATGCCGTCCTGATGGGACCCACCCTGTACATCCAATTCACTCCCAAGATGTTCATGACCGCAGCCTGGAACGCCCAAATATGGGGGCGCGAGATCGGCAATCCGGTTTCGCTCAACCTGTCCGAATTTCAGCGCCATCGGGCTAGGCTTAAATTCGCCTGGGAATTTTAGTATTGCTCAAACGGAAAGGCCGACAGATGGCTACTTTGGACGGGATGATCAGGAAGGCGACCATGGTCGCGGTTTGCGGATTGGCGATGTTCGCCGTCTCGCCATCGCAGGCGCAACAGGCGACCGAAATTCACCTGACCTATTCCAAGGGTCAGTTCCAGCCGACCGAGGTTCGGGCGCCGGCCGACAAGCCGATCACGTTCCGGGTCAAGAACCTCGACGGCAAGGCGATGGAGTTCGAGAGCAAGTCACTGCGGGTCGAAAAGGTGGTTGCCGCGAACAGCGAGGGCATCGTCAATGTGCGCGCATTGAAACCCGGACGGTATGAATTCTACGACGACTTCAATGAAAAAGCGCGCGGCGCGTTGACCGTGCAATAAAGGCTGCTTCCGTGCTTGCTGCCCTGATCATTGTGTTTCGTGAGGTGTTCGAGGCCGGATTGATCGTCGGCATCGTGCTCGCTGTGACGCGAGCCGTTCCGAATCGCAATCGCTGGATTGGCGGCGGGGTGCTTGGTGGCGTGCTCGCTGCCTGCATCGTCGCTGCGTTTACAGGCGCGCTGTCGCAGCTGTTCGCGGGTATGGGGCAGGAACTGTTCAACGCCGCTATTCTGGCGATCGCGGTGATCATGCTGACCTGGCATAATGTCTGGATGGCGCATCACGGCCGGCAAATCGCCGGGGAGATGCGCGCTATGGGACAAGCCGTCGCTGACGGCTCCAAGCCGCTGCTGGCGTTGGCCGTGGTGGTCGGTGTGGCCGTGCTGCGCGAAGGCAGTGAGGTCGCGCTATTTCTCTATGGTGTCGCGGCTTCGGACGGCGGATCGGCGCCCAACCTTGCGATCGGCGGTTTGATTGGCCTCGCGCTGGGAGCTGGCGTCTGCCTCCTGACTTATTTCGGACTGATGCGAATCCCGCAACGCGCGTTGTTCACAACCACCACGGTCTTGATCACGCTGCTTGCGGCGGGGATGGCGGCGCAGGCGGTGGCCTTTCTCGAGCGCGCCAATTTGCTCACCTCACTTGATACGGTGGTCTGGGACAGCGGTTGGCTGTTATCGGAGGCGAGTATCGCCGGCCGCACCCTGCACACGCTGATCGGATACACCGACCAACCGACCGAAATGCAGCTGGTGGTGTACGCCACCGTACTGCTGGCAACGTTCATGCTGATGCGCCTGACCCGATCGCAACCCGTCGCCCGTGGGGTCGCAACCGGCTGAGCTCTTTCGGCTCGCGCTGAACGGGCGAAAATCGGGAAATAACTTCATTGCAGGGGCGGGTCGCCAGTCGTGCGTTTTTTTGCGAGATCCATTTCGGTAACCGCGATCAGGATTTCCGCGCGGGTCTTGAGGTCGGGCGCTTCCAGCATGGCCTGCTTTTCCGCCGGACCGTAGGGGGACATCATCGCCAGTGCGTTGACTAGCGCCTCGTTAGGCGCGCCCTCCACCCCTTCCCAGTCGACCTTGAGGTCGTTCGCTTTGAGGAAATCGGTCAGGACCAGCAGCAACGCCTCGCGATCTACCGCCTCCTCGCCCTTGCGCGCGACGAAATCGTCGATGAAAGGGAAATAATCCACCTTGCATTGACGATACGGCGTGAGCACCACCAATTCTTCCATTATCTTGAAACGCGCGATGCCGGTGAGTTCGAGGATGTAACGCCCGTCACCGGCCTCCGCGAGCTGGGTGATGCGCCCGACGCAGCCAACCCGAAACAGGGCCGGCTTGGCCTCATCCCGCGAGTGCGCAGCGTCCGGCTGGATCATCCCGATCAGCCGATGCCCATCGCGCAAGGCGTCATCGACCATCGCCAGATAGCGCGGCTCGAAGATGTTGAGCGGCATCTGGCCGCGCGGCAGCAACAGCGCGCCGGGCAGCGGAAAAACCGGGATTACTTCGGGGAGGTCGCCGGGACCGCGATATTCGGCATTGATCGGCATGAGGCGATCTCGGTGCTAACACGTCACGTGTTGGTTTGCAGCGTATTGAACTTCGACCGTTGCCATGGCGCGAAATGAGGGCGCTACGAGAACAGGATCGTCGACAGCCGCTTGCGTCCCTCCACCGTGGCCTCGTCGGTTGGGCCCCAAGCCTCGAAGAACTGCACCAGTTGCTTTCGCGCGCCGTCGTCGTTCCACTTACGGTCACGCTTGACGATTTCGAGCAGTTGCTGGATCGCCTCGGCCCGTTTGCCTTTGGCGTTGAGCGCGGTCGCAAGATCGAACCGGGCCTGATGATCGAGTGGATTTGCGGCGACTTTCTGCTCCAGCTCAGCCACCGGTCCGAGCCCCTTTGCCTGCTCGGTGAGGTCGATCGACGCCTGTACCGCGCTGACCGCGGCGTCATTGCGCTTGGATTCCGGCACCATGGCCAGAGTTTGCTTGGCCTTCTCGATGGCGCCGGTCACCACATAGCATTTCGCCAGTCCCGCAAGCGCCGGAATGTTGGTGGCGTCTCTCGCCAGTACTTCGGCATAGATCTGCGCCGCGGTGGTGGCGTCGCCTTCGCCAAGAACGGCTTCGGCTTCCTTGATGATCTCGGCGATATTGGGCTCACCCGGAACGCCAGCAGTCAGCTTGCCGATGAATGCGGTGATCTGGCTTTCCGGAACCGCACCCATGAAGCCGTCGGCTGGCTGGCCGTTGACGAACGCGATCACGGCCGGAATCGATTGGATGCCCATCTGCCCCGGTATCGCCGGATGTTCATCGATGTTCATTTTGACCAGCTTGACCTTGCCGTTGGCGGCGCGCACCGCCTTTTCCAGCATCGGTGTGAGTTGTCGGCACGGACCGCACCATGGCGCCCAGAAATCGATCAGCACCGGCTGGCGCTTCGATTCCTCGATCACGTCCTTCACAAAGGTCTGGGTGGTCGTTTCCTTGATCAGATCGGGCGCCGCTGCGCTGCCCTGCTCAACTATCGTCACGGGAATCCTCGCCTGATGTAATGCGGTTCGGGGTGTTCTTACCACTTTCCAGCCCTAATTGGCCCTTGGAGGCCGGATTTGCAATCGGCGGAACTGCGTGCGGGCAGCAATCACGCCCCATTGAGCCATGCTTTCCGCGATCTTGCGTCATTTGGAGGGCATTTACTCATTAGCTGCGTCATCAGGGCGGTTTTCAGGCTTGCGCCGGCTGTTGCATTCGGGGGCCGCATTTGGCATAGCTCTGCCGTTGCCGGTGAACGATCGCCGTCAATCCCGGATGCGGGTGTAGCTCAGTGGTAGAGCACGACCTTGCCAAGGTCGGGGTCGAGGGTTCGAGCCCCTTCGCCCGCTCCAAAACTTCCATAACAACAAAGTGCATGAGGGTCCGCGTGTGCGGACCCTAGCTCATCGGGCAGCGCGGCATGATTGCGGCTGCCGCCCATGAAAATCGTTTCGATTGAAATCGATCTAAAGAAATTCTTTTTAATTTTCTGACGCGATGCTGTGCCGCGTCGGCAACACACTTCTCACTCGCGACGAATGTGGTAGCATCCCGCAGTCTGCCCCCCAAAGGCGGATCAAAACTACGTCTCTCGGAACGACCTTCAGAAGAATAACACGGGCAGCCACTCGGCTGCATAGGGAGTGAGGCGATGAAATCGGCTTTCAATCGATCTATTCTTGCGCTTGCAGCAATCGTGGTTGTTGCGGGGGTCAGTCAAGCTAACGCACAGCAAAAAGGCCTCCACAGTTATCAATCCGGCACCAAGGAATTCTGGACGCATCCGCCGGATGACTGGTTCCTCGGCGACGAAACCGAAGCCCAGAAGGGACTCGCGCCGCCATCGGGGCCGCCGACCGGCTCATCCGAGGCGGAGCTCGCCTCGCTGATGAAAAAGATCAAGCTGCCGGCCGGCTTCAAGATTGAAGTGTACGCGCCGGGGGTACTGGCAGCCCGGCAGATGGCCTGGGGCGACAAGGGCACACTGTTTGTGGGCTCGTTCGGGCTCGGCAACGTCTACGCCATCAAGGACAATGGCGGAAAGAAAGAGGTCAAGACCATCCTCAAGGGCCTGAACATGCCGACCGGCCTTGCCTTCCAGGATGGCGCGCTGTACGTGATCGCGGTCGACAAGCTGATCAAATACGAGAATGCCGAGGCCAATCTGGACAACCTTGGCTCCGGCAAGGTGGTGTATGACGACATGCCGTCCTATGCCGCGCATGGCTGGAAGTATATCTCTGTCGACAAGGATGGCTGGTTCTTTATTCCGTTCGGACCTCCCTTCAATATCGGCATTCCCCCGACCAGCGTCTCCCAGATCCGCCGCGTCGATCCCAAGACCGGCAACGCCGAAATCTGGGCGCTTGGCGTACGTAACAGCGTCGGCGGCGACGTCGATCCGCGTACCGGAAAATACTGGTTCACGGAAAACGCACGCGACTGGATTAGCGACGATCTGCCGAGCGACAAGCTCAACATGATCTCGCATATCGGCGAGCACTTCGGTTACCCGTATTGCCACCAGGGCGACCTGCCGGACACCAAGTTCGCAATGGGTCACAAGTGTTCGGAATTCACGCCGCCCGTGCTCAAGCTCGGCGCGCACGTGGCTCCGCTCGGCATGAAGTTCTATACCGGCGATCAATTCCCCGCCGAGTACAAGAACAACATCCTGATCGCCGAACACGGCTCGTGGAATCGGCATAAATATCAGGGCGCCCGGATCATGCGCGTAACGGTTGGCCCGGACGGCAAGAACGCCAAGCAGGAAGTGTTCGCATCGGGCTGGCTCGAGGGCGACCAGGGTTATTTGGGCCGGCCGGCTGACATCATCCTGGCCAAGGATGGCTCGATCCTCGTTGCCGACGACTGGGCTGGCGCGATTTACCGCATCAGCTACAGCAAGTAGCAGCGGTTGAACGATCAAGGGGCTGCGGCCGCTCGGAACGAGTGGCCGCGGCTTCGCGTTTGTGAGCGCGGGTAGCGAAAGCAGGGAATGCCGAGATGCGCGTTCGATTGAGCTTCGAAGTGTTGTGTGCAGTTGCATTAGTTGCGGTCGCGAGCGCACCGGCCATCAGCGCCGACACAACCGCGGCCAAGGAAAAGGCAGAAATGTGCACCGCCTGTCACGGCGAGGGCGGCGTTTCGCAGACCGAGAACATCCCGTCTTTGGCGGCGCAGCCCGACCAGTTCATTCAATGGCAGCTGGTGTTCTTTCGCGGCGGCGCCCGCAAGAACGAGCAGATGCAGCCGGTCGCCGAGCAGGTCACCAACGAAGATATCCGTTTGTTCGGCGCCTATTTCGCGTCGCTGACGGCACCGAAGCCACCTGCGGACGACAATCCCGATCTGTCGAAGAAAGGCGCAGAAGCTGCAGCGGGCCGGCGCTGCGCATCGTGCCATACGGACACATACGCGGGCACCAAAGCGGTGGCGCGGCTCGCCGGCCAACGCGAAGAATATCTGGTCAAGGCCTTGCACGATTACAAATCGGGCGTGCGCTCCGGCGGCGCTGGCTCGGCGATGACCGATGTTGCCTATCCCCTCAGCGACGAAGAGATTACAGCGCTGGCGCATTACCTCGCGCATCTCTGAGGCGACGCGCTCCCGGCGAGGCGCTCTTACGCTCGCTGGTTTTCATATGCCTTCAAATGCGTATAGGCGATACGCAGCTTCGGCACCGGCACCTTGGATGCATCACCGCGCATCATCAGATCCCCAATGACGTGATCGGCTTCGACCGGCGCGCCCGACTTGATGTCGCGGTACATCGAGGCGGTCAGTTGCGAGCCCTCCGTCAGCAGCATGCCGCGGCTGCGCTCGAGGAAAGGCGCACGCGGTGGATAACCTTCGGCCGCCGCGACGGCGCTGCACTCGTCGAGCATGCCCTGCATAAAATCCTTCCCGTTCGGCGCCGCGAGGATATGGCCTACCGCAGCGCGCATCAGGCTGGTCGATGCCGCGAGCGAGGCGAGGAAGACCCATTTCTCCCACATGTCATGGATGATCTGCTCGCTCGCCACGGTGTTGAAGTTGCCGCTCGCCATCACGTCCGCTATGGCCCGGACGCGATCCGATAGCTTGCCGTCGCGCTCTCCAAAAGTAAGCGATTGCATTGGATGCAGTTGCACCACCTGGCGATGCTCGTCGAGCGTGACCGCGATCCCGCAGAGACCCCCGAGCACGCGCTCGCGGCCGAATTTCTGGTCGAGCATATCGAGATGCCGCATGCCATTGAGCATCGGAATAATAGCGGTTTGCGGCCCAACCGCCGGCGCAAATGATTTCATCGCGTCGTCGAGATCGAAGGCTTTGCAGCTCAGCAGAATGACATCGAATTTTCCATTGAGCCGGTCCGCCTGCACGGTCGGCGGATTTTTCAGTGTCACGTCGCCGTTCGGGCTTTTTATGACGAGGCCGGCCGAGGCCAATTCGGCGGCGCGCTTTGCCCTTACCAGAAATGTGACGTCGCGGCCGGCCTGAAGCATTCTGCCGCCGAAATATCCGCCAATGGCGCCGGCGCCAACTACCAGAACCCGCATCCGCTAACTCCTTTGTTGTGTGCTCTTCGTGAGGACGAGCAGACTGGCCAATAGCGGAGAAGGAGCCGGCAAGTCCACTGGGAGGAGCGTCGTTTTACCATTTTTCGCCGAACGGGCGGATTTCAAGCTCGAAGGTCCAGGCGCTTCTCGGCTGCCGGTAGAGTTGCCAGTACGAGGCGGCAACGGACGCCGGCGGCATCAGCAGGTCCGGATTATCAAGCGCTTCTTTTCCCCCTATCTGCTCCCGCCGGGCGCGCACCCAGGCGGTATCGACGCCGGAATCGATGATCAGATGCGCAACGTGAATGTTTTTCGGCCCCAGCTCGCGTGCCATCGCTTGCGCCACCGCGCGCAATCCGAACTTGGCGCTGGCGAACGCCGCATAACCGTTGCCGCCGCGCAGCGACGCCGTGGCCCCGGTAAAAAAAATGTTTCCCTTGCCGTGCGGCAGCATTAGCCGCGCCGATTCACGGCCGGCAAGAAAGCCGGCCCAGCACGCCATTTCCCAAACTTTGCGAAAGACCCGATCGGTGGTCTCCAGTATTGGAAAGTTGACATTGGCGCCGACGTTGAAGATGCACACTTCCAGCGGGGCATGGCTGTCGGCGTCGTTCAGGAAGGCGGCGACTTCGTCCTCCTTCCGCGCGTCGAGCGCGCGAGCCACGATCGATCCCCCCGCAGCTTTGATCTCGCCGACCAGCGGCTCGAGCTTGGCGCCGTCACGCCGGCCGGCAAATACGGTGAAGCCCTCGCCCGCGAATTTTTTCGCTATTTCAGCGCCGATATAATCGCCGGCGCCGATCACGGCGCAGGTTGCGTTCCGTTTTTCCAATTTGGCCTCCGTTGTGCTGTGCGGCTATTTGCCGGAGATCAACTCTTCGACTTCGCGCAACTGCTCTTTGCCAAAAAACATTTCGCTGCCGACAAAGAATGTGGGCGAGCCGAATGCGCCGCGCTCGACGGCCATTTGCGTGTTCTCGATAAGCTTCGACTTGACGTCCGGCTGTTGAGCGCGCGCAAACAGCTTTGCGGCGTCGATGCCTGAATCCGAGAGTGCCGACATTGCTACGTCAGGATCGTCCATCTTTTTCGGCTCGACCCACATGTGATGAAAGGCCGCTTCGACGTATTTCTCGAACACCCCTTCCAGTTGGGCCGCGATGGCCGCCCGCATCAGATTGAGCGTGTTGACCGGGAAGAATGGATTCCACGTGTAGGGCTTCACGTGAAATCGCTTCACGAAACGCTCGGTCTCCAGCGCTTGAAACTGCGGCTTGTTCCTGACACCGGCGAGCGTTTCCGCGGGAGATTTGTTGTTGGTGGCCTTGAAGATGCCGCCGAGCAGGATCGGAACGTACTCAAATTTCACGCCGGTACGGTTTTCAATTGCGGGGATCGCCTCGTGGCTGAGGAACGCGTTGGGACTGCCGAAGTCGAACATGAATTGCGGTGCGGTCGGGCTCACGGCAAACTCCCTGGCTTGTTATATTATATGATCCCTATCATTTGATAGCACCTTACCGGTTCGCACTTGCGCCATCAACTGGCAACGCTCGTTTGTGACGCGTCCTGCTCGAATGCCGCTGCCGCCAGTCGACGGGCGTGATCGCGAACATCGGCTGGCCAGTCTTTCGTCCATGCCTCGAAACGCCCGGCGTCGCGCGCGAACAGCGCGCGTGCGACCTCCTCGTAATGTGGCTTGTTCCCAGCCATCGCCGCGATAAACCGATAGGCGGTTTCCTGCGCGTGCCTGATCCGGTCCTTGTCCTTGCTTGTGCGCCTCGCCTCGTCGACCAGCCTGCGCAAGGCGACGGAAGTCCCGCCGGGCTGGCGCGCCAGCCATTCCCAGTGGCGCGGGAGCAGCGTGACCTCGCGCGCGACCACGCCGAGTTTTGGCCGTCCCGGTCCGCGGGGCGGGGCGCCGGCAGGCTCAGATATCGCAAGCGGCGCGTTTGCCGTATCCGGCAACCTGGCGAGGACGTCCTCTAGCGAACCTCGGAAGTCGAGATCGACAGGACCACTGTTCGGGTCGAACACCAGAATCGTGGACTGCGCTCGCCGACCGAGCACCTCCTTGGCAGTGCGGGCCACCGACCGAAGGTCGCCGAAGGCGATGCAACGGTCTCCGTCAAAGGCGACAAAGCCGGAGGCGGGGTTCGCAGTCGCGGATTTCTGATTCACGGGACGCATCCTGTTTCTGGTATATTATCCGGATAAATCGTCCCGTCGTCAATATCACCCGGGTTATATCAACGGCATCTCGACTTTTCACGCTCCGACTGGCACCACCAGCGCCGCGCGCCGTGCGATCTCGGGAAAACGCCATGCTGACAGTTCATCACCTGAATAATTCTCGCTCCCAGCGCGTGCTCTGGCTGCTGGAAGAACTTGGCGTTCCATACGAGATCGTCCGCTACCAACGCCAGCCGGACATGAGGGCGCCTGCGGAGCTGCGAGCGATTCATCCGCTCGGAAAATCGCCTGTTATCACCGACGCCGGCAACGTGATCGCCGAATCCGGCGCCATCGCCGAGTACATCATCGATACTTATGGCCAAGGCCGATTAATCCCGCCGCCGAGGACGCCCGAGCGGCTGCGCTACACCTACTGGCTGCATTACGCCGAGGGCTCGGCGATGCCGCCGTTGTTGCTCAAGCTTTTATTCACCCTGATGCCGAAGCGGGCGCCAGCCTTGTTGCGTCCGCTGGTGCGCAAAGTCTCCAACCAGGCGCTGACCGCGATCGTCAATCCGCAGATCAAGCAGCACATGGCGTTCTGGGAAAGCGAACTGTCGAAGACTGAATGGTTCGCCGGCAATGAATTTACCGCGGCCGACGTTCAGATGAGCTTTCCACTCGAAGCCGCCGCCGCTCGCGGCGGGCTGGAGCAGGGTCATCCGAAGGCAATGGCGTTTCTCGATCGCATTCACGCGCGTCCGGCCTATCAACGCGCGCTCGAAAAGGGCGGGCCGTATACCGTGGGAAGGTAACGTTCATCACCGGACGCAAACAACGCAACTCGCCGAATTCCCATCCTGACGCGGTTAACTGTTGAACTGGCCTCCAGGTTTGCCGCGCTTCACCATCTCGCGGCAATATTCGTACAGCGCGTCATAGACGATCCACTCAGCAGCATTGAGCGCGTGATCGTCCTTGTAGCCGAGATGACGGAAGCCTTCCGCGATGGCCTGGAGGCCGGGCCCTTCCGCCTGGTGATACAGCGTATTGTCGGTATCAGCGCCGTTCACGATGCGGCCCAGCAGCACGAGCGCAGGATCGCCCGTCAATTTATATTTCTTCAGGATCGCCTCGAACGAGCATTCCTTACCGTGATGGCCGAGCTCAACGTCTTTGACGTCGTAGGGGATGGCATCGAGCCGCTTGGCTTCCGCCATCACCTTGTCGGCGGGCACGAAGACAAACTCCGGATTTTTGTCAACGAATTTGCTGATAAGCCAAGGGCATGCGACGCGGTCAACTTTCACATGTTCGCGGGTAATCCATTTCATCTGGTCCTCCTGTGGAATGAGTGTCACTCGTCCGCCAGCACGACTACGCCGCCATGCGAAGGCGAGATCACATAAAGCCGGTCGGGAACGACGATTGCTGTGGTGTGAACGCCCGTACCGATCATCGTTCTGGTACAGACGCCGGTCCGGGGATCGATAGTTTCGATAAGGCCGGGATCGCCGATCGCCACGTGGACAAGCCCGGTCGCCGGATTGAAGAATGTCACATCCGGAGGTCCCGCTATCGGCCAGACGTTAGTGACTTCGCCGGACCCGGAGTCGGTCTCGACCAGCGTGCCGTCGTCGCACGCGGCGTAAAGCCGCCCGCGAGCGTGATCGATGTCGAGGCCATGCGCCCCGCCTGACGGCAGGTGCCAATGGATAATGTCAGTAAGATCGGGTAGCCGGGCCACCAGGATCATTGAAGGCTCTCGGATACAAAGAAAGAGCCGTTCAGCCGTCATGTCAGTGACGCACCAGCGCGGCCGTCCTGGCAGATTGATCTCGCCTTGCGTGCCGTCCTTCAAATTGACGATTTGCAGGGTCGGGATTTGATGCCCGTCGCCAATGCATGCGGCGACGCCGATGCCAAGACGCTTGATGATGGCGGCACCATTGGGCCGTGGTCCCGATGGGAAAACGGCTTTGACTTTGTAAGTCTCAGCGTCAAGCCAAGTAATTGTCGCGCCGCCGCGATTGGTGGTGAGGATCTCGCCGTCATCAGCGACAGCACCCGCGACGCCGGGAAAGCCCGGCAGCGTCGCAATGTGCTGTTGCGCCTCGTGATCGATCACCTCGATGCAATCGCGTGCCGTATGCGCGATGAAGACCCGGCGGGTTTTGGGATCGAACGCGGCGTGATCGAAGTCGCTGTTTTCACCATTCGGAATCTTGATGACGCCAACTTGCCTCAGCGGCTTGGCTGCGCGTGCGGCTGCGGAGGATGTCTGGCGTGTTAAACGACCGTTCATGCGCAATCTCCTCGAATACCGAGTGTTGCGCAGAGCTTGGACGGACAGCCGTCTAACGGGGAGTCTGCCGGTCCCCGTATCTTCAATCTACCAACGCCGCAGATTTTGACAATCATGCCGCATCAATATCTCGGGCGGTGCGAATTGGCCCATTCGCGAGCGTGGGGGATGGGAGCGCGAGGCGGCAGGATCGCCCGCTGCCGCTTGGTCGTGGGTAGGTTCTCCATCCGCTCGCGCCAGCGGCAGAACGCCGGGAATTTGGGGTACATCGTCCTGCCTTCCTCCGTCAGGCTAAATGCGAACGTGCTCGGCAGCATGAAGAAGTCAGCGAGCGTGAGCTCGGAACCGAGCAGATAGTCCTTTCCATGTGAGAGTTCGCGCTCAAGGACGCCGAGCCCGAGCTCGACCTTGGGCAGCGCGTGCGCAACGACTTTCTCGTCCGATGGGATGCCGAGTTCCGCAAAAACGACCCGCTCGTGGGTCACATGGCAGATCATGTAAGGGTAGTAGTAGGAATTAACGGCGCTGATCCACTGATTCATCCGGCCGCGGGCGCGGACATCTTGAGGCGTGAGCCGCGGGCCGGCAAACGCCTCGTCCACGTAGGAAGCGATCGCGCTGGTCTCATAGATGGTGAAGTCGCCGTGCCTCAGGATAGGCACGCGGTCGAACGGATGGAGCGCCAGGTGCTCTTGCTTGCCCATCATCGTTTCAAGATCTTCAAAGGTGTACGCCACGTCCTTGTGGGTGAGGATCAACCTGACGATGTTGACATAGGTGCTTCTCGGGAAGCCGTAGACGATCGGGTCGGACATTGAGCCTCGCTTTCGGTGAAACGGAATGGACGAAACGTCGGTCACTCGAAGAAGAATTTGCGGGCCTCTTGCAGCGCCTCTTCCCGGGTTACACCGATGTCTGCGAGCAGATGCGGGTTGTCGGCGAGGTCGCGGAGCGACTGACGATGGCCGTGCCGAGCCCATCGAAGGCACCACCGACGCGACCTCTGGCCGAGTTCAGCGCCCCAGTTTTCCTGATGCATTTGCGAACTCCGACGAGCCAACCACATGTTCGAGATTGACATCGACAACCTCCTGAACTCGTGAAATGCTGGTTTCGAGGCCTTCCATTTGCTCTGCTTGGCAGTTGCCGGCAAACCATGCTTTCTCCGGCCTGCCCTAGTTTTACTTATGAAGTGGTGCAATGCGCCCCCGCCTGCCGCCATTGAATAATCTGAAAGCTTTCGAGGCTGCGGCCCGGCACGAGAGTTTCACGCGCGCCGCGGAAGAGCTCTGTGTCACGCAAGGCGCGGTCAGCCAGCAGGTCAAGGCGCTCGAAGAAGGGCTTGCACTCAAGCTGTTCAACCGCGAACGCCAGCGGCTGGTCATCACTGAAGCTGGTCGCGACTACCTAACGGTCGTGCGCGATGCCCTGGACCGAATTGCCCTCGGCACTGAACGGCTTCTGCAGCGCCAGAACGCAGGTGTGCTGACCGTCAGCACGTCGCCCGATTTCGCGGCGAAGTGGCTCGTGCACCGGCTGGGTCATTTTGCCGAGGCGAATTCCGGTATCGACCTTCGCGTGTCGGCTACACTGCATCACGTCGATTTCGCGCGCGAGGAGGTCGATCTCGCTGTGCGGCACGGGGACGGTAACTGGTCGGGGCTCGATACCGTCCAGTTGAGTTCGGAAAACTTATTTGCGGTCTGCAGCCCAAAACTCCTGGCCGGTCGCAAGCGCCTTCGCAAACCCGCCGACATCCTGAACTTTCCACTGATCCACCTTGATAGCCGAGCGGATTGGACAAAATGGCTGCGGGCGGTAGATGTTCACGATGCTGGCGCCGCGCACGGTCCCGTTCTCAATCGGGCCAGCATGGTGATCGACGCCGCCATCAACGGCCAAGGTGTCGCGTTAGCGCGGACAACCCTAGCGGCCTGGGACCTCATCAACGGCCGGCTGGTGCGGCCGTTTCCGGATACCCTTCCGCTGTCGAAGACCTACTGGATCGTTTGTCCAAAAGCCACATCGAACGTGCCGAAGATCGTCACATTCCGGAATTGGTTGTTGGCAGAAGCGGCTGAAGATTCACGTCGTCTTAAGTCGATGCGTTGGCCCCAAAAAGCGTTGAACTAATCGCCTGAGCTGCTGTGGTTCCGTTATTCCATTTGGCAGTAAAAATAACCTTGATCGGGCGAGCAGCATCAGTTCTGGATCGCCGCGATCACTTCCTGGACCAATCGTCCGAGACCTCGCATATCGCCGGTCGGATCAACGGAATCGCCGAGCCGCACGATCACCAGATGCTGCGACGGAATGATCACGATCCGCTGGCCGAGATCGCCGGACGCAAAGAACGCATCTCGCGGAATTCCTATCCTGACGCGCGCCTTGGCATGTTCGTGCTCGCTCCGATTGGTCCAGAATCCGGCGCCGTAATCGGTATCCAATGTGGCTGCGGCTGAAAAGCCCACCCAGTCTGGATGCAGCAGTCGCCTTCCCCCAACCACGCCGTCATTCAGATACAATAATCCGAACCGCGCCCAGTCCCTGGCGCTCGCCTGCATGTAGCTGGAACCGTGCAGCGTGCCGGCGCCATCAAATTCGAGGGTAACGTTGCGCATCCCGAGCGGGTTGAACAATTCGCGCCACGCGAACGCCAGCGTCTGCTCGGGACCGCCGACCGCGTCGCGGATGATCCGCGCCAATAATTCAGTGGTTGGGCTCGAATAGGCCCAGCGCTTGCCCGGCGGCGCGACCATGGCGGCTTTGACCGCAAACCCGGCCATGTCGTCATGCAGGTACTCCATCTGACTCGAGGGGTCGAAGCCGGAATTGGTTTCGTCGAGATCGAGCCCGCTCGTCATTCGCAATAGGTGCTCTACCTCAATCTCATGGCGCGGATCGTTGGCCGCTCGCCATTCCGGTATCGGCGCCGGCATCGAGGGCGTGACGAGTCCCTGTTGAGTCAGGATTCCGATCAATGCATTGACGATCGATTTGGTCATAGAAAACCCGAGCAGCGGCGTGTCGACGCCAATGCCGACCGCGTAGCGTTCGGCGATCACCTTGTCCTGATGCACCAGAACGACCGCCTTGGTGCGCCGGAACGGCGGTGCGGCCGGCTCCTCGAAAGCATGGTCGAGCGCGATTTTCAGCAAAGGATCCGCCGGTTCAACCACAGCATTGCCCGCTATCTCGGGCAATAGTGGCAGAGCTTTCGGCGTCTTCAACGCGGCGATGTCACTCTTGAGGACGTAGGGCTGCCTGGAACCATGCACGAGGACGCAGCCGAGTCCTTCATGGAATACGGCGTGGCTGCGAAGCAGCCCTGCCAGCGACGCCTCGACGGTTTGAGCGGCGCGATCGACGCGATAGCTCAAGCCCCAGCGCAACAATGTAATGCCGGCACGATCGATCGTCTCGACAAAAACCGTCTCGGCATCGAGCCCGGAGACAAAGGATTTCGAGCAGACGTTGTGAGCGACAAGGCCGGTTGCGACGCGGATGGCGCGATCAGGACGGTAGAGGATTGCCAACGTAAGCGGCACCGCGATGGTCAGCACACCTGTGATCAGCTTTCGCGAATTCACCCGCGTCGCTCTCCAGCCTAATCCAGCTTGCTGCTACTTCGACTTCTGCACCTCACCCACCGACGGCAGCGCCCTCACGCTGACTCCCGGTGGTGGTATGTCGTCATCCGGCACAAAGAAGTCGGACATCAAGGGCACCGAGCGATCGACCCGATAAGGTTCGAAGTCGCGTACGCCGCCGTCATAGAGCACCTTGTCATCGATGCAGAAATTCCCGGTGAATTGGCGAGAGGGCTTTGTGAAGATCACATAGGCCGCCTCGCCCATGATCTCCGGCTTGCGGCTGGCGCGCATCATGGCGTCTCCGCCCAGGAGATTGCCGACCGCGGCGGTGGCGATCGTGGTCCGCGGCCAGAGCGCGTTGACCGCAATACCTGCGCTCTTCAGTTCGGCCGATAGGCCGAGCACGCACATGCTCATGCCGAACTTCGCCATCGTATAGGCGGTGGAATGCTGGAACCACTTCGCCTGCATGTCGAGCGGCGGCGACAACATCAGAATGTGCGGGTTGTCCGATTTCCTCAAATGCGGGATGCAATATTTGGAGACCATGAAGGTGCCGCGCGTGTTGATGCCCATCATCAGATCGAATCGTTTCATGTCGGTCATCTGCGAATTGGTCAAGCTGATCGCGCTCGCATTGTTGACGCAGATGTCGATGCCGCCGAATTCGGCGACGGCTTGATCGATCGCGGCGATCACCTGAGCCTCTTCCCGGATATCGCAGATGATCGGCAGCGCATTGCCGCCGGCGGCGCGGACCTCATCGGCGGCGGTGTAGATCGTGCCCTTCAGTTTCGGATGCGGCTCCGCGGTCTTCGCGGCAATCACGACATTTGCGCCGTCGCGCGCCGCCCGCAGCGCGATCGCAAGCCCAATGCCGCGGCTACCGCCGGATACGAACAGCGTCTTGCCCTTCAGCGATGTCATCTTGCATCCCTCTGCTTGTTCCCGACGATTGCACGCCTCGCGTTATTCCCCAACCGCGGCCGCGCCACGGGTACGCGGATCGGGCGCGCCGAGCAATCCGTTGTCAGTGACGGCAATCGAATTCGCCGACGTCTGTCCCATCGGCTGCGCCAGGCTATGACCTTTGGCACGTAAAGCCGCCAGGACGTCTTCGGGAAACCCGGCCTCTAGCCGCACTTCATCCGGCAACCACTGATGATGCAGGCGCGGTGCGGCCACCGCGGCTGCGACATCCATTTTATAGTCAAGCACATTGACGATCACTTGCAGGACTGTGGAGATGATGCGGCTGCCGCCCGGCGATCCCGTCACCAGAATCGGCTTGCTGTCCTTTAGAACAATAGTCGGCGACATGGATGATAATGGTCGTTTGCCGGGGCCGGGCAGGTTTGCCTCGAACCCGACAAGGCCATAGGCATTTGACGCGCCCGGCGCGGCGGTGAAGTCGTCGAGTTCGTTGTTGAGCAGCACGCCCGTGCCTTCCGCGACCAGGCCGGCGCCATAACTGAAATTGAGCGTGTAAGTGTTGCTGACCGCATTGCCGCGGCTATCCACGACAGAAAAATGCGTGGTGTTGTCGCCTTCCCGCGGCGGCGTGGCGGAGAGCGCGTCGGTCCACGGCGTCGCGTGCTCCGGATCGATGCCGGCGCGCTGCCTGGCCGCGTAATCTTTCGACAGCAGAGTGGCAATCGGCGCGCTGACAAACGCGGGATCGCCGAGATATCTCGCCCGATCGGCATAGGCGCGCTTCATCGCCTCGATCATGAGATGCAGCGATTGGGCCGAACCCTGTTTCAGGTTCCGCATTGGAAAGCCCTCGAGGATGTTCAGGGCTTCCAGCAGCACGATGCCCCCGGAGGAGGGCTGCGGCATCGAAACGATGTCATAGCCGCGATAACTTCCGGTCACCGGAGCGCGGATGACAGCCTGATACGACTTGAGATCGCCTGCGCTCATGATCCCGCCGACCTCACCAATCGCCTTCACCAGCTTGTCCGCGATTGGACCTTCATAAAATCCGCGCCGCCCCTGTTCGGCAATGGCAGAAAGCGTCGCCGCCAGATCGGTTTGGATGAGTCGATCGCCTTCGCGCAGCGTAGTACCATCGGGCCGAGAAAAAATGCGGGCCGATGACGGCCACCGCGCCAGCCGATTGTGCCAGCGCGGCAGCGTGTCGGCGGAATCATCGGCGAGGACAACGCCATTGCGCGCCAGATCGATGGCGGGCTGCAGCAAGGCGGCAAGCGTGAATTTTCCCGAGCCGTATTTCTCAAGCGCGAGCGTCAATCCGGCGACCGTGCCGGGAACGCCAATGCCGAGCGCGGAATCGCGCGATTTAGCAGCGTCTGGCTTGCCGTCCGGGCCGAGGAAAATACTTGCCGTCGTCGCGCCCGGCGCCGTCTCGCGGTAATCGATCGCGACGTCCTCATGATGATCGGCCGAGTGGATCACCATGAAGCCGCCGCCACCGATGTTGCCCGCGCGCGGATAGGTGACCGCCATCGCGAAGGCGGTAGCCACGGCCCCATCCACCGCATTGCCGCCGCGTCGCAGCACGTCCGCGCCGATGGACGCGGCGGTTTTCTCCTGGGCGACCACAATGCCGTGTTTGGCGGCGACGGCTCGGCTCGCATCCGCTACGGCCTCGCTGGAAATGCCCGGCCGCGAGTCCTGCGCGGCGGCAGGCGCACAAAGCGCGACCACCAGGACAATGGCAGTACAGATCCAGGCGCGATTTGCTCCGAGGAAAGCCATCAGATTCCGCTGCGAGTTAATGCGTGTCGTGTCCGCGATTTCACCAGCCTGACATTATCGCAAATGCTATATGGTTTTGCGCGCGCTGGGCAAAACGACTAAATCGTGATGGGGCGGTTCGAGCAGCCGGCCCCTAGCATTGTCGGGCGTGGCACGAGAGTAGACGCTCAGTGCCTGAAATGCCTGACGCCCGTGAATACCATGGCAATGCCGTGGTCATCGGCGGCTTTGATGACTTCATCGTCGCGAACCGAGCCGCCGGGCTGGATGACAGCGGTCGCGCCGGCCTCGATCGCGACCAGAAGTCCATCGGCAAACGGAAAGAACGCATCCGAGGCGACCACCGATCCCCTGGTCATCGGTTCGCTCAGTTTGGCTTCGAGCGCCGCATCCTGGGCCTTTCGCGCGGCGATACGCGCGGAATCCACCCGGCTCATCTGGCCGGCTCCAATGCCGACCGTGGCAAGATCCTTGGCATAGACGATGGTGTTGGACTTGACGTGCTTGGCCACGCGGAAGGCGAACTTGAGATCGCGCAGCTCGGAATCATTCGGCGCCCGTTTGGTCGCGACCTTGAACGTCATATGTTCGACCACCGCGTTGTCGCGGCTCTGCACCAGCATGCCGCCGGCGACGGTCTTGGCAGTGAGACCGGGCGCGCGCGGGTCGGGCAGGGCCCCCGCGAGCAGCAAACGCAAATTGCGTCGCTTGCCGATGATCGCAATGGCTTCTTCGGTCGCATCCGGCGCGATGATCACTTCGGTAAAGATTTCGGTGATGGCGCGCGCGACGTCCGCGTCCAGCGTCCGGTTGAGCGCGACGATGCCGCCATACGCGGATGTGGAATCGCAGGCTAACGCCTTGCCATACGCGCTGACGAGGTTGGTTGCTTCGGCGACGCCGCAGGGATTGGCGTGCTTGACGATCACGCAAGCCGCGGTACGCGCCGGATCGAATTCGGCGAGGCATTCATATGCAGCATCGGTATCGTTGATATTATTGTACGAAAGCTCCCTGCCCTGCAGTTGCCGCGCGCTGGCAACCCCGGCGCGGTGATCGGGCGTGCGATAGAAAGCCGCTGTCTGATGTGGGTTCTCGCCGTAACGCAGCGCCTGGATCAGCCGCCCGCCGAACGCGCGAAAATCCGGCGCTTCCGTCTTCAGCTCGGCCGCGAACCAGTTCGAGATGGCCGCGTCATAGGCCGCGGTGCGCGCGTAAGCTTTGGCCGCGAGACGCCGGCGCAGCGAGAGGGTCGTTGCGCCCGCGTTGGCAGCGAGTTCGTCGAGCACGGCTTGATAGTCATCGGCTTCGACAACGACGGCGACATCATCGTGGTTCTTGGCCGCAGCGCGGATCATCGCGGGACCCCCTATGTCGATGTTCTCGATGCACTCCCCGAAGCCGGCGCGCTTCTCAACGGTGGCTTCGAATGGGTAGAGATTGACCACCAGCAGCTCGATCGTCGCAATTCCGTGGTCCTTCATCGCCTTCGCGTGCTCGGCATTGTCCCGGATGGCGAGCAGGCCGCCATGCACTTTGGGATGCAGGGTCTTCACCCGTCCATCCATCATTTCCGGGAAGCCTGTCAGCTCCGAGACATCCCTGACCTTCAGTCCCGCGGCTGCGATCGCCTTCGCGGTGCCGCCGGTGGAGACCAGCTCCACTCCGTGATCAGCCAGCGCGCGGGCGAATTCGATCAATCCGGTTTTGTCTGAAACCGACAACAGGGCGCGGGTTACGCGACGCAAATGCTCAGTCATGGGCTATGTCCTGCAGGATAATTCCGCCGGGTAGCACGGTTTTTCGAGGCAAGAAACCGCCAGCATCGAGTTGTCATGGGATTGCGGGCGATTTTACAACGGCAATTCGGGCTCGCGGCTGGCCGTTCGTCGAGCGCCTGCCGCCGGAGCTGAGGTGGTCGAGCGCACAAAGCTCCAGCGGATGGATGGCGCCCGCCGCGAATTCTGCCGAATGACGATCTGGGCGGTACGGCGTGGACCTTCGTTTCCAGCCAGGAATACGCTGTCCTGCAGATCGACGTTGTCGTCGAGCGCCTCGAAAGTCCAGACCTCGCGATTCGGCAGCACCAGCATCACGCCGCGGCCATCGCTGAGCCTGTTCGCCTTCACCAAGGGATGAAGATGAAACCGCACGGCGTACTCCGTATCGTTGCCTTTGATCCGTGTGCCCGGCGCGGGCGACACCGTGTCCTCGCCGTCGAGCCTGGAGCCATCATGCGCAACCATCAGCGTCCGCCGATGCATCACGCCGAACCGCGCCAGATAGCCATTATGCGCCGTGCTCAACAACATCCCGTCGGCGACCACCTCGCGATAGCTTTCCACCTGGCTCGGGCCGCTGACGATCGGCGCGCCGTGCAACAGGCGCTTCATGGCGGAGAGCTCAACGAAGTGACAGGATGAAGTGTCCTGATAGGTCAAGGTCGAATGCGCCGCCGTGCTGCGCGCAAAGGCGCGCCAGTTGTCGCGCCCGGTGGTGGGCATGCCGCAATTGACCACGATCCTGCTCGGACCGGACGACAGTTCAAAAGACAAGCAGCCGGCGTGCGCATCTTGACTGACGCTAGGCGGTGGCGGTGCGCCGGTATCGATGATCACCGTCATCGCACCGGTATCAAGGCGCTGAAAACCGCTGTGAGGCATGTACGACATCGGCAGGCCGTGCGTGTCGTCATAGGCGAGCACGGTAGCGAGCAGATCGGAGGGCGCGCTGCTCATGCCGTTGAACAATGCAAAGCTGCCATCGCCGTGCCGAAAGAACCGCAGCATCGGCATCATCCGGTCGATCGCATTCAACAAGGCGGCCGGTGGCGGGATATTGCGCGCGGCGAAGGTCTGCCGCAGCGGCAATAGATCAATCAGAAGCTCGATCAAGGCGCCGGGATTGCGCGAGATGTGTCCGCCGTCGGGGAGTATCTGACGCTGCAGTTCATCGGCGAGTTTGCGGGTGGCGGTGCGGATGTGTTTTCCCTGATTGGCAAGGCAGAGCGCGGCATAGCAAAGCGCGATCAGCACCTGCAGGCGCGGCACGCCGTCAATATCAAGCGTCGTATAGCGCAGGTAGCGAATTTCGCGCGTCAGCCCGCGCAAATAGCGCCGATAGAATTTTCCGTCGCTATCGCCGAGCACTAGAGGTGCTTGCGACAAAAGTGAGATGACCCGGCGCGCCAGCACGTCAGGCCGTCGGCCGGTGGAGCGCTTGCGGGCCGCATTCGAAATCCAGTCATCGACCAGCGCGCGAGCATTCGCCCGTGTCAGCGCGGTATCGGCGGCGCGAAGATGTCGGAGCCATCCGAAGCCGAGTAGCGCCACCTCCCAGTCTTCGGACGGAGGCTCGAGGTCGAAAACGGATCGGCCATGGCAGGTCACGATCTTGCCCGCGAAAACAAATCGGCCGGCATAGATCTCGGCCGCCCGGGTGGCATCGGCGGTGCGTAGATCGTGCGGGGCGATAATGAGACGATCGGTTCGGCCCGGCCACATCCGCGACAGCGCAACCGAGCCGCCGGTTGCTCGCGCCATCAGGTTCCGCGCGAAGCGGCCCATGACTAGCGTCGATATGCGTCTGTGTTCGGTGACCGACACGCCTGCCCTTGATTGGAGGATTCAGGTTGCGAATCCTTTTAGTCTGGAAACGCCGCCAAGACATCTTGAAAGGCTGCGAATCAGCGGCAGGTCAAGCAGAAGGGCTGTAAAGGCAAAGTCAGGATTTGACCAACCGCGCGGC